>NZ_JABBJJ010000015.1 GCF_012933655.1 Pyxidicoccus fallax | reverse complement strand
CCCCTGCCCCGGGTCTCCGCCCGTGTAACCGGCTGGCGGGAAGCGCGTATTACCTCACGTCGCGCCGAGCCCAGAGGAGGACTGCCATGTTCGATTCGATTCGCCGACTCGTCTCCACGGTGGTTCCGACGGTCCCCCGGCAGACTCCGGCGGCCCCGGCGCCAGCGCCCCCACCCGCCGCCACACCGTCCACACCGTACTTCCGCGACACGTTCCAGGCCGCGCCGCCCCGACTCCTCGACCTGCAGGGAAGCGGTAGGGCGCCGGTCACGCTTCCGGCCCTGGTCGATGTCGAGGGAGGTGGGGGCGGGTACGAACAGGGCGAGCTCATCCATCTCAGGACCGGGTGGACGCCCCAGGGCCTCGGCTACGACGAGGCCACCGGCGAAACGCTGACGACCTACTACCACCACGAAACGCATCAGGTCCGGATCTCCATCCAGGACAAGGACACGGGAGAGGAGTCCGGTCATGTCGAGCTCGGCGGTATGGGCGCCGACCCCACCATTGGCGCCCCCACGCATGGCGGGGGTGTTTCGACCGACGGTGAGTTCGTCTACGTCGCCGACACAGAGCATATCTATGTCTATCGGCGTGAGGACATCGATGACGCGGCGGAGAGCGGGGAGACGCCGGTCCGCGCGCTTCACGTCATCGACATGCCGAGCGCCGAGGGTTTCCGGGACCCGGCGACCGGGACCCAGTACCTGTCCAACGCGAGCTATCTGACCGTCAAGGACGGCTACGTCTACGTCGGCACCTACAGCAGCGAGAAAGACGGCGTCAACACGGACTGCAGCGTCGGAGCCGTCTGGCGCTTCAAGATAGGTGAGGACGGTCAGATGGCGGAGGACTCGCTGCAGGGCCCGATTACCGCCCCGGAACGTGCGCAGGGAATGACGGTCGTGGACGGAGCCATCCTCTTCACCACGGGCAAGCAGGAGTTGATTCATCTGCCCTTCGACGAGGAGAACTTCACCGCGCCCCTCGGCGGGGGCACCGACATCAGCAACGGTCTCATCGACTCCTGGGCCCAGGGCATCCAGATCATCGATGGCCAGCTCTGGGTGAATTACGAGAGCGGCGCGGAGCAATACGAGGACGAGCTCGACGAGAACGACACGCCTCGAACGCACCTCCAGCGCATCCCGCTGGAGGAGCTGGATCTCGAAGCCGTGGGGCTCGAGGCCGACGAGCTCGATGGCTGAATTCAGCCGACCGTGAAGCGGGGCGCACGCAGCTGGCCGCGTTCGCCACGCGCGGCACGGCTGGCACATGGAAGGCACGGCCCCTGTGCCACCCGCTCTGGCGTGTGCCAGCCGTGCCGCGCCCCTCAGAGCCCTTGATTTCAACCACTTGCATCGCGCGACCGGGCGCGTGGGGCCTCGCTGAAGCCTGGCATGGCGGCTGCTCTATGCCGCGGCAACACCCTCCACACGGAGAACCCACCATGCCGACGCTGTCGACCCTCCCGCTTCGCCTTTCGCTCCGCCGCTCGCGCCACCTGGGCGCCGCGGTCCTCCTCTCCGTCGCGGGCCTGGTGAGCCAGGGGTGCGAGTCCACCCCTCCGCCCGTCGAGGAGGAGCTCGCCGCCGTGGACCCCTCCAGCTGGAGCGGTGGCTGGAAGTTCGAGCGCCAGGTGGCCCAGCGCCCCCTGGGCAAGGACGAGGCCATCACCCCCTCGGGCAAGGCCAACCTCCCCGATGGCGACTACCTCGTGCTGGGCGACGGCCGCATGTTCCGCGCCACCGGCGACGCGGCGATGGACCTTCCCCAGGAGATGCGCGGCGGTGGCAGCTGGCGCGGCGACGACGGGGGCGGCACTCCGGGCTTCCTGCTCGATAGCGTGTCCCAGGGCATCGTCATCGGCACGGATGACCGCACCGTGGTCAACTCCGACGCCACCCTCCAGACGTGGCCGTACCGGGCGGTTGGACCGATCATCTACGACGAGAACGCCACGACGGGTACCTGCACCGCGACGATGATCGGCCCTCGCCACGCGGTGACGGCCGCGCACTGCCTCCACGACAACGCGGGCACCTGGTACTGGCCGCTCTACTTCTCGCCCGGCCACAAGGGCTCTGGCGCGGACCGCACGCCCAACGGCGCCTACCGCAAGGTGGTGGCGCGCTACGCCCGTACCCACGCCACCGCGTGGGACTACGCCCTGCTCATCCTCGAGGACAAGCCGGAGACGGCGAACCTGGGCTACCTCGGGTTCGGCTGGTGGACGAGCGACTCGTTCTACCAGGACCGCGCCATGCGTGTGTGGGGCTATCCGGTCTGGAACAACACGTGCGCGGCCTCGCCCCTGGCCAGCGATGACTGCGGCGGCTACATGTACCGCTCGTCCTGCACCATCTCGAACACCACCAGCGACGTGCTCTACCACAAGTGTGACACGCAGGGTGGCAACAGCGGCTCGGCCATCCAGAGCTACGTGGGCAGCGACCTGTATGTCCTTGGCGTGCACAAGGGCTACCCGGACAGCACCACCAACTGGGGCCCGCGCTTCACCGAGCAGAAGATCGGGGACCTCTGCGACTGGATCGAGGCCTGGCCGAGCGCCTACTCCACCCGCGCCTGCAACTGATCGCACGCGCGCCCCTCCTTCCCAACTTCCGGCGGCGGGCTCGATTCCCGCCGCCTCCGCTCGGTAGAGAGCCCCGTGGCGCCCTCGAGGTGCCACGGGGTCTTCTCTTTCGGCCGGGGCCGCGAGGGGGGCCTGGCTGGTATGGTTCGTGGGGAGGAGGACAGATGCCGCCCCCCACCACGAAAGCACCGCCGCTCGAGCCGACGCTCGCGGAAGCGGCGGCTCCCTCCACCGCGACCTCTCCGGAGCGCCTCCCTTCTTCCAGAGGAGGCGCGGAGAGCCCGCTTCCCCAGCTGGAACGGTACGAGGTCCACGAGCGGGTGGGCCGCGGTGGCATGGGCGAGGTCTTCAAGGCCTTCGATCGGCGCCTCGGACGCGTCGTGGCGCTCAAGCTCATCCGCGGGGCGGACCCCGACCGGATGATGCGCTTCCTCCGGGAGGCTCGGGCCCAGGCGCGGATCCATCACCCCAACGTGTGCACCATCTACGAGGCAAGCGACGTTGGCGGGAAGGCATTCATTGCCATGCAGTTCGTCCAGGGCCAGCAGCTCGACCGGGCCGCCAGCGAGCTGTCCCTGGTCGAGAAGGTGGAGGTGATGAGGGTGGTGGCCACCGCCATCCACGAGGCGCACCGGCTTGGCATCATCCACCGGGACCTCAAGCCCTCCAACATCATGCTCGAGCGCGGGGAGGACGGGCGCTGGCGCCCGCTCGTGATGGACTTCGGGTTGGCATACGAGGTCCACCAAGGCCACGACCTCACCTCGACGGGGGCGCTGATGGGCACGCCGTCATACATGGCGCCCGAGCAGGCCCGCGGCGAGGTCCACAACATCGATCGCCGTTCGGATGTCTACAGCCTCGGCGCGACGCTCTACGAGCTGCTCGCCGGGGTGGCACCCTTCTCCGACTCCACGCTGATGGGCACCCTGGCCAAGGTGCTCCACGAGGAGCCGCCGCCCCTGCGTGCGCGTGTGCCGCGGCTCGACAGCGACCTGGAGACCATCGTCCTCAAGTGCCTGAGCAAGGAGCCGGAGCAGCGCTATTCCTCCGCGCGCGCGCTCGCCGAGGATCTCGGGCGCTACATCGACGGCGAACCCATCCTCGGGCGGCGCCCGAGCCTGGCGCATCGGCTGCGGCGCTTCTCCCGGAAGCACCGGGCCCTCGTCTCGGTCTCCGCGGTGTCGCTGGCGAGCATCCTGATGCTCTCCGCTCTCGGGGTGTACTCCTCGCTCCAGGCACGCCACGCCCGGCAGCAGTCAGAGGAGCGCGCCGCGGTGGCCGGGCAGCTCGGACAGCAGGTCAAGCAGATCGAGTGGTTCCTGCGCACCTCCCACACGCTGTTGCTGCACGATACCGGCCGCGAGCATCAGCTCGTCCGTGAGCAGATGGCGAGGATCGCGGCGCTGCGGCACGGGTTGGGGGCCCACGGCGAGGGGCTCGTCCAGTACGCGCTCGGGCGCGGCCACCTGGCGATGCACGAGCTCGAGGCGGCCCGGGAGGCGTTGACGCGCGCCCGGGAGAACGGCGTGGACACACCGGAGCTGCACTACGCGCTCGGGCGCACGCTCGGGGAGCTGTACCACCGGCTGCTGGAGGAGGCGCGGCGCAGGGGCGGCAAGGACTGGGCGGCCGGGCAGCAGCGCCTCCTCGAGCAGCAGTACCTCGAGCCCGCGCTCCAGTCGCTCGATCGCAGCCGGGGGCTGGAGCTGGAGTCGCCTTTCTACCTCGAGGGGCTGATCGCCTTCTACCGGCGGGAGTATGCCGGGGCGGCGAAGGCCGCGGAGCAGGCGGCGGCGCAAAGTCCCTGGATGTACGAGGCCAGGCGGCTGGCGGGAGACGTGGCCCATGCCCGGGCCATGGAGCACCTGGAGCAGGGCGCATACGACGCGGCGCGCGCCGGCTTCGAGGAAGCGGCGCGCCTGTACGAGCGGGCGGTGGAGGACGGGCGCAGTGACCCGCGGAACCACGACGCACTGGCCGAGGTGTGGCTGCAGCAGTCGGAGCTGGACCTGCGGCAGGGACGCTCGCGGAAGGAGTCGCTCGAACGAGCCCTGGTGGCGAGCGACAAGGCCCTCCAGGCGGCCCCGCTGCGCGCGTTCGGGCACACCCGGAAGGCCTACGTGCTCATGAACTGGTACCGGGTGATGAACTTCCAGGGCGGCGGGCTGGATCCGAAGCCGATCCTCGCCGAATGGCTCGCCACGGCCTCGCGCGCCGTGGAGCTGGACCCCCGGGATGTCTACGCTCACGACACGCTGGGGCTGAGCCACTACATGCGGGGTCTGCAACAGGCGCGGGAGGGCAAGGATCCGAACCCGGCCTGGGACGAGGCCATCGCGTCGTTGACCCGGGCGATCGAGCTCGAGCCCAACTATCCGTGGGGGCTCAACGACCTCGGGAACGTCCACCGCTGGAGGGGCAACCACCAGCGGGAGCACGGTCAGGATCCCCGCTCGGCCTACGTGGAGGCGGAGCGGTACTTCCTCCGGGCAACCCAGAGCGACCCGAAGTACCTCTTCGCATTCGTCAACCTGGCCGACCTCTACAACGCCATGGCGAGCGACAGCGTCTCGCGCGGAGAGGACCCACGAGCAGAGGTACGGAAGGCCCTCGAGGCGGCCTGGCAGGCCCTCGCCATCGACGCTCGCTTCTACGCGGCGCTGAACATCGTCGCCCTCGCGGAGCTGACCCAGGCCCGCCATCAGCTCGGCTCCGGTGGTGACCCTCGCGCTTCATTGGAGCGGGCTGCCTCGTCTCTCGCGCGCTCCATCGAGCTCAACCCGGCGCATGGGCGGACCCAGCTCTACCGGGCCATGGGTCACCTGCTCGCGATGACCTACGCCCTGCAACGGAACGAAGACCCAGGCCCCGCGCTCGCGGCGGGACGAGCAGCGCTGGTGGAGGCCTACCGTCTCGACCCCAGGTGCGTGGACTGCCGGGTGGAGGGCGCGCGACTGGCCCTGGCGGAGGCGGACTGGGCGAAGAGGAGCGCGCGAGGGGAGCTGCCGCACTTGCGAAGGGCGTTCGCCGAGGCACGCCGCGCGGTGGAGCTGCACGCCTACAACGAGAGCCACGAGGTGCTGGCGAGGGTGTCATGGCGGCTGGCGGAGGTGCTGCCGAGGGGAGAGGCTTCCGCCGCCCTCACCCAGGGACTGGAGCAGGTGGCGCTCGCGCTCCGGCTCGACCCGCGGTCGGCGCACGCCCACGCGACCCATGGCAGGCTGTTGCTGGCGCGCGCGCGGCTCCTGGACGAGAAGAGCCAGCGGGGCGACACCGCGCTGCGAGCACGGGACGCCCTCGCGCGGGCCCTCGAGCTCAACCCCCTGCTCCAGCGGGAGCTCGAGGCGCCAGCGCGCGAGGCGGAGGCGCTGCTCGCTCCGGCCGAGTGACTCCCACGGAATTAGGGGAACGGCCCGGTCACGAGCGTCCCCTCTCCGGACTTGCACGAGGGCACGCCGTATTTGGTGGCGAGCTCCTGGAGCTGGGACGCGAGCTGGGGATCCTTGAGACGGTTGTTCTCCGGGGTGATGCACTCCGCACCCTGAGGGCCCCAGACGGCTTCCACGTCTTCGATGACGTCGGCCTTGATGTTGAGTTGATCCCGTCTACGGACCTCGATGCCGCTCCGTGTGTAGCTCCGCAAGTGGCCGGCCTCCACGAAGTAGGCGGCACGCTTCGCTTGGAGACAGGACGCGTAGATCGTTTCGAGCATTGTGTCGGGCTGGCCCTTACCGGTGTTCCACGGCACGTAGCCCCAGACCTGGGAGCAGGTGACAATGGCGCCCGTTTCGCAGGCCATCGTCACGACGTTTGGCTCTTCTGTCACGTAGGCGTTCCAGCCATCCACCGCCCGGCCGGGAAGGAAGGCCGTACGCGCAGGAGGGCTATTCGGGTAGGGGCCGGCACAAAGTGGCTTGGGCCCATCGGCTCCGGTGTATTGGACCCTGTATCGGCTGGTGACGCCCAGCTCATGCTCACCGAATCCCAGCCTGTAGGCAGGGGCGTTGGGATTGGCACCGACCCGGAGCTCCACCTGGCTGATGCTCACCCCGCTGAAGAAGCTGTCATCATCGAGCGTGAGCTGGAAGTTTCCATCCTTGATCCGGGCCGACCTGACAGCCTTGACGACATCCCCATGCACCGCGCTGACGGGTAGCTCGACGGGTGTCCAACCCGGCCAGGCCAGGCCCCGGAGCATGACGGTCTGTTTGCCTTCGAGCTCGCGGTTGACAAAAGCCTCCGGACAGAATGCGCCCCCTCTCCTCACAGAACGTTCGTCAGGGTGCTCCGGCGCCCCGAAGCAGTAGTTTCCTCGCTCGGCGACGTAGATCCCCAGACCATTCGAACAGCCCGGGTCGCACGTTCCCGTGGGGCATCCGCCGCAGCTCAAACAGGAAATGCCTTTATCAGTGGTTTCGACCGTGCAACTCCCGCAGTCGGATGACGTCAAGGAGGCCGGGTCGGCCGGCTCACAGGTCTGGTGGGTGCTGCTGACCCTGCATGTCGTCGGGCAGGAACTGACCAGCTTGCTCACCCCCATGGAGCTTGTCGCCTGATCGCCCTCCCCCGCTGGCTCGCCCGTGGTGCGACACCCGTTCCCCCCGGAGGCCACCATCAGCAGAACCATGCAGCTGAGCCATGTGGATACCCGCATGGCGGATGAGTGCCTACCCGGCTCCTGGTTCATCATCACTCCCATCTGCTCTTCCTCCACGGTCGATCAGGGCGGTGTGCGCCTGGGGGGCTCAGCTAGCCAGATCCATGCCAGACTGTGAGAGCAACCTTACCCGAGTGGGGTTCTCTGCCGCTCCCGGTGACTCACCTGAGGTGTGGCACGGTTGCTGGCACAGTGACCTGTGCCAGGCACTTGTTGCCTATATTCGGGCCGGCCATGGACAAGGACGGGTCGACCCTGCAGTCGAGCGGGGAGATGAGTGGGAGCAGCACCGCGGTGGCACGCACCCCGGGGCTGATCCTTCTCTTCTCCCACGGAGTGATGAGCGCGAAGGCCCTGCCCCTGCTCAGCGGGTCCCTGGAGCTGGGCCGCGGCGCGGCGGCGATGGGAGAGGTCCACGATCTCCGGATGTCGCGCCGTCATGCCCGCATCCAGTTCGACGGGCGGCGCTTCCAGGTCATCGACCTGGGAAGCCAGAACGGCACCTTCGTGGATGGGGAGCCGCTCCCCGCGGGGACGCCACGTGAGGCGCAACGGGTGATCCGCCTGGGAGACTCGCTCTTCGTTCCTTGTCCGGATGTGGGGCCGCTGGCGAAGCACGGGGTCGAAATCATGGACGGATTCGTCCGAGGCCCCGCGGTCCAGGCACTGCTGGCGGAGGTGACGCGGGCGGCACAGCTCGGGTTCTCGCTGCATGTTCACGGCGAGAGCGGCACCGGCAAGGAGGGAGTGGTGCAGGCCTTCCACGACCATGGTCCCCACCGCGAGGGCCCCCTGGTGGCGGTCAACTGCGCGACGATTCCCCAGGGGCTCGCGGAGCGGCTCCTGTTCGGCTCCAAGCGGGGTGCCTACTCGGGGGCTGACGACGCGGAGGGCTTCCTCCAGAACGCGGATGGGGGCACGCTCTTTCTCGACGAGGTGGTGGAGCTCGACCTGGCCGTCCAGGCCAAGCTGTTGAGGGCGCTGGAGGCTCGGGAGGTGCTCCCATTGGGAGCATCTCGTCCGAAGAAGGTGAACCTGCGGGTGTGCTCGGCGACTCACAGGGACCTGCGCGCGCAGGTGGCGAACGGGAAGCTGCGGGAGGACCTGTACTTCCGCATCGGACGCCCGGAGGTCACCCTGCCGCCACTCCGGCAGCGCCCCGAGGAAGTCCCTCTGCTTCTCCAACGCGCGGTGGCCCAGGTGTCCGACGGGCTGGAGCTCCACGTCTCGTTGGTGGAGACCTGTCTGCTGCGGCCCTGGCCAGGCAACGTCCGCGAGCTTCTGGTCGAGGCGCGCAGCGCCGCCCATGCAGCGCTGATGAAGGGTGCCCGGTGTGTCGAGGCGCGACACCTGAGCCCGAGCGCAGGCACGGCTTTCAGCTCCACCGCTCCCGCCGCGCCGGCACCGGAGGCGCCGTCATTGCCCCGAGGGGGAGCACCGCAGGCCAGGCCCCTGAACGACGGCGAGCGTGCCCGGATCGAGACGGCCTTGCGGGAACACGGTGGGAACGTGGCCGCGACCGCGCGCGCTCTCGGGATGCACCGCACCCAGCTGCGGCGCTTGCTGGAGCGCCACGCGATTCCAGCGGGAGCCGAGCCCGACGAAGGGTGAGGCATCGCGGCGTCTCGCCCGGGCCCGCAGGGCAGTCCCTCAATCCCAGTGCAGGCACGCATCTCTCGGGATGACTTGACTTAAATGAATTTCCTGTCATCCTTGAATGGATTTCGATCGCGTCATCCTCAGGTTCTTCGGCTTCCGGTGGTCGTGCAACGCGATCTCCCGCTCCATCCGGAGAAGGATCCGATGAACCTGAAGCCCGCCCTCCCCTTCAGACCGCCGCTCCGGTTGCTCTCCTGTCCGCGACGCCTCACGCGTCCTCGTCAGGCGTTCTGACGCGCCATCGCTCGGCTTTCGGTTCGGCAGTCCTTCAATTCCAGACTGGACGAAGTCCAACACTGAACAGGAGGGTCCATGGGACATCTCTCGAGTGCGGAGCTTTCTCACAACCAGCCAATCCCCACGTCTGTCGACATCCTCGTCGTGGGGGCCGGCATGGCCGGCCTCTACTCCACGTGGCGCATCCTGCGGGAGCACGCGGGGGCGGACATCGCCATCTTCGAGCGCTCGGACCGCACCGGCGGCAGGCTCGACTCCGACCTCATCCGCTTCGGCGACAAGGAGACGGTGAAGGAGGAGGAAGGTGGCATGCGCTTCACCTTCGACCTCATGGACGACCTCATGAGCCTGCTGCTCCTCTTCGGGCTCGACAAGGAGGTGGTCCCGTTTCCCATGAGCGGCTCGGGCACCAACCGCCTCTGCTTCCGCGGCACGAGCTTCGACACGGAGCAGTCCGTCGCCGACAACTACCGCATCTGGAGCGAGCTCTACAACCTCGCTCCCTCCGAGAAGGGCATCAACCCTTCCACCATGATTGACACCGTCTTCAATCGCATCCTCGCCGTCAATCCGAACTTCAAGGACCGGCCGAACCGTCGCACCCCGGAGTTCTGGCAGCGCTTCCGGCTCGAATGCCAGTGGAACGGCGTCAAGCTCAAGGACTGGTCGCTCTGGGACCTCTTCATCTCGATGGGGTACTCCAACGAGTGCGTCCAGATGCTGTACGCGCTGTCGGGCTTCAACGGCACGTTCCTGTCACGGATGAACGCCGGTGAGGCGTATCAATTGCTGGAGGACTTCCCGGCCAATCCCGACTTCCACACGCTCGAGAACGGCTTCAGCACGCTCCCGAACGCGCTCGCCTCCAGCCTCCCGAAGGAGCGCATCCATCTCAACACCGAGGTCACCAGCATCGTCGGCAAGGAGCGCGACGCCTACGTCGTGAGGTACACGACGAAGGACAAGAGCGGAAAGCTCGAGAGCGGGACGATCCAGGCCCGGAAGCTCATCCTCGCCATTCCCCGGCTGCCGCTCGAGAAGCTCTTCCTGCGGTCTCCGGCGCTGAACGACCTGACCGACGGCGCGTCCGCGATGCTGTGGGACACCCTGCAGACCACGACGAACCAGGCCCTGCTGAAGATCAACCTCTACTATGACACCGCCTGGTGGGGGAACAACCTGAGCGGCCAGCTCGGCGTCGGGTACGGGCCCAACTTCTCCGACCTGCCGCTCGGGTCCGTCTACCCCTTCTATGCCATCGACGAGGCGACCTTCGCCGCGCTCGAGTACTCGAACTGGATGCAGCAGCGGGGTGAACCGATTCCGGAGCACCTGCAGGTCAAGCTCGATGCCATCCAGGCCCGGAAGTACACGTTGCCGGCCGCGCTCACCATCTACTGCGACTACTTGAACATCAACTTCTGGAAGGCCCTCCAGCAGACGGGACCGCTGTTCGATTCGGCGATGCAGCGCGAATACAGCGCCAGGCAGCCCCAGAGCATCTTCGCCGCTTCGGACGCGGTCGTGGAGACCGCGACCCGGTTCTTCAAGCAGCTGTTCAACACGAACTACGCTCCCAGGCCCGTGATGACGAGCGCGCGCATCTGGGATGGCTCCACCCTGACCCGGACGCCGCCTGCCGAGAACTTCGACTTCGGCGTGCACCAATGGGGGCTGCACGCGAACGACGGCGAAGTGATTCCGTACCTGGTCGAGCCGCTGAAGAACCTCTACACGTGCGGCGAGGCCTATTCGGATTACCAGGGCTGGGTCGAAGGCGCCCTGCGCTCCGCCGATCTCGTCCTGGCCAAGGCCTTCAAGCTGAAGCCGATCTCCGAGGTCTATCGGGAGGAGCACGGCGTCACCCCGTCGGAGGCCATGAAGGTCGCCTACGCCAGGCGCAGCGCGGAATCGATTCGCAAGTACATCGATCCCAGCTTCGGCGGCACCCAGGAGAAGGAGCTGGCCGCCGCCCAGGGCCGGCGCAAGCCCAGGCACCCGCACGCGGTCTCTCTCACCTACTTCGACAAGCCGTAAGGCTCACGCTTGCAAGGGGATAAGGCCATGAAGTGGACGGTTGCCCAATACCTCAAGACCCGGCTCGAGCAGCTGGGTCTGGACCGCTTGTTTGGCGTCGCCGGGAACTACACGGCGCCGTTCCTGAATACGATTCTGGCGGACAAGAAGTCTCCAATCGTCATCACCCACAACGCGAACGAACTCTGTGCCGGCTACGCCGCCGACGCCTACGCGCGGCTCAAGGGCATCGGCGCGCTCCACGTCACCTACAGCGTCGGAGCCTTCAGTCTCCTGAACGCGATTGCCGGGTCCTATACCGAGCAGGTCCCCGTGCTGCTGATCAACGGGGCACCGACCAACAAGGAGGACTCGGTCGAAAAGAACGCGGGCCTCCTGTACTCGCACACCACGGGCGCCCCGGCCGTGGACATCGACGTGTTCCGGCCCGTGACGGTGGGCGCGGAGCGGGTGTCCGATGCGCGACGCGCCCCCTACCAGATCGACTCGGTGCTCACGGCGATGCTCACGCAGCGGCGACCGGTCTACCTGGAGTTCGCCGAGGATGTCTGGCGAGCGGCGTGTCAGGCACCCGTGGGTGAGCTGCGCTCCGGCCTCGGGACGACCATCGCGGTGAGCGAAGCCACGCAGGCCGTGGCTGCCGCCATGCAGCTGATCCAGAGCAAGACGAAGTGCATCTTCTGGGCGGGAATCGAGCTGCAGCGGTTCGGCCTCACCCAGCCGTTCCTGAGCCTGCTCGACACCGTCAACCGGTTGCACGCCTTCGAAGGCCAGGGCATCGGGTTCGTCACTTCACCGCTGAGCAAGTCCGTCGTGTCCGAAGACCACGCGTACTTCCAGGGCTGCGTCACGCTGACCCAGACCGAGATTCAGCAGCTCGTTGGCGACGACGGCTGCCTCATCGGACTCGGGGCCTGGACCACCGGCAAGGACACCGGCAATCAGAACATCCGCAGCTCGAGCACCATCCTGGCATCGCACGGGGGTGTGTGGGTCGGCGCGAGCTTCTTCCCGCTCGTCGGCCTCGAGGCGTTCATCCAGGGGCTCGAGAAGGCGTTCATCGCCTGGGCGGAGCAGAGCGCGGGAAAGCACCTGGCCGGCTTGCGGGTCAGGCCCGCCGTGTCGAGCAAGGCCGCGCTCAAGGCCCCGCGGCTCACGTACGACGCGTTCTTCGCTTCGCTTGGCGGCTGGCTCACGGCCAAGGAGGTGGTGGTCGTCGACGCCGGCTTCCCGCTCGTCGGCGCACAGAGCCTCCACATCCCGGCGCAGGATGGGTTCGTGGCTCAAGCCGCCTGGCTCGCGATCGGCTACTCCGTGGGTGCCGGGACCGGCGTCAGCTGCGCCAGACCTGACAAGCGCGCCATCGTCATCGTCGGGGACGGCGCGTTCCACGAGACCTGCCAGGCCGTATCGGACCACCACGCGAACGGATTGAACACGGTCGTGTTCGTGCTGGCGAACGGGCTCTACGGCATCGAGCAGCAGATCGTGAACCCCAACCCGTTCCGCTCGCCGGTGGTGGAGTACAAGGATCCGTTGCTCGACACGTTCTATCCCTACAACGTCCTGCCTCGCTGGAAGTATGACCGGATCGCCGAGGTGTTCGGCGGTGTCGGCCGCAAGGCCGCCAGCGTCGACGAGCTCGAAGGCGTTCTCCGGGAGATACGCGACACGCCCGGGCAGAACTTCGTCGTCGAGATCACCATCCCAGAGGCGGACTCGCCGGCCGCCATCCGGGCCGGCCTCGAAACCACGGTGGGCGAGGACGAAATCGAGAACCCGGGCTGGCCGCCTCCCAGCATCTTCTGAGACGGCGGCGGGGCCCATCCCTGGATTCAGCGTGGAGCTGCCCCACCAGATGAGGACACCCGTCCGCACCCGGTGGGGTTTCAGGCGTCACCCCTCAGCGCTCGACAGCGTCTTGAGCATCGACTCCACCGCCTCGAGACGGACGGGCTTGACCAGGTGCGCGTTGAATCCCGCCTCGCGCGAGCGCTGGTGGTCCGCCTCCTGGCCGTAGCCGGTAATGGCGATGAGCTTCATGGCCGCGAGCGCGGGAACCTCCCGGAGGCGGCGCGCCAGCTCATACCCATCCATGACGGGGAGCCCGATGTCGAGCAGGGCGAAGTCCGGCTGGAAGCCCTCCACGGCGCGCAGGGCCGCGGGGCCATCATGGGCGATGCGCGTCTCATGACCCAGCGACTGCAGGAACTCGGCCAGGAGGTCCACCGCATCCTCGTTGTCGTCGACGACGAGAATCCTGCATCCCGTCTCCCGCGCGGGCTCCACCGCCGCATGGACTCCGCCGGCGGTGGAAGTCACCACGGCCTGCTGCGCCGCCACGGGGAGTCGGAGGGTGAACTCGCTTCCACGGCCCCTCCCCTCGCTGCGCGCGGACACCGTGCCGCCATGCATGGCCACCATGCTGCGCACGATGGCGAGCCCCAGGCCCAGACCTCCCTGGGAGCGGTCCAGGGATTGGCGCTCCTGGACGAAGAGCTCGAAGACGCGCGGCAGCATCTCCGGCGCGATGCCAATCCCGCTGTCTCGTACCGAGAGCGTCACTGCCGAGTCCTCGCGCGTGGCGGTGATGGAGATGCGCCCTCCCCGCTCGGTGTACTTCGCGGCGTTGGTGAGCAGGTTCAAGACGACCTGCGCGAGCCGGGTGGGGTCCGCGTCCACCGCCAACCCCCGGGGCGCCACCGACACGGACAGGTGGTGCTGCTGTTGCTCGAGGAGCGGGCTGGCCATCTCGATGGCCCTGGCCACGACCTCGGCGAGCTCGATGACCTGCTTCTTCAGCTCGACCTTGCCTCGGGTGATGCGCGACACGTCGAGCAGGTCGTCCACCAGCCGCATGAGGTGGTCGACCTGGCGCTCGATGACCCTTCGCTCCTTCTGGGCCGTGTCCCCCAGGCGCAGTCGCATCAGGTGGAGCGCCGTGGTGATGGGCGCCAGGGGGTTGCGCAGCTCGTGTCCCAGCATGGCCAGGAACTCGTCCTTGGCGCGGTTCGCCGACTCCGCTTCGCGCGTCGCCGACTCCAGGCTTCGCCGCGCGCGCACCTGGTCGGTGATGTTGACGGCCACCACCATGATGCCGTCCACCTCGCCCGCGGCGTTGCGCACCGGAAACGCGTTGAAGGTGAAGAACACCTCCTCCACCCCCCGGCCCAGGTCGAGCGCCCCCCGGAACTCCTCCGCCACGAAGGGCTCGCCCGTCTGGTAGACGCGATCGTACATCGCTTCGATCGCCGTTCCCTTCGCCTCGGGGAAGACCTCCAGGATGGTACGTCCGAGGAGCGCCTCCTTGCCGACCATCGCCTTGTAGCGGGGATTGGCCAGCTCGAAGACGTGCTTGGGTCCCCGGAGCACCACGATGGGCACGGGGGCCTGCTCGAAGAGCGAATACATCTTCTCGCGCTCCCGGAGCGCCGCGCGTCTCAGCTCGGACAGCTGGAGGTGAGTGGCGACACGTGCCACGAGCTCGCGAGCGGAGAAGGGCTTGATGAGGTAGTCGTCCGCGCCCGCCTCCAGTCCCTCGACACGCGACTCCTCCCCTGCCCGCGCCGAGAGCATGATGACGGGAATCTCCTTCAGCCGCTCGTCGGCGCGCAGCGCCTGGAGCAGGCCGAAGCCGTCGAGGTTCGGCATCATCACGTCCGTGAGGACCAGGTCGGGCAGCTGGCGCCGCGCCGCCTCCAGGGCCTGGGCACCGTCGGCCACGGCCTCGACATTCCAGCGCTCGCCCAGCAGCCGCCGGACGTAGCCGCGCATGTCGGCATTGTCGTCCGCGAGCAGGATGCGGGCGTTCGGGTTCGTGGCCAGGGCCCCCAGGCCCGCCGCCGGCTGCAGGGTCGGCTCCAGGCTCCGGGCGACCTCCGCCGCTTCGCTCTCCGGCAACCAGCGCAGCGCCTCGTGCACGTAGGGCGCCGCGCCGGTGGCGGTGGTGACGAGGGTGTGCTTCGTGTGGACCCGGTCCTGCGGCAGGTGCGCGAAGCCCCGCGGAATGCAGACCCGGAAGCGTGTGCCGTGACCCAACTGGCTGGAGACCTCGATGGAGCCTCCGTGGAGCCGCACCAGCTCGTGGACGAGTGCCAGGCCAATGCCCGAGCCCTCGTGCGTGCG
This sequence comes from Pyxidicoccus fallax, assembly GCF_012933655.1. Classification (GTDB taxonomy): domain Bacteria; phylum Myxococcota; class Myxococcia; order Myxococcales; family Myxococcaceae; genus Myxococcus; species Myxococcus fallax. Next base: position 64,061 of record NZ_JABBJJ010000015.1, on the reverse strand, counting down.
CGAACGTGCCCCCTGGACCCGGTGGAAGCGCTTGAAGATGTCCGGCAGCTCCTTCTCGGGGATGCCCGTCCCGGTGTCCCGCACCACCAGCTCCACCGACTCCCCGAGCCAGCGCAGCGCGATGCCAATCTCCCCCTCGAACGTGAACTTGAGCGCGTTCGAGAGCAGGTTGAGGACGATCTTCTCCCACATGTCGTGGTCGACGTAGACGTGCTCGGGGAGCGGGGGGCACTCGACGACGAACCTCAGGCCGGCGCGCTCGAGGGCCGACCGGAACGCGCTGGCGAGGTCGGTGGTCACCGAGGCCAGGTCGGTGGGCTCGTATGACGCCGTCGCGCGCCCCGCCTCGATGCGGGAGAAGTCGAGCAGCGAGTTGACCAGCTTCAAGAGCCGCAGGGCATTGCGGTAGACGACGTTCAGGTTCTCGCCCATGAGGGCCCGCCGCGGCGAGGCGAGTGCGTCCTCGGCCGGCCCGAGCATCAGCGACAGCGGCGTCCGGAACTCGTGGCTGACATTGCTGAAGAAGGCCGTCTTCGCGAGATCCAGCTCGGTCAGGGCCTGGGCGCGGCGGCGCTCCTCCTCGTACGCGCGGGCATTGGTGATGGCCGTCACCACCTGGTCGGCGGCGAGCTTGCACAGGCCCAGGTAGTGCTCGTCGAAGGGGCGGCGGGGGCTCAGCCCGCTGACGAGGAAGCCCGAGGGCCGCGGCTGGCCGGGCCGGGTGAAGGCCACGACGATGGCACGCTCCGGCGGTGTGCCCCACGGCCCCCCGGGCAGACCCGCGAAGCGCCCCCCGAGCCCGTCCACGATGACGTGGCCCTCACGGGCCGCCTCGGCGAAGGGCCAGGGCGAGGTGGCGGAGTCGAGTGCCACCCGCTCGGTCCTGGCCGGGCCTTCGTAGCCGTCCAGGCCGCTCGTGCTGGAGAGCCGGACTTCACGCCCTTCCACATCCAGGAGGTAGATGAGCGAGAAAGGGAGGTCCGCGCTGTTCGTCGCGAAGACAGCCGTCGCCAGGGTGCAGGCCTCATCCACGGACCTCGCGTCCGCCAGTCGGGCCGCGAGGTCGCGGAGCAACCGCACCTGCCGCTCTCCGCGCACCTTCTGCGTCGTCTCCTGGACGGTGTTCAGCACCCCGCCGACCCGGCCCTCGTCGTCGGGCACGGGGCTGTACGAGAACGTGTGGAAGGTCTCCTCCACGAAGCCGCGGCTGTTGATGAAGAGCTGGAAGTCCTCGTGCCATGGCGGCGGCCCGCCCGCCAGGACCCCCTCCGCCATGGGGCCGATGACATCCCAGATCTCCGACCAGATGCGGCGCGCGGGCGCGCCCATCGAGGCCGGGTGCTTGACGCCAAGGACCGGCCGATAGGCGTCGTTGTAGATCTGCAGCATGTCGGGGCCCCACCACACGAGCATGGGGAAGCGGCTGCCGAGGATGACGCCCACCATGGTCTTCAAGCTGCGGGGCCACCCGGTGACAGGGCCCAGCCCGGTCCTGGACCAGTCAATCGACCGCATCAGCGCCCCCATCTCGCCTCCCCCCTGGAGGCAGGTCTCATCGGAGGTCCGCCCATCCGGCAGACAGAGCGGGTGACGTTCGGCGTCCGGCATACGGGGAGTTCCTCCAACGCTGCGTGCGCCCGGGGTGACGCTCGAAGCGCGGAAGTTAACCCGAGCCCCGCCGGGGCTCGTGGGAAACCTCCCGGGAGACCGCGCAGCCAGCGCCCGCCAGGCCGCCCCATCAGCAGGCGTGGGACGCGTGGCATGGCGCGGGAGCCAGGTCTCCTCTCACGCCCGTGAGGCGGAGCCGAAGCGGAAGACGGTGTGCGGCCGGACCCCATGAGCCCCGGCGGGGAACCGGCGACGGCTGTGCGATGCTGTTCCCCGGATGAAGACCGTCACACGACAAGGGTCTCAGAAGCTCGGCGGGCTCGCTTTCGCGGAAGGTGCTCGCGTCCCCTTCGGCCTCGACGCCATCCGTGCCGGGTACGTGTTCGCCGGAGTCCTGTGTAGCGCCTGCGTGGTCCTGGACTGGGCCATCCTGGGCCAGGTGTCCCTCGCCACGCTGCCGGCCCGGTGCGCCTGGGGCGGCACGATGGTCCTGCTCGGCCTGCTCGGCCGGCCCTCGCTGGATGAACCCTCCTGGCACGCAACCCTGGTCGCGGTGGTGACGGCGTTCTGCTTCCCGGTCATCGTGCACCAGACGGGTGGCACGCAGAGCCCGCTCTTCTTCTGGAACATGGCCATCCCGCTCTGCTTCATGGCCATCGCGCATGGAGACCTGCGCGCGGTCGTGGTCAGCACCGTCCTCAACGCGGCCGGCGTCATGGTCATCGTCGGGCGGAGTGGCTCCGGCGTGAGCGAGGCCGCGCTCTGGGGCGGAATGAGCGTGATTGCCGGCCTCATCGGCATGTACGGAACGTACGCGCACCGCCGGGTCCTCCAGGACAAGGTGCGCCACGAGCGGGAGCGCGCGGAGACCCTGCGGCAGCTCGCCGAGAGCGAGCGGCGCCGGGGCCGTTTCGAGCGGCTCGCGCTCGTCGGGCAGCTCGCCGCGGGCGTGGCGCACGAAATCAACAACCCCCTGGCCTTCGTCAGCTCGAACCTGCGCCATCTGGAAGAGCTGCGAGCACGTGGCGAGGTGTGTGACCCGCGGGAACTCGAGGAGATTCATCGCGAGACGCTGGAGGGCGTGCGGCGCATCCACCAGATTGTCCGGGACCTGAAGACCTTCGCGCGCGATGACTCGAGCGATGGCGACACCAGCTCCGCCGCCGAGGTCGTCGCGGAAGCGCTCCGGCTCGGCAGGCCGAAGTTGCACGGCGCCGTGCGCGTCATCGACGAGGTCCCCTCCCAGCTTTCGCCGGTGCGGTTCGGCAAGGGCCGCTTCGTGCAGGTGGTGCTGAACCTGCTGACGAACGCGGTGGACGCGACGGCCGGCAGTGGAGCCTCACGAGGTCCGGAGATTCGCATCGGCGCGAGGGAGCACGCGGGAACCGTCATCCTCCACGTCGAGGACAACGGCCCGGGAATCTCCGAAGACGCGCTGGAGCGCCTGTTCGAGCCCTTCTTCACGACCAAGCCCGCCGGCGTGGGGACCGGGCTGGGGCTCGCGCTCTGCCGCGAGTACGTCGAGCGGGTGGGCGGAACCATCACCGCGGAGAACAGGCAGGGCGGTGGCGCCCGATTCATCGTCACACTGCCGGTGGAGGCCCCGGAGCGAGAACAGGCTGCATCGCTGGGCCGGTATGTCGTTGCGGAGAATCCATCCTAGCCCGCCCCGCGCAGCACCTTGAACACCGCGGCGGTCTCCTCGGCGCCATGCCCCATCCCGGGGCCAGCTAGCACACGAGTGTGTCGAGCACCGTGTCGGCGCGACGCCACGCCTGGAGCATGGCGGCAGCACACATACGTGCATTGGATGAAACCGCGAGGACAGCAGGCGCCAGGTGGCACAGAACCCTCCAGTTGAACGGAGGGTCGAGCGCGGGACCGAGAAACTCGAGCGCTTCAGACGAACGGCCAAGTTCCATGAGCCGCACGACGAGGGGGGTAATCACGCCGCAACCCAGGACCCCGCTTTTGTGCGCGTAGGCGAGTGCATCGTCGAGCCTGCCGATCGCAACCCAAGCTGAAATCAACGGGCCGGCAACCATCCAAAATAGCACCGTTGGATCCCCAGGCGGCTCAGCGCCCTCGACCCGCGCGACGAGCTCTCTTGCGCGATCCAGCTCGCCACGACCGGCGAATGCGACGGCGGCTTCCAGGATCATCATCGCCGAGCGACGGGTAAGCAAGCGCTGCCGTCTATCGGACGCGGCCGCCCACTTTGTCAGCGCCTTTTCGAGGGAGCGGGTCCCTTCGGGAGAAAACCAGCGTTCGTCCACGGGCAGAGCGGGTCCGCGCGCTCCGTCACGCACCTGCTCGAGATGCGCAAGCAGCCTTGCTTCGCTAGCGGCGAACTCCGCCCGGATGTCCGCCGAGATGGCGGCGATCTCCAGACGCGCGCGTTCGCGGTCGTCGCGCGCTCCACGCAGCGCGGCGAACTCGAGGCGAGCGTCACGGAATTCCTCGCTGGAGAGCAGGTCCTCTTCCTTGTAGATGGCCATCAGGCTCTCGGCAGTCGCTGCTTGCTCGATCCACATGGAGGCGCGGGGATCATCAGGGACGAGCCGCGCGAGTCGCGCGAAGAGCTCGGTCGGCCTTCCGGGCTGACCGGCGACCTCCACCGCTGTGTCGATTTGACCGGTGCGCACGAGTGCATCCAAGACCTCTCCACTCACCGCCGACAGAGAGAGCTCATCCCACCGCGACACCCAGCCCGCGAGCTCACCCACCTCTGCCGCGGCCGCAAGGAGAGCTCGCTGCACGAACGATGGCAGGATCCTGATGCCATCGGAATCGAGCCCCTCGAGCACGAGCTCTCGTGCCGGGCGTGCGAGGTCGAGCTCGCCGCGGCGCACATGAATCACCCACAGTGCGGAGGCAACCGCGATGCGCAGGTGGGCATGTTCGGTATCGCTATAGCGAAATTCCTCCCTGGAGCTCTCGAAAGTCCGTCGGATGGACTTGAGCATCGCCGCGTGCTCGGTCTCATCGACGGACTCCGCGGGTGCGCGGACCAGGTACCAGGCGACCGCGGCTGCACCGCAGATATCGCGGCGGGTCTGCATTACTCGATTCCGCGCCACCGCATGGAGCTCTGGGTCAGCGAGCTCACCGGCGACCAGAAGATGGATGAGCTCTCCGTGACGACTGAGAGGGGCTGCCGCGTAAGCCTCCTGCCACAGGGCTTTGACTCGAGCAGGGGGCACGTCGCTCTTGCTCAATGCAAGTGCTACCCGCGTGAGCGCGTTGTTTCGCGGCTTGTCGCGGAGGCCCGGTTCAATGGCAAACGGAGCGCGTGCCAACGCGATGGCGACATCGATACACCCAGCCGCGATGGCGGCCTCACCGTAGAGTTCTCCGAGCGCCTCAGCGAGCTCAGCCCCCGCGGAACCCGGTAGCGCTTCACACCAGCGATCGAGCAGGGATTCTGGGCTCCAGTCGCGAGGCGCCTTGGTTGAAGGTGGAGGCCCGCGCCGCTTCCAGTCGAACGATGGCAGTTCTATCGCGTTGTATGGATTCTCGTCCCAGGTCACGACCAGACCTTGTGCACGCAGTGCTTCGACGACGCGGCGGCCGATGGCAATCACCGCGTCCGGCAAGGGTGTCAGCGAGTGGTAGCTCAGGTGCAGCCCCCCGCCCGCGACAGCCCTATCGGTATCCTGCTGGTGATAGAAGACATACCCGTCGAGCGTACGCCCGCGCTCGAGTTCGTCGTACATCCGGTCGGAGAGCTGGGTGTGTCCACAGTTGTTGCAGCAGGTGAAGTTCTGGCGCGCCAGTACCCCGGATTTGTCGAGCGCCGCGAAGGCGCGATCCAGGCGGTCACAATCCGTCACCTCGGGCCAGTTGGCACACGCGGTCCTATGCGCTGAGAGCGCGGCATTGACCAGCGGCTCGACCTCGTCTGGCTCGACCTCGTAGATGATGACCGCGCTCTCGACAATCTCTTCCGGGGAGTCAAGGGCAATTGCGATTTCCCGCCTGACGTAATCGTTCAATTTAGAACGCTTGGCATGACCCATACAGAAAGTATGTCACATCTGCACTTCAAGTGCATCATGCCTGGGAAAGGGCTCCCCATTCCTGGCCGCCCTCGCTTGGATTGTTCCTCCAGACTACGGGGACCGGGCGAGCAGGTACTCCTCGAGGGCGGCGGGCTGGAGGAACAGCAATTCCGCGCGCCCGAAGCGCAGCGAGGCCCGGCCGAGCAGCGGCGAGGACCTGCCCGGCATGATGAGCACACCATCCAGGAAGGTGCCGTTCTGGCTTCCCGCGTCGGTGAGGGTCCACGCACCGGTGGTCGGGTCCTGACCGAAGTACGCATGCAGGCGCGACGCGGTGGCATGCGGCAGGAAGATGTCACACCCGGCGTCACGGGACGGTAGCTGGGCAGGGTCGTGGTCTGCCGGTGGGAGCCCGCGAGAGCCACGGAGGGAGCGTCCTCCCACACCAGCACCGGGCACGTCCGGCCGCGAAGAAAAGCCTCGCGGTCGGACCGAAGCTGAGAGGCGAGGACAGAGAACCTGAGGTACACGGGCCGAGCCTCCGCCACCGAAGCGGTGCACCGCAACCCGTGCGCCCTGCCCCCTTGCTCGTGCTGGCGAACGGGCTCGATGCTCCGAGAGGACTACTCCTGGGCAATCAGCCGGTAGGTATCGCCGGGCCCCTTCTGCCCGTCACCATCATCGGTCCACTCGTAGAGCTGATAGGAGGACCAGGTCGCGGTGCCCGCCTGGATGTCGGGCAGTGCGCGGTGGATGAAGTGCCAGACTCCCGCGGGCGTGCCCTCCCAGCCAATCCCGTAGACCTGCAGCACGAGCGCACCTCCTGGCATGGTCATCAGGTGGTAGGTGAAGTAGTCGTTCGTCGGGTTCACCCGGCTGGACGGGAACTCCGCCAGGACGGTGCCGTCGCGCTTGCTGAAGCGGAGGGTGCCGGAGGTGCTACCACTGCCCAGCAGCAACGGTGACGCATCCTGAACCACGAAGCGGCCCAGGCGCTGGGCGTAGCCGCTGCCGGCAAGCACGAGGGTGTTGCCACTGCCGAGCAGCGGAGCATCGGTGCAGGCATCGAGGATGCCCTTCTCCGCCTGGTTGAGCGGCGTCGGGGTGACGCCGCACCAGGTGCCGAGCGCCTCGGCGATGAGGTTACCGGAGCGGGCATCCTCGGTGTCGGCCGGGGCCACGCCGGACAGGTCGGGCAGTTCGCCATGCATGACATACAGGGAGGTGTTGCCACACAACTCGCTGGGCAGCATCCGCCTGCACCGGGCATCCGAGGCGCAATACTCATCCCCACCGCAGGCCGAGCCGCAGGCATTGGCGGGAGTCTGCTGCGGCTCACAGGCGAAGCCGTCCGTCACCACATAGTAGCTGAAGGTGGTGGTGTCGAACGTGGCCGTTCCACCGGAGAAGCGCGCGCCGCCCACGGGCTCCCACGTGTTGCTTTCCGCGTCCGCGAGTCTCAGCACCGCGAGGCGTCCCGGCGGCGCATTGCCCGTGTAGCGCAGCGTGACGCGCGCCGGAGTCTCGAAGCGTGTGCCGTGAGGGGTCAGCTCGAGGACCTGGCTCATCTGCGTGCCCGGCGGAGCCACGGGCGCCTCCGTGACGGCAAGGGTCACCTGGGTCTCTTCCGTCAGCGCGCCAGCCGCGACCTGGAGCGTGGCCTGCCCCGTCAGCGACACCGTCTTGCCCCCCGGGTCCACCGACTCGGTGACTGGCGCCGGGCGTACCTCCTCCGGGGCCACCCCCGAGGAGCACGCCACCAGCCACAGAGCCATCACGCCCCACATCCGTCTCATCATCGCGGCTACCTCTTCCGGGTCACCCGGAAATGACAAATACGAGACAAGGGTATGGCGATTCGTCAGCTCAGTCAGCGCCTCCAAACTGACTCGCCCTGGGTGTTATTGGCGAGGGTCGTCGCGGACTCGCGAGTGGGTCCGCTGATGCAGACTACGGGGACCGGGCGAGCAGGTACTCCTCGAGGGCCGCGGGCTGGAGGAACAGCAGCTCCGCGCGCCCGAAGCGCAGCGAGGACCTGCCGAGCAGCGACGAGGACCTGCCCGGCATGATGAGCACGCCATCCAGGAAGGTGCCGTTCTGGCTTCCTGCGTCGGTGAGGGTCCACGCACCGGTGGTCGGGTCCTGACCGAAGTACGCATGCAGGCGCGACGCGGTGGCATGCGGCAGGAAGATGTCACACCCGGCGTCACGTCCCACCGTCACGCGGGTGTCATCGCCCGCGGAGATGCGAAGTCTCGGGCGCACCTCGTAGATGAGCGGCTCTGGCGAGGTCCGGGCATCGGGACGGTAGCTGGGCAGGGTCGTGGTCTGCCGTTGGGGGCCCGCGAAAGCCACGGAGGGCGCGTCCTCCCACACCAGCACCGGACACGTCCGGCCGCGAAGGAAGGCCTCGCGGTCGGACCGAAGCTGGGAGGCGAGGACAGAGCACCTGAGGTACACGGGCCGATCCTCCGCCACCGAAGCGGTGTATCGCAACCCGTACGCCCTCCCCCCTTGCTGTGCGAGACCCGCGCGGTCCGGAACGGCCCTCCACATCGCACGGGTGGCGCGGAAGGACTGTTACGGAGCGTGATAGGTACCGGGCATTCATGGTCGCCGGCGGTCCGCTGGGCATCGCCCACAGGGTCGAGCACTCGGCCAGGCCACGGAGGCGGCCGGACGCTCTCTTCGCGTCCGGCAGAAGTCCCCGCGGTGTCGATGTTTCCCCTGGAACCGGGGGAACGAGATGTCGCGATTCGTCATGGGCCTGCTGGCCCTGAGCCTGCTCGGAGGGGCGCTGTTGCTCCCCGGGTGTATCGGGGGGGAGTCCTCCAACCGCCCTCCCGCCGCCGAGCAGACGGCCGCTTCGGTGCTGAAGCCGGAGCCGCCCGAGCAGCGACTCCCAGGGCCGCCCATCCGCATCGCGATGAGCGCGGCCTTCGTGTCCGAGTCGGGCATCGGTGTCTACGCGAAGCTCGCGGACTGGCTCGCGCGCCAGCTGGGCCAGCAGGTCGAGCTCGTGAGCGGGTTTTCCTACGGCACCATCAACGAGATGATCGACGACGGCGCCGTGGAGGTGGGCTTCATCTGCGGCTACCCCTACGTGCTCAAGCATGACCGGCCCCAGCCCGTCGTGGACGTGCTGGCCGCCCCGGTGATGAAAGCGCCCCGCTATGGGGACCGGCCCGTCTACTTCTCCGACCTCATCGTCCGCGAGGACAGCCGCTTCCGCCGCTTCGAGGACTTGAAGGGCGCGACGCTCGTCTACAACGAGGAGACTTCCAACTCCGGCTACAACATGCCCCGCTCCTTCCTCATCGAGCGCGGGCTGACGAAGGGCTTCTTCGGCAAGGTCGTCCGCTCGGGCTCACACGAGGAGTCCATCCGGATGGTGGCGAGCGGCGAGGCGGATGCGAGCTTCGTCGACAGCCTGGTGCTCGATTATGACCGGGAGAAGCACTTCGGGGCCGCCGGCCAGGTCCGTGTGCTGCACTCCCTGGGGCCCGAGGCCATTCCCCCGGTGGTGGTCTCCACGCGGATGGCGCCCGACTTGCGGCGGCGCCTGGCCTTCGCGCTGACCCACATGCACGAGGACACGGAGGGGCGCCGGATTCTCGATGAGGCGCTGATCAGCCGCTTCGAGCCCGTGGAGGACGCGCACTACGATGGAATCCGCCAACGCCATGCGCTCGCGCGGCGGACCGGGTTCCTGGACCTCCGATGAGGCACGCCATGCGGTTCGGCGAAGACCTGGCGCGCCTGCGGTCCGGGCTGATGTTGCGCATCGGCCTGCTGCTCTCCCTGTTCCTGCTCTTCCTGAGCGTGTCGCAGGGGCTCATGGCCGAGGTGGCCCGCGCCAAGCGCGCGGATGCGGCCATGCTCAATGTCGCGGGCTCGCTCCGGCTGTTGGCCGAGCGGTACACCCGCGAGACGAACCTGGCGCTGGTGGGGCTGTCCCAGCGGGACTGGCCCCTGCTCCTGAAGGAGCGCTCGGCGGCCCAGGCGACAGCCCGACAGTTCCACGAGCGCACGCACGCCCTGCTCGACGGCGGCCCCACGGAGCTGGGAGGGCTGTGGGTCTCCGTGCCGCCGATGCGCGACACCGACCTCCGGGGCCCGCTGAGCGCCATCGAGGCGGGTTTCCGCGAGCTGGAGCACGCGGGCGTCATGGCGCTGCGCGCCGAGCGCAGCGCGCTGACACACAACCCGCACATCAATCGCATCCAGCACAAGTCCGATGAGCTCGTCGAGCAGACCGACAGGTACGTCGCCCTCCTTCAGACGCGGAGCGACCAGAGGCTGGCGCGGCTGCGCTGGCTGCAGGGCGGAACGCTGCTGGCGGGCCTGGGCCTGTTCGTCGTGCTCCTGCTGTTCGTGTACCACCGCGTCGTGCTGCCACTCGACGCGTCGGTGCGGTCCGTCCGGCGGAGCGAGGAGATGCACAGGGACTTGTACGAGGGGGCGCTCGTCGGCCTGTGGCAGGTGTCCGGCGGCCGCTTCGCGCGCGCCAACCGGCTGGCGGCGACCCTGTTCGGGAAGGCGGAGGCGAGGGAGCTCGAAGGCGAGTCCCTGGAGGAGGTGCTCGGCGCCGCGGCGTCGCCGCTCCGGGCACGGCTCGCCAGCGAGCGCACGGTGGCGGAGTACGAGTTCGAGCGCTCCGACGAGAGCGGGCAGCGCCGCTTCCTGGCGCTGTCGGCGTGCCAGAGCCCGGACGGAGCGCTCATCGAAGGCACGGTGGTCGACGTCACGCCCCGCAGGCGCGCCGAGGAAGCGCTGCGGCGGACCCAGGCGCGGCTGCTCGCGGCGGCGCATCGGGCGGGACAGCAGCAGATTGTCAGCTCGCTCGTCGAGTACTCCCAGTCCCTCATCTTCGTGAAGGACATGCGGGGGCGGTACCTCAGCGTCAATCGCCGGGTGGAGGAGCTCCTGTGCGCGAACGGGAGGGAGGCGCTGATTGGTCGGACCGACGCGGAGCTCTTCCCACCGGAGGAGGCGAAGCGCTTCGTGGAGGCGGACCACCAGGTGTTCGAAACCCAGGCCACCCTGGAGTACGAGGAGGCCTTCCCCCTGCCCGATGGGCGGCATACCTACCTGGTGCAGAAGTTCCCGCTGAAGGATGCGACAGGGGCCATCTACGCGGTGTGTGGAATCGCCACCGACATCTCCGAGCGCAAGCGGGCGGAAGAGTCCCTGCGGCTGCTGTCGGACACCAGCCGTCAGCTGGCATCCTCCCTGGACTTCGACGTGACGCTCGACACGGTGGCGCACCTGCTGGTCCCCGCGCTCGCCCGGACGTGCGTGCTCCTGGTGCGGGAGCACGGGCCCGGGGAGTCCCCGCACTGGCGAGCGGTGCTCGCCGACGCCGGAACGGGAGAGGGACAGCGCCGGAGGGCACGGGACGTGGACGTGACTCCGGAGCAGCTGGACCGGTGGCTCGAGGCCGTGCGTGGCGGCGACGGAGCGTGCACCGCCACCCGGGTGCCCGGCGACGCTCCCGCCTGGGTGACGCCTCTGCGGGTGCGCGGCGAGGTGCTGGGCCTGTACGTGCTGACTCCGGAGCCCGGGCGCCCGCCGTATTCGGAAGCAGAGCTGGCGCTCATCGAGGAGGTCTCCCAGCGCGGAGGACTGGCCATCGACGCGGCGAGGCTCTACCGCCGCTCGCGCGAGGCCACGCAGGCGCGGGAGGAGTTCCTCTCCATCGCCTCGCACGAGCTGAAGACCCCGCTCACCTCGCTCAAGCTGCACCTGCAGTCCGTGGAGCGGGAGGCCCTTCGCGCCAGGCCGGCGCCGGAGTCCGCGCGAGTCACCCGGCTGCTGCGCCTGGCGGACCGGCAGTTGAACCGGCTGCGGGAGCACATCGACAACCTGCTGGACGTGTCGCGCATCCTCACCGGACGGATGGAGCTGCACTTCGGAGACGTGGAGCTGACCGAGGTGGTGGACGAGGTGCTCGCGGGGTTCAACGAGGAGCTGGCCCGCGAGCGCATTGCCATCCGGTTCGAGCACGATGGCGCCATCCATGGGCGGTGGGACCGGCCCCGCATCGAGCAGGTGGTGGCGAACCTGGTCGGGAACGCCATCAAGTATGGCGAGCAGCGCCCCGTGCGGGTGTCCGTGCAAGCGCGGGAGGAGCGGGTCCGGCTGTTGGTGCAGGACCACGGGCCGGGCATCGCCGCGAAGGACCGGGAGCGCATCTTCCAGGTGTTCGAGCGGGCGGTGCGGGGGACGAACATCTCCGGCTTCGGCCTGGGGCTTTATGTGACGCGGCAGATCGTCCAGGCGCACGGGGGCGCCATCCAGGTGGAGGACACGCAGGGAGGCGGCGCGACCTTCGTCGTCGAGCTGCCGGCCGACTCGGAGTCGCCCCCGGAGCCGGCCGGCAGGAGGCCTCACCCCGTCCTGGAGGCGGGTGAGAGCCAGTCCATGGCTTGACCCGAGCGTCAGAGCCCCAGCGCGCGCAGGTCCAGCTTCCCGTTCGCGAGCGGGGGGCACCAGTAGTACCCGCCGGAGATGGGGAAGGAGAACCGGAACAGGCCATCGGCCTGCCCGTCCTCCTCGCCCACCATCCGCCGCAGCATCTGCTCGAAGCCCTCCAGCTTCGCGACGTAGGCGATGAACTCCAGCCCCTCGCGGTCCGCGCTCGCCCACGGCATCGAGCGGCGCACCATGAACGCGGCCGGCTCGAAGCTCTCCTGCGCCGTGCGCTTCACATGCGCGGTGGGCGGAGCGTCCTCCAGCTCCTCGTTCGTCTCCGCATCGCGGCCGATGACGTGGTTGCGCTCGCGGGGCTCGAACCCCTCGAACCGCGCCAGGTCGTGTACCCACCGCTGCACCGCGACGAAGCTGGAGCCGCGCAGCCCCTCCCCTTCCGAGACGATGGCGGCCTCGACGGCATCATCGCCCTTGGGGTTCTCGGTGCCGTCCTCGAAGCGCGTGAGGTCCCGGCCGCCGTGGTACGTGAAGGTGTCCATCACGTCGACCGTCAGGAACGCATCGCCCATCAGCTTGCGCAGGCTGCGCGAGGCGTCGAACACCGCGCCCCGGTCCCTGCCGCGCAGCATGAACCACAGCGCCTGCTGGGTGGACGGAACGCTGCACGCCGGGCCGGACATGGCCGGAAACACCCGCAGCCCGGGCACCCGCTTGCCCAGCGCGAGCACCGTCGGCGCACCGAGGCCGACCACGCCCAGCTCAGGAGGAAAGCCGTCTCGCAGCCTGCGCAGCGCGGCGACGATGTCGGTGCCGGGCGCGATGCGGAACGTCAGGGTGCGCCCCACGGCACAGTGGGGTTCGAGGATGCCGGGTTGATGGTTCGAGGAGGACATGGCCCGCGAGTTCTGGTGCATGCGGGCCCCGGTGGCAAGCGTCAGCTCTTCACGAACATCCAACTTCACTTACGAAGCCGCGTCAGGCAGGAACAGCTCCATGACGACCTGGATGAGTGGAGTCCGCGAAACGAACGGCATCGACCTCCACTACCTCCGAACCGGAGGCGCCCACCCTCCCGTCGTTCTGCTCCATGGCTTGATTGGGAGCGGCGCCTGCTGGACTCCCATGGCGCGGGTGCTCGAAGGTGAATTCGACGTCGTCATGCCCGACGCCCGAGGGCACGGCGGTTCGAGCGCGCCGCACCACGGCTACCGGTATGACGATCACGCGAGCGACGTCGTGGGCCTCATCCGCGGCCTGGAGCTGTCTCGTCCGGTCCTGCTTGGCCACTCGATGGGCGGCATGACCGCCGCGGTGGTGGCGAGTCGAGGGGCGGTGGGCCTCCGCGGCCTCGTCCTGGTCGACCCGACGTTCCTGAGCCCCGAACGCCAACGCGAGGTGCACGACAGCGACGTCGCCGAGCAACACCGCCGGGCCCTCGGCCTGCACAAGGCTGACCTCGTTGCCCAGGCCCGAGCCCGACATCCGCGTCGCTCGCTCGAGATCGTCGAGCTTCTTGCCGAGGCGAGACTGAAGACCCGCATGGGCGCCTTCGACGTCCTCACGCCGCCCAACCCCGAGTATCGCGACGTGGTGAGCGCGATTGACGTCCCGATCCTCCTCGTCATCGGGGACAGCAGCCCCGTCGTCACGCTCGAGATGGCAACGGAACTGCGGAGCCTCAACCCACGCGTGCGAATCGAACAGGTCCAGGACGCCGGCCACGGCCTTCCGTTTGACCAACCCGAGCGCCTGGGAGAGGTGGTCGCGTCGTTCTTGCGTGAGCTGGCTTAGCTGCTGTCAGGCTTGCCGCTCGACGGCCGACTGGAGCACCCAACCTCCACGCGGCCGACCTCGCGAAAGGATTCCCATGTCCAGCCAGATTGGGTCCCTACTCGGGCCACAGTGGCTGCCCTCCCGGTGCGCAGTGGCTGCCAGCACCGGCACCGAGAACCACCTCGGAGCCGTGGAACATGCACCTAAACCTCTTCAAACGTCGTTCCTGTGGCGCCTATGCGCTCAAGTGCCTCGCGGATTTCTTCCCGGACAATCAGGACAATAGGCCATCCCCAAGCGCGGAATACCTTTGCGTCGCCTACCTGGGAGGCGTCAATCCGCATTCCCCAAACGTCTCGGTATTTTCCAACCTTCTCAGGGCGCCCGTCCTCCGGCGTCCACTTCTCGAATTCCTCGGTGGCATTCTCGTCAATGCAGCGAATCAGCTTGGTGGCCACGAGAATGAAGAACTGTTCCGACTGGCCCTCAATCTCCACGGGTAGGGTTTGCACCTCCTCGGGCGCGAGTTCTGAGAACACGGCAGCTACGCGGGCGTGGACCACCGGGGCCGCGAATGCCGCTCGTGAGAAATCAAGCGCCTTGCCGGGCACAGTCACGGGGAGTTTCAAGGGGCCCAGGTCCGGGAGCCGCTGGCCCCGATAGAACATCCACGGGTCTTCCACCTCCCGACCTTGAACATCCGTGGGAGTGCCGAGCAACCATCGCCCCCGAATGCGCATTTCGTCCTTAAGGTCGAAGTACCGCTTTGGCATAGGCCCATTGTGGCGCTGCATCTAGGTGCCCGTCACCAGCTTGTTGAGCCTGGTGCCCGGCGTGGCGATCTGCTTCCCCAACCGGCCGAGCTCGGCTGTTAGCGCCTCGCGGCACTGCTGCATGGTGCGACACCCCTCCGTTGCGTCAGACAGGCGTTGGAAAACTGCTTCGTGGTACTGCTTCGGATGGGGCCCCTTGTGGCCCTTGACGTGGACGATGTTGGCCGGGTCATCCAGCGTCATGCCCGCCTTGTCGAAAATCGTCTGGAACTGAGGTGACCACGGGCCTGCATTGTTCGTGGACTTCCACCACTTGTTCGTAGCGATGTGGTGGTCATGACCCTCCGCGTCCACCGGGGCGGCAGCCGCGCCCCCCATGGCCCGTACAGTCATGGCCACCGCGTTCGGGGCCAGTACCACGGTGACAGCCTCACCCGACACGGCCACCGCGCCCACTTCGCCCACGGCTGAAAGGCGGATGCCCGCGCGGCCCCCAGACAGCACCGCCGCCTGGGCGGAGCCGGGCAGCGTGGGCACCGTGCTGGCGAATCCCGCCGCCGTGTGGCCCACGGCCACCGTCACCAGCAGCGCGAAGGCTCGCGCCGCATTCCGGCCCATGACCTTGCCATACCGTTCGCCCGCCTCGCGCAGCTCGTCAAACGTGGTGGCCCGGTCCGCTTCTTCCACCAACCGTTTGAAGCCCGCTATCAGCGTCCAGAAGGTGTCCACCCCGAGGTAGACGATGGCTGTTGCTGTCATGACAGCAGCCAGGCCCTTGCTCACCGGCTCGGGCACCGACCAGAGGACCAGGTAGAAGGTCATTGTCCATAGCACCGCCGAGAGCGCCGCGTGCGGGTCGGCCATGTCCCGGAAGGCGTCCAGCATCTCTTCCCGGACGACGCCTTGAGCGAAGGCCATGGCCAACGCATAGCGTCCGTCTCCGGTGACGGTGGGGCTCTCCACCAACAGGCGCAGACAGTCGCCCTTGCGCCCGGTGCGCTCGCACCAGCGTAAATACGTCCGCGTCAGGTCCACGTCCGCTGGGGGCATGTCGGAGGCCAATGCAGCGCCGTCCAGCGGCGTGAGCTGTCGGGTCCGCTCGTTGTAGAAGTACGCGCCGCCTCGGGCATCCACTCCCATCAGATGCCTCGCGGCCTGCTGGGGATTGGCCGGAGGCCGCATCTCCCGCACCAGCCGAGCCACGGCCTTCTTGAAGTCGTCCCGCTCCACCACCGGCCCGGATTCATCGCTGACGGGCGTGAAGACGACCGACGGCCCCCGGCCAGATTCCAAGCGCACCACGCGCCCCGAGGCACAACCTGTCACCAAAGCCAGCAGCAGCGCGGCAGCGCGATGAACCCTCATCAGCCCCCCAGCGGGAAAGGGCTCCATCCTCCGGGGCGCGGCGGGTCACGACCAGGACCCATCGGAGCGGGCCGCCCCGAGCATCACCTCGGGGCGTGGCGCCTCCACCGAGCGCAGCGGCGGCCAGGGGCTATGCCTGCTCAGCGACAATGACTCCTCCCCACCAGCGACAATGACTTCTCCCCATCTTGAGTGAAGGCGTCGGTACATGCCGCCGGACGAGGAGGAGCTCCGGTGGCGGTAACGGACGCCCAGGTGAGGAAGCTGAAGGAGGAGCTGACGAAGCACGGAAACCTCGGGCTCGCCGCGGCGAAGGCCGAGATGGACCGCAAGACGGCCAGGAAGTACCGGCAGAAGAAGCGGCTGCCGTCGGAGTTGAAGCTGCCGCGCGACTGGAGGGGCACGCGACCATCGAAATGACGATGCGCTATGCCCACCTGAGCCCCGAGACCCGGAAGCAGGCTGTCGCGGTGCTCGACGCGCCCTTTGCGCCGGCACGCGACATAGACGCAACACGGCTGGAAGGTGCTGCTAACCAGCCGTGATCACGGCCTGAAATTGTGGAGGCGGCGGGAATCGAACCCACGGAGTGCCGCCTTATACGCAGTGCGCCAATATTCCCCACCCGCGTTCCCAGGCAATACCCCCGTAGGGTGAGGGACAGATTTACAGCCCGGACCTAATGATGAGGGACATTCCCGCACAACCCCACGGGGCTGCCTGACAAGGAGAGGCGGATGTTCAATCCAACGGACTTCAACTCCCGCGAACTCATGGTTCGGGACAGGGTCATCACGGCGCTCAACAGCTCACTGTCCCTTCCGAAGGTCCTCAAAGCCACGCGAGCGTCGCTTCTCGAGTTCGTCCAGGCCGACTCCATGGCCCTGTGCCTCATGCGCGTCGCGCCTTCGATCGACTTCCGATGGCACGTTCCGGGCCCCCCCATCCCCATTCTCCAGGAGTATGCCAGCATCATCGACCATGACATCTTCCGGGCCCCCATCATCGCCCGGCCGAGAGTGCCCATCTGCGACACGCAGCTTCTCTCCCCTGGGGAGTACGAACGAACCTTCATCTACCAACGCAGCCTGGAGCTGGAGCCGCGCCTGGAACACATCATGGCCGTCCTCGTGCCCATCGGCCGCGGCCTCTTCGGCGCCTTCGCGCTCTACCGGCACAAGCGGTCCCCCTTCACCTCCCAGAGCCTCACTGCCCTCTCCAGCCTCATCAGGCACCTGAGGAACAGCCTGCGCAACTGCCGCAAGTACCAGGACTTGACCGCCGGCGCCCAGCTGCTCCAGGAACTCTACCAGCGCCCAGACTCCGCCTATCTCATCGTGGAGCCTCCCTCGCACGAGGTGTTCCGCTCCCCACACGCCACCACCCTGCTGGAGCGCTGGTTCACCCCTTCGGACCTCGACGCCTCCGGGCTCCCTCGCGTCCTCAAGGAGCAACTGGACGCGCTGGTCCAGATGGACGCGGACTCGCGGCTCGGGAATACCCTCTGGGTCCGCAACCATCCCGAGGGCTACCGCACGTGCCGGTTCATCGAGGTGCACGCGGCTGACGGCTCCCGGCAATGGGCCCTCGTGCTGACCGAGCTTCCCCACTCCATCCCCCTCCCCTTGCACATGCAGCGCGACCTCTCGCGCCGCGAACTCGACATCGCAAGGTGCGTGCTCCGAAACTGGTCCAATGGACAGATCGCCGATGAACTGATGATCTCGGGCCAGACCGTGAAGACCCACGTGCGAAACCTCTTCAAAAAGCTGGGCATCGACAGCCGCGCCGATTTCCTCTACCAAGCAGCCCACCTCAACAGACCGGTGTGAGGCGAACCGCGCGCCCTCGAGACAGGTAGGAATTGCCGCGAGGGATTGCATGGGAAGGCGCCTCCCGAAAGCCAGGGTTCGAACGGGAGGCTCTCCCAGCTCGAGTGCGGCTGTCTCTACCTCGCGAGGGGGAGGCTGGAGCCGCCGTCCTCACGGAAGATGCGCGGGAAGACGCTCCGGGCGACGCGGGCCGAGAAGAGGATGGCCTCCTGATCCTCCGGGTCCGTCAGCGGCTCCAGGATTCGCTTCATCTCCGCCACGTGGTCTCCGTCCAGGGCCCCGTGGCTGCGCAGGAACGTCACGGCCTTGTGGATGTTGGGAATGGCGCCCACCTCCTTCAGCCGCTCGGCCCACACGCCCGCCCGCGTCTGCGACAGGTACTCCAGCACGTACGCGGTCCCCAGCACCGCCGTCGGCACGCCCGCGCGGGACGTGAAGAAGTTCCACCCCGTATAGGCCTCCACCGCCGGGCTCCGCGCCGCCGCCTCCACGGACTCCTCAGAGCACCCCAGGTTCTTCAGGTCCGACAGCAACCACCGGTCGTGCCCCCGCTCCTCCTCCCCCTTCTGGATCAACAACTCCGCCAGTTCCGGGTGCCGGCCCAGCCGCTTCAGCCGCTCGCCCCCCTCGCCGAGGATGGGCGTGCTCCAGCGGGCGTAGTGGTACGTCTGGACGAGGTAGTGGATGTAGCCCGCCGTATCGAGGGTCCCATCGAGGAGGCGGCGGCCGTCGGGCTGTGCATCCACCGCCGCCACCAGCCCGCGCGCCTCCGCGTCCAGCGCCGCCAACCAATTCGTTCCCACGTGATTCTCCGTCTGCGTTCGCACGTACGTCTCCTGTCCGGTGCCCGTGGGGCTCCCGGTCGCTGCGTGTTGAAGGTGAAAGGAAGGAAGGAACCGCCCCGGCCTAGGCGGCGGGATTCACGCCGTTCTCCAGCGCGTGGAAGCGCGCCACGGAGTCCGCCGGAACCTCATCGAGCGCCATGACGAGCGGCAGCGTGAACCACTGGAAATACGAGTCGTAGAGCGGCTCCGCGATGAAGCGCGCCCCCATCGTCCTGGCGAAGAGCGAGGGCGACCTGGGCAGCCGCAAACCGTCCAACAGCCCCCGCGCCGCCTGCGCCCGCTCCTCCGGCGTGTAGAAGGGGGTGCGAGGGTGCACCGGGGCCTGCCGCGGGTCGGGCACGGCCACGCGCCAGTGCGGACTCAGCCATCCCCGGTGGGCCGCCACCTGCCATGAGAGGAGCGCGTCCTCGGGCGAGTCCGTCTCCAGGTTCGCGGACGCAATCCAGTGCGTCACCCCGCGCCGCCGGCTCTCCACGTACATGCCCGCCTGCAGCCACGTGACGGCCTCCGAGCGCCGCCACTTTGGCAGCACGCAGAAGCGCGAGGGCTCCGCGACCACCCTTCCCGGCTGGAGCAGTCCCGAGAGGTCCACCCGCTGCTCCATCTCGAGTCCCACCGTCACCCCCAGGTTCGCCGCCACCTCCGCGTTGGGCAACGCCACCCGCATCGTCGCCACCGGCTCGGCGCCGGCGTAGACGAGCACGTGCACCGTGGTGTCGAGCGTGTCGACGCAGGTCACCTCCCGTCGAGACAGCGCGGACTGCTCGGACAGCAATCCCAGCTCTCCTCCGAAGACAGCCCAGCGGATGCGAGCCACGTCATCGAGCTCCCGCTGGGTGGTGGCAACACGCCAGCGCCAAGGCCTGCAGCACGTCATGGGTCCTCTCCTGTCCTGGTAGCGAAGCGGGCCGGTGTCTCACCGCCCTCGCATGTCCTTTCGGCGCGGGTGACCCGAGTTCGAGCGCGGCCCCGCCGAGGCCCATGACACCCGCGTCCGCTGGACCTCCGCGCGCGCGTGCCAGTCCTGGCACGTTCCTCCCCGGCGCGAGTGCCGTCACGGAGCCAGGGGACGCGCAAGTCCCGGAGGTGACTGGGAATCCCGCGCGCTCCGCGTCCTGGCGCGGGGGTTGCTCAAGGGACGCACGTCGCGTCGGAAAGGACCGGCGCGCATGACCCCGAGTGTCATCGCATGCATCGCTCACCCCCGTGGAAGCAGTCTCTCCGTTCCCTGCTCATCGCCCCGCTCGTGGCGGCGCTCGTTCCGGGTTGTGGTCCCGGCGAAGCACCGCCGGAGCCGACCCCACCGGCGCCTCCCGCCCAGGCCGCTCGACTCACCTCGGCCCCCACGCCCACGCAGCTCATCCTGGAGCCCGAGGCGGACACGTTCGTCCGGGACTCCAGCCCGAATGGGAACTTCGGCACCAACCAGAACCTGAACGTCGACTCCCGCTACGCCGAGACCTACCTGCGCTTCAACCTGAGCAGCATCCCCGCTGGCTCGCACATCGCCTCGGTCCGGTTGGAGGCGCTGGCCCACTACGGCTCTGCCTACGGCGGTGATGGCAGCGTCTATGCGCACCTGGTGCCGAATGACACCTGGAGCGAGACCGGCATGACCTGGAACAACAGGCCCGCGGCGACCGGTGACCGGCTGGGTTCCTGGTGGCTCTGGTACGGCAGCACCAGCCCCTTGCAGATGGGCGTCAACGCCAGCCCGAGACTGAGGGCACCCGTGCAGCAGGCCCTGGACTCGGACCAGCGCATCTCCTTCCGGCTGAGCTCCCCGGGCTACATGACGGTGTACCGCTCGCGTGAGTACCCCGTCGCCAGCGAGCGGCCCAAGCTCGTCATCACCTACTTCGCGCCCGGGGAACTGCCGGTGAACACCGACCTCCAGGTCGTGGCCCTCTACCCGATGGCGGACGCGCAGGTCCTGTCGAGCAGCCCCACCGGGAACTCCGGCAAGGCCGGGAGCATGACCGTCGACCGGACCGCGGCGGAGACCTTCCTGCGCTTCGGCCTGGGCAGCGTCCCGTCCAACGCGCAGGTGGTCGCCGTCTCCCTGGTGGCCACCTCCTCGGCGGGCGACGTCACGCCCGGCGCGGACGGCAACGTCTACACGCGGCTCGTCTCCGACAACACCTGGAGCGAGTCCGCCATCACCTGGAACAACAAGCCCACCGCCTCCAGCGATGACCTCGGCTCCTGGCAGCTGTGGAACCGCGCTGGCCAGTACACGACCCAGGTGGGCATCAACTCGAGCCCGACGCTCGTGGAGCCTGTGCAAGAGGCGCTGGGCTCGGACGGGATGATCTCCTTCCGGCTCGACTCACCGGGAAGCCGCTCGGTGTACGACTCGCGCGAGTACTCGAACACCTCGGCCCGCTGGCCCCAGCTCCTCGTCTCCTACTTCGTGCCGCCCCCCTGCCCCACGCCCACTGCCTCCACGCCCGCGCAGGTGGTGTTGGAGCCGGAGGCGGACACGAACGTCCAGGCCGCCACTCCGAACGCGAACTACGGCACCGACCAGAACCTGCACGTCGACTCCAGCAAGGCCGAGACCTACCTGCGCTTCAACCTGAGCAGCATCCCTGCTGGCGCCCGCATCGCCTCGGTCCGGCTGGAGGCGCTGGCCTACGGCGGCTCCTCCGCCGGCGGTGATGGCAGCGTCTATGCGCACCTGGTGCCGGACGACACCTGGAGCGAGACTGGCATGACGTGGAACACCCGGCCCCCGGTGAATGGGAGCGACCTGGGCTCCTGGTGGCTCTGGAACCCCAACACCACGCCCAAGCCCCTGCAGCTGGGCGTCAACTTCGACCCGAAGCTGAAGGCGCCCGTGCAGCAGGCGCTGGACTCGGATGGACTCATCTCGTTCCGGCTGATGTCTCCGGGCTACCACACGATGTATCGCTCGCGTGAGTACGGCGTCGCCAGTGAGAGGCCCCGGCTGGTCATCAGCTACTTCGAGCCCGGGGATCCGCAGGTGACCTCCGAACTCCAGGCTGCGTCTTTCTTCCCGGTGGCGGACGCGTCCGTGCTGATGAGCAGCCCGGATGCGAACTCCGGCGCGTCCATGAGCCTCACCGTCGACCGGGACGGCGCGGAGACCTTCCTGCGCTTCAACCTCGCGGCCCTTCCTCCCACCGCCCAGGTCGCCTCCGTCGTCCTGGTGACCACGTCCTCGGGCGGCGACGTCACGCCCGGCGCGGACCACAACGTCTACACGCGGTGGGTTCCCAACAACACCTGGAGCGAGACGGGCCTCACCTGGAACACCCGGCCGTCCACCTTCAGCTGCGAGCTCGGCTCCTGGCAGCGGAATACGTCGTACACCACGCAGGCGGGCATCAACGCGAGCCCGAAGCTGGTGGACCCCGTGCGGCAGGCGCTGGCTTCGGATGGGCTGATCTCCTTCCGGCTCGATTCCCCGGGGAGCCGCTCGGTGTACGACTCACGCGAGTACTCGAACACCTCGGCCCACTGGCCACGGCTGATCGTCTACTACTCCATTCCCACGGCCACGCCGTGAGGTGAGGTCCGCCGGCTGCCACGCTCCATCTGTGGCAGCCGGCTCGGGGCGCTCGTGGGGAGACGAGGTGCGCCGCCTGTCCCCTGCTGTGTCGTCGTGTCGGCCACCAGGAACCCGCGTTCGAGCGGCCCTGCGGAGGCCCATGACACCCGCGTCCGCTGGGCCTCTGCGCGCGCGTGCCAGTCCTGGCACGTTTCTCCCCGGCGCGAGCGCCGTCACGAAGCCGAGGGGCGCGCAAGTCCCGGAGATGACTGGGAATCCCGCACGCTTCGCGTCCTGGCTCGGGGGGTGCTTTAGGTGTGCACGTCGCGTCGGAAAAGACCGGCGCGCGTGACCCCGAGTGTCATCGCATGCATCGCGCACCCCCGTGGAAGCAGTCCCTCCGTTCCCTGCTCATCGCCCCGTTCGTGGCGGCACTCGTTCCGGGCTGTGGTCCCGGCGAAGCACCGTCTCAGCCGGCCCCACCGGCGCCTCCCGCCCAGGCCGCTCGACTCACCTCGGCCCCCACGCCCACGCAGATCATCCTGGAGCCCGAGGCGGACACGTTCGTCCAGCCCGGCTTCCCGAGCGCGAACCATGGCAACGACCAGAGTCTGCACGTCGACTCCATCAAGGCCTTCACCTACCTGCGCTTCAACCTGAGCAGCATCCCTGCTGGCTCGCACATCGCCTTGGTCCGCTTGGAGGCGCTGGCCTACACCGGCTCCTCCGCTGGCGGTGATGGCAGCGTCTATACGCACCTGATGCCGGATGACACCTGGAGCGAGACCGGCATCACCTGGAACAACAGTCCCGTGGTGACCGGCGACCCTCTGGGCTCCTGGTGGCTCTGGAACCCCAACACCACGCCGAAACCCTGGCAGCTGGGCGTCAACGCCAGCCCGAGGCTGCGGGCACCCGTGCAGCAGGCGCTGGACTCGGATCAGCGCATCTCCTTCCAGCTGAGCTCCCCGGGCTACCAAACGGTGTACCGCTCGCGTGAGTACCCCGTCGCCAGCGAGCGGCCCAAGCTCGTCATCACCTACTTCGCGCCCGGGGAGCTGCCGGCGACCACCGGCCTCCAGGTCGCGGCCCTCTACCCGCTGGCGGACGCGCAGGTCCTGTCGAGCAACCCCACCTCGAACTCCGGCGCGTCCATGGGCATGACCGTCGACCGGACCGCGGCGGAGACCTTCCTGCGCTTCGGCCTGGGCAGCGTCCCGTCCAACGCGCAGGTGGTCGCCGTCTCCCTGGTGGTCACCTCCTCGGCGGGCGACGTCACGCCCGGCGCGGACGGCAACGTCTACACGCGGTTCGTCTCCGACAACACCTGGAGCGAGTCCGGCATCACCTGGAACAACAAGCCCGCCGCCTCCAGCGACGACCTCGGCTCCTGGCAGCGGAACACGTCGTACACCACGCAGGCGGGTATCAACTCAAGCCCGAAGCTCGTGGCGCCCGTGCAGCAGGCGCTGGGCTCGGACGGGATGATCTCCTTCCGGCTCGACTCACCGGGAAGCCGATCGGTGTACGACTCACGCGAGTACTCGAACAGCGCGGCTCGCTGGCCCCAGCTCCTCGTCTCCTACTTCGTGCCGCCCCCGTGCCCCACGCCCACCGTCTCCACGCCCACGCAGGTGGTGTTGGAGCCGGAGGCGGACACGAACGTCCAGGCCGCCACCCCGAACGCGAACTTCGGCAACGACCTGAGCCTGCACGTCGACTCAGACAAGGCCGAGACCTACCTGCGCTTCAACCTGAGCAGCATTCCAGCCGGCGCCCGCCTCGCCTCGGTCCGGTTGGAGGCGATGGCCATCGGCGGCTATTCCCCCGGTGGCGACGGCAGCGTCTATGCGCACCTGGTGCCGGACGACACCTGGAGCGAGACCGGCATGACGTGGAACAACAGGCCCGCGGTGACTGGCGACCGGCTGGGCTCCTGGTGGCTCTGGAACCCCAGCACCACGTCCAAGCCCTGGCAGATGGGCGTCAACGCCAGCCCGAAGCTGCGGGCGCCCGTGCAGCAGGCACTGGACTCGGATCGACGCATCTCCTTCCGGCTGATGTCCCCGGGCTACAGCACGGTGTATCGCTCGCGTGAGTACGGTGTCACCAGTGAGCGGCCCCGGCTGATCATCAGCTACTTCGAGCCCGGGGATCCGCAGGTGACTTCCGAGCTCCAGGCGGCGTCATTCTTCCCGGTGGCGGACGCGTCCGTGCAGATGAGCAGCCCGAGCGCGAACTTCGGCACGTCCATGGGCCTGACCGTCAACCGGGACGACGTGGAGACCTTCCTGCGCTTCAACCTCGCGGCCCTTCCTCCCACCGCCCGCGTCGCCTCCGTCGTCCTGGTGACCACGGCCACGGGCAGCGTCGACGACACCTACGGCGCGGACCACAACGTCTACACGCGGTGGGTTCCCAACAACACCTGGAGCGAGACGGGCCTCACCTGGAACAACAAGCCGTCCAGCTTCGGCTGCGAGCTCGGCTCCTGGCCCATGTTCACCCGGACCATGCCGTACACCACGCAGCCGGGCATCAACGCGAGCCCGAAGCTGGTGGCGCCCGTGCAGCAGGCCCTGGCCTCGGATGGGCTGATCTCCTTCCGGCTCCATTCACCGGGAAGCCGCTCGGTGTACGACTCGCGCGAGTACTCGAACACCTCGGCCCGCTGGCCACAGCTGATCGTCTACTACTCGCCGTGAGGTGAGGTCCGCCGGCTGCCACGGTCCATCGGTGGCAGCCGGCTCGAGCGCTCGTGGGCAGACGAGGTGCGCCGCCTGTGAGGGGCTCCTATTCCACGAGCCCCGTGTCGGGCTGCAGCGAGAAGTTGTAGGCCCACACATCTCCGCCCACCGTCACCGCGCGGGTCTCGGTGATGTAGCCCTGCTTCGAGACGACCAGCGTGTAGTCGCCGGGCGGGACGTTCGTGAACCCGAAGTAGCCGGACTCGTCGTCGATGGTGGTGCGGTACGCCGTGCCCTCGAGCGCCAGGGTGACGCCCACGGGCGAGGCGTTGTCCGTCAGGAAGACGAAGCCAAGCAGGCTGGGATCCGCGATGGCCGACAGGGTCCACGGCTCCACGACCGTGTCCTCCGTCACCCCCAGCACCGAGGTCCGCTCCTCGTAGCCGTCCTTCGAGGCCACCAGGAAGTAGACGTCCGGCGCCACCCCTTCGAAGACGAAGCGTCCCTGCGCATCCGTGGTGGTGCTGAAGGCCGTGTCCTCGAGCGTCACGGTGATGCCCTCGTGCGAGGACGCGCCCTCCAGCTGGATGGTGCCAGACACCTTGTGCTTGATGCGCTTGAGCGTGATGGAGATGTCCGTCGTCTTCCCCCGCTTCACCTCCACCTCCAACTGCTGGACCTCGTAGCCCGGATGGACGGCCATGAGCGTCCGGGAGCCCGCCTTCAGGTTCTCGAGGGTGAAGCGCCCCTGCGCGTCCGCGAGGACGGTGTCCTCCGTGTCGAGGTCCTCGACCTCCACGCCTTCGGGCGACTCGCCGTCGTCCAGCGTCACGGTGCCGGTCACGGTTCCGGCGGTATCGCCCGAGTCGTCGGAGCCGCAACCCTGCACGACGACCACGGCCATCAGGAGCGCCACGAGCGCTCCGCATCGATTCATTCGCATGTTGGGTTCTTCCCTGGTGGATGCGCCCCGGGCCGGCGCATGGACCCTCCACGTGGGGAGACGAAGCCCCATCGTGTGTCGGCCGCCCCCCTGGACGTGCGGGGCACCAGGAAATTCACACGCACACGAAAAATTCAGGGCATGGCGAGGCCCTGAGCGAGTCGTCAGCTGGCTCCGCGGAAGCGCGACCGTGACAGGGGTGTGCCACAGCCGCGCCGCAGATTTTTGTCTCAGGCAAAATACGGGTTCTTCCCGCGTAGCCCGCTCATTCAGATCACTGAGCTGTCAGTGAAAACTCGTACACTCCAGGAGCCAGGCCGGAGCGCGGAACAACGAGACAGAGCGCCTGAGAGCTGGCCCTTGAAAGGAAACCATCTGATGAGAACGACGATTATCGCGGGCATCTCCCTGACCTCCTTGCTGGCGAGCTCCGCCCTGGCGGGAGCGGGCGACATCTCGTCCCTCCAGGGGACCGGCGCGTTCAATACGATCCAGGACATCAAGAACTACGACGCGGCCACCCAGGGCTCACAGCGCAGGGTGACCTTCGTGGACGGAGCGATGGTGCAGGATCTGTTCGGCTTCGGTCCGGCCGAAATCACGGAGTACTTCCGCTGCAGTGACAACAAGTATCGCTTCCAGTGCTGGGATCCCTACTCGCGGGCTCCGACCTGGGACGGCTCGCTGCTCTCGCTCTTCTCGGGCGCGGACACGCGGATCTACATCGATGGCTCGCTGTACCAGTCGAACACGGGGGCCTGGGGACAGACGGTCCACATCACGACCTGCTATGGCGACAGCAGCCCGGTGATGTCGGGGCCCTACCGGTCCTATCGCGTGACGTTCTGGCAGACCCTGTCTGGCACGTTCATCAACCGCACCTGCGCCACCCCGTAAGCGCCACGCCTGGAAAGGACTGTCCATGTTTCGGAAATGTATCGTGCTTGCGGCGGGATGCTTTTCGCTGGCAGTCGGGTGCGCCGAGCCACCCGACGAGACGCAGGAGATCATTGGCAACCTGGTCAAGGCCGGGTTCCCGGAAGACGACATCATGGTCGCCGACGGGAAGGTCTACGTCGGGCGTGACGCCGAGGTGTCCCTGGCCGCGTCACGCGAGATGCTCGAGGCCGGCGACACCGAGGAGCAGTACCGCACCACCAACCTCGTCAGCCCGGCGGTGACGAAGATCTGCATCAACGGCTCGACGTTCACCGGCGCGTTCAGCACGGCGCTCGACCTGGCCATCCAGAACTACGACGAGCTGCCGCTCTCCTTCGCCATGGCGCGCACGCCGAGCACCGGCTGCAGCTACACCATCAACGCCGTCATCCAGCCGGGCGTGGTGGGAGGCTCCGCCGGATTCCCCTCGGGCGGGCTGCCGTACCACACCATCAACATCGGCGGCGGGCTCTCCTCGTACAGCGTCGACGTCATCGAGCACGTCATCACGCACGAGATTGGCCACACCATCGGGTTCCGCCACTCGGACTACTACAACCGCAGCATCAGCTGCGGCAGCGGCGGCAACGAGGGCGACGCCGGCGTCGGCGCCATCCACATCCCGGGTACGCCGACCACGGCGGTCGTCGGCGGCTCGCTCATGAACTCCTGCTTCCGCTCGGTCGAGACGGGCGAGTTCACCGCTACCGACCTCACCGGCATCCAGCAGCTCTATGGCGCCGCGACCAGCGTGTGCAAGGGGCAGACGACGCCGGGCGCCACCGCCTGGCAGCAGTACGTTGACGGCGCGCTGTACCTGGACGTGAACACCGCCGCCTGCGGCTTCACGTCCACGCCGCTGTACCTGACGTCGCTGGGGGGCAACGCCAACCACTGGCTCGTCCAGGGTGGCACGTCCATCTACGTGCCCACGCCCACCGGCTTCCGCGTCTACGTCCAGAGCCCGGGCATCACGCCGCAGATCGCCAACGACTGGGGCATGCACCTCAACTGGCAGGCCACGCCGAACAACGTGCGCCAGCCCTCGCTGTGCACGGGGCAGACGGCGCCGGGCGTCACCGCCTGGCAGCAGTACGTCGACGGCGCGCTGTACCTGGACGTGAACACGGCGGCCTGCGGCTTCACGGCCACGCCGCTGTACCTGACGTCGCTGGGAGGCAACGCCAACCACTGGCTCGTGAAGGGTGCCACGTCCATCTACGTGCCCACGCCCACCGGCTTCCGCGTCTACGTCCAGAGCCCGGGCATCACGCCGCAGATCGCCAACGACTGGGGCATGCACCTCAACTGGCAGGCCACGCCGAACAATGCGCGCCAGCCCCCTCGGTGCACCGGGCAGACGGCGCCGGGCGCCACCGCCTGGCAGCAGTACGTCGACGGCGCGCTGTACCTGGACGTGAACACCGCCGCCTGCGGCTTCACGTCCACGCCGCTGTACCTGACGTCGCTGGGGGGCAACGCCAACCACTGGCTCGTCCAGGGTGGCACGTCCATCTACGTGCCCACGCCCACCGGCTTCCGCGTCTACGTCCAGAGCCCGGGCATCACACCGCAGATCGCCAACGACTGGGGCATGCACCTCAACTGGTCCGCGCAGTAGCCTGAGCTGAACGGGCCGGGGACCGCTGTTGCCGGTTCCCGGCCCTCTTCCTCCTGGCGTGTGACGGTTTTCCCTTAAGACGCACAGGCTGGCATCTGTGCTGATTCGGGCGTTGGCGCACTCCACCCCAATCCCGATGCGGACTCCCCCCCGGAGTCTGGTAATTCCAGCTCATGGTCTGTCAGGGGCATGAGCATCCCGTGACAGCCTTCATCCGCCATTCACCGCTGTCGCGGGCCCGGGGGGCATATGAGCGCTGTCTCGTCGTCACCGAACTTCAATTATGGCTTTCCGGCGCCGGGCCCTCAGGCTCCGACGCCGCGGCAGATCATGGACCATGTGTTCTTCCTCACGGAGGAAGCCTGGAAGGAGGTTCGTGAGTTCGAGCGGTTCGACTACATCATCATCGGCAGCGGCCCTTGTCGGCTGGCCTTCGCCGAGCGGGCCTACAAGCATGACCCCAGGACGCGCATCCTGATGATCGAGCGGGGGCCCTTCTTCCTCCCAGAGCACTTCCAGAACCTGCCGATCCCCTATCAGCAGGTCCTGGGAGGACTGACCGAGACCTTCCCATGGACGTTGTCCGCCCGGACCGCCGGTCAGCCGCCAGGGAACATCGGCTTCCAGCATGGAATGGTGCCGTTCTTCGGCGGCCGCAGCATCATGTGGAGCAGCTGGTGCCCACGCCCCACGCGGGAGGAGATGGCGTTCTGGCCCGAGGAGATCATCCGCGAGGCCGAGGAGCGCTTCGCCGACGCCGAACGGCTGCTCAACGTCATCCCCGCGGACCAGATCGACACCGACCTCGACGCGGCGATGCTGGAGAAGACCTCCAAGCGCCGCCCCATCTACGGCGTCATGCAGAAGAAGCTGCAGGCCATGCTGGCCGCCAATCTGGGGCGCATCGGCTCCGCGACCCGGTCCATGGCCGCGCCCATCGCCGTGGGCGCCGGCCTCCAGGAGAACCTCGACTTCGCGAAGTTCTCCACGCCCGCCCCCCTGCTCGACCTGGCCACCCGCCAGGAGGCGCTGAGCAAGGCTGGCAACGGCAGTCCGCTGAAAATCGTGACGGACTGCACGGTCACCCGCATCCATCAGCAGGAGGGCGTGGCGACCGCGCTCGAGACGTCACGCGGCGTGGTCAACCTGGGCACCGCGAAGCTGGTGCTCGCCATGGGGACCCTGCCGCCCACGACGCTGCTGCTGAACTCGTTCCCGCAGGTCAAGAACGCCGGCACCCGCTTCACGGCGCACTTCATCACCTCCGTGGTGGGCCGGATTCCGAGGAAGGACTACCCGTTCGGCGACAAGCTGGCGGAGATGGAGCTGGCCGCCATCTACATGGCCGGAACGAATGCCAGCAGCGGGATGCAGTACCACGTCCAGCTCTCGGTGCTCTCCGACAAGGACCCCGCGAAGAACGCGCAGCGCGCGGCCCGGTACATGCCCGACGTGGTGGCCACGGCCTCGCCCACCCAGCTCGCGAGCTCCCAGGACTACCTCGTCTTCGTCTGCGCGGTCCTGGGCGAGCTGGACTTCCGCAACCGCGACAACTGGCTGCGGCTGAATGGAGAGGAGGACCCGACGACGAACGTGCTGCTGCAGGTCCTCGCCAACGACACCGACCGCGCGACGTGGGACACCATGGACGAAGCGACGTTCCAGATGCTGGAGCTGGCCCTGTCTCCCCAGGGTGCGAGCCGGGTGGAGTACTGGCATGGAACGCCCGACGAGGGCACGTGGACCCGGGAGCGCCCGGGTGTCACGGAGCGTCGGGTGCCGGGACTGGTGCACGAGGGGTCCACCTTGTGGATTGGCGATGACGCCGAGGCGGTGGTCGGGCTGGACTACCGGCCCCGCGGGGTCGCCAACGTCTACGTCACGGGCGGGGGCCTCTGGCCGGCGGGAGGCTCCTGGAACCCCACCATGGCCATGGTGGCCATGGCCCAGCACCTCGCCGACAAGCTCAGCGGGCCGTCAGCCAAGACCCAGACGGCCCAGGCGGCGGCCACCACGACCCGGCTGCCCGTGGCGCGCATGCGCTAGCGGGGCTGCACCAGGCATCCAGCCTTCTCCGGGACCTGCCTGCCATCCACATACTCATAACGCTCGCCGAGGGTACCCACGAACGCTTGTGCCTCGGGGGAATTGGGGGGAGGCAGGCCCTGGCTACCGAAGTTCCGCTCGAATTCATGGAGCGAGGAGTCGAGCGGATAGGCCACCAGCACGCCCGAGTAGCCGGTCTTCGCCAGCCACTTGTCAGCGCTCTGCTTCCTGGAGAAGACCGCCGTGGGCTGCGTGGCGCCCTTCCCCGTGAACACCCAGACGGCCGCTCGGGCATGACGCAATTTCGGCTGGAACTCATCCGGAAGCTGTCGCTGCTCGAAGTCCGCATCGACGCCGAGACTTCGCAGCGCGGCGATGGCCTGGTTCGCGTCCGGCGGGTCGGCACGAACCACGGCGGACTCGATGGGCTCGTACCACACGACATCGAACCGCAACCCATCGTCTCGCTCGAAGGCCCAGTAGAACTCGCGGCCGCTGGCCGTTCGCGTGGGGTCCTCTTCGATGAAGCCGGCCGTTCCCAGTGGCGCGAGCGTTTCCCGGCTGGCGGCGAACGACACCACCCAGTCGTGCTGACTGTAGGGCATCACGTACGGGAACCTCAGGCGACGCATGCTTCCCCCTATGGACGTCCAAAGTACTACCGCCCGGCGATTCGGACTCGGAGGACGTCCCCGATTGAACGAGGCGCCCGGGCAACCCGGCAGCGGCCACCTTCGCCGCGGCCCGCCCGTTCACCCGGGGTGAACACCGTCGGCCGCCCGCGCTCCCTCTTCGGGTAAGTGGTATTTATCCAGCTACCCGGTTCTCCTCGGGTTCGCCCCGAGGTGCCCCGGTCGTCCGCTCGGCGGAGCGGAACCAGCGCCCCATCCCTGACGGGGCCGGCACATCCGGCCCCGACCCCACCCGAAGAGCTGGAACCCGAGGCCCATGGAGCTCCAGGTCCTCGGGACCTCGGAGCCTCGTCCATGAGCGGCGGTTCGAAGCACCTCGACAAGCTCTCCCCCAAGCAGCGCGCGTTGTACGAGTTCCTCCTGAAGGAGAAGCGGGCACAGCTCCGCGAAGCGGCCCGGCGGCGCCAGGGGCGCACCATTCCGAAGCGCGAGGACACCGGCTCCGCGCTCGCCTCCTTCTCCCAGCAACGGCTGTGGGTGGTGGAGCAGCTCGAGGAGGGCCGCTCCTCCGCGTACAACGTGCACACCTCCGTGCGGTTCACCGGCACGCTGGACATCCCGCTGCTGGAGCGGTGTGTGAACCAGGTGGTGAAGCGGCACGAGTCGCTGCGCACCGTGTTCGCCGCGAACAGCGACGGGACTCCCGTGCAGGTGGTGCTGCCGGAGCTGCGTGTGCCCGTCCCGGTGGAGGACCTCTCGCGCCTGTCGAAGGACGAGCAGGACGCGGAGGTGGTGCGGCGCACCCGGGAGGAATCGCAGCGTCTGTTCGACCTGACGCGAGGCCCGCTGATTCGCGGCAAGGTCCTGCGGCTGGGGCCTGGCCACCACGTGGCGCTCGTCACCATCCATCACCTGGTGACGGACCTCTGGTCCATGGGTGTCTTCGTGCGTGAGCTGATGACGCTCTACGCCGGCGAGGTCACCCACCAGCCGGCGGTGCTGCCGCCGCTGCCCATCCAGTACTCCGACTACGCGGTGTGGCAGGGCACGCGGCTGCGGGGAGAGCGGCTGCGCGTCGAGCTGGAGTTCTGGACAGAGCACCTGACTCCCCTGCCCCCGCCGCTGGAGCTGCCCACGGACAAGCCGCGGCCTCCGGTGCAGACCGCCCGGGGCGCCCGCGAGTACCTCACCCTGTCCGTGCCGCTCACGCGCGCGCTGAAGCAGGTCAGCCAGCAGGAGGGCGCCACCCTCTTCATGACGCTGCTGTCCGCCTTCCAGGCGCTGCTGCACCGGTACTCGGGGCAGACGGACTTCGCGGTGGGCACGCCCATCGCGGGCCGCGTCGTGCCGGAGCTGGAGCCGCTCATCGGCTACTTCGTCAACACGCTGGTACTACGCACGCCATTGGACGGCGCCCCCACCTTCCGCGAGCTGCTGCGCCGCGCGAAGGACGTCTGCCTCGCCGCGTACGCCCACCAGGAGCTGCCGCTCGAAAGGCTCGTGGAGGAGCTACGGCCCGAGCGGGACTTGAGCCGTCACCCCATCTTCCAGGTGATGTTCGGCTTCCAGAACACGCCGCTCCCGGACCTGTCGCTGCCGAAGCTGCGCTCCCAGTACCTGCCGGTGGATCCGGGCTCGGCCAAGTTCGACCTGCTGCTGGAGCTGCGCGAGGACCCGCCAGACGAGATCTCCGGCTGGCTCGAGTACAACACCGACCTCTTCGAAGCGGAGTCCATCCAGCGGCTGCGCGGGCACTTCCTCACGTTGCTCGGCGCGGCGGCGGCGAACCCGGACCAGCGGCTCTCCGAGCTGTCACTGCTGCCCTCCGAGGAACAGCTCCGCCTCCTGATGGCCGGCAGCGGCCCGCGCGCGGAGTTCCCACGCGACGTGCCCATGCACGCGCTGTTCGCGCGCCACGCCGCGAGGGCGCCGCATTCCGTGGCCGTCGAGCACGAGGGCCAGTCCCTCACCTACGCCGAGCTGGACGCGCGCTCCAACCAGCTCGCGCGCCACCTGCTGTCCCTGGGACTGAAGCCCGAGGCGCGCGTCGGCCTTTGCGTCGAGCGAGGTCTGGACCTGGTGGTGGGGTTGCTGGGCATCCTCAAGGCGGGCGGCTGCTACGTGCCGCTCGACCCTGCGTACCCGCGCCAGCGGCTGGCCTTCATGTTCGAGGACTCCGGCGTGGCCGTGGTCCTCACGCAACAGCCGCTGCGGGCCTCGCTGCCTCCGCACTCTCTGCCCACGGTGTGCCTGGATTCCGACTGGCCCGTCATCTCCCGGGAGCCGGCCGAGGCGCCCGCGGACGTCCGGGTGTCGCCGGACCAGCTCGCGTACGTCCTCTACACCTCGGGCTCCACGGGGACGCCGAAGGGCGTGGCCATCTCGCACCGCTCCATCGTCCACCTGGTGCGCGACACGAACTACGTGGACCTGCGGCCGGACGACTGCATGGTCCAGGTGGGCACGCCGTCCTTCGACGCGGCCACCTTCGAGCTGTGGGGCGCGCTGCTCAACGGGGCGCGGCTGGTCATCATCCCCCGTGACGTCTCGCTCGCGCCGGAGCACCTCGCTAGGCGGCTGGCCGAGGTGAAGGCCACCTGCGCGCTGCTCACCACGGCCCTCTTCAACCAGGTGGCCCACGAGCAGCCCTCGGCCTTCTCGGCCATGCGCCACGTCTTCTTCGGCGGAGAGAAGGCGGACCCGCGAGCGGTGCGCGCGGTGCTGGAGGCCGGTGGGCCCGGACGCCTCGTCAACCTCTACGGCCCCACCGAGGTGACGGTGTGCGCCACCTTCCAGGCACTGGAGTCCCTGCCGGCCGGAGCCACCTCGGTGCCCATTGGCGGGCCGCTGTCCCGCATGCGCCTGTACGTGCTGGATGCGCACGGCCGGCCCGTGCCGCCCGGCGTCCCGGGCGAGCTGTACATCGGGGGTGACGGACTGGCGCGCGGCTACCTCGGGCGGCCGGACCTGACGGCGGAGCGCTTCGTGCCGGACCCGTTCAGCGGCGAGGCCGGGGCGCGGCTGTACCGCACCGGGGACACGGTGCGCTGGAGCGCGGAAGGGACGCTGGTCTTCGTGGGCCGGGTGGACGCGCAGGTGAAGGTGCGCGGCTTCCGCATCGAGCCGGGCGAAGTCGAAGCGGCCCTGCGCCAGCACGCCTCCGTCCAGGAGGCGGTGGTGCTGGTGCGCGAGGACGTGCCGGGCGACGCGCGCCTCGTCGCGTACTGCGTGCCCGCGGCCCCCCTGGAGGTCTCGGCGCTGCGAGCCTTCCTGTCCGAGCGGCTGCCGCCCCACGCGGTTCCCTCGGCCTTCGTCTCGCTGTCCGCCCTGCCCCTCACGCCTGGCGGCAAGGTGGACCGGAAGTCCCTGCCGCCTCCGGCGGTCTCGTCCGTCGCGGCCACATCCGGCCCCGAAGCCATGACCGCCACCCAGCAGCGCATCGCGACCCTCTTCCGCGAGCTGCTGAACGTGGAGCACGTGGGACCGCACGACGACTTCTTCGCGCTGGGCGGTCACTCGCTGCTGGCCACGCGGATTGTCTCCCGCCTGCGCGCCACCTTCGGGGTGGAGCTGCCACTGCGCACCGTCTTCGCCGCGCCCACCGCCGCCCGGCTCACGGAGCAGGTGGAGGCACGGCTCCACGTCCAGGGCACCGAGTCCGGCACGCCGGCCCTGCGCCCCGTCGCCCGCGAGGGAGACCTGCCGCTGTCCTTCGCGCAGCAGCGGCTGTGGGTGGTGGACCAGCTCCAGCCCGGGAGCAGCAACTACAACATCGGCGCCGCGCTCCAGTTGGAGGGCGTGCTGGACGTGGCGGCGCTGCGCCGGGCGCTGGAGCACCTCGTCGCCCGCCATGAGGCCCTGCGCGCGACCTTCGCACTGAAGGCGGGCCAGCCCGTCCAGGTCATCCATCCGCACGCACCCTGGAATCTGCCGCTCACCGACCTCGGCACCCTGTCTCCCGAAGCTCGCGAGGCCGAGGCTCGCCGGCTCGCCACGGAGGAGTCCACCCGCCCCTTCGACCTGGCCACCGGGCCGCTGCTGCGCACGCGGTTGCTCCGCGTGGGACCGGAGCAGCACGTCCTGGTGCTCGTCATGCACCACATCGTCTCGGACGGATGGTCCGTGGGCGTGATGATTCGCGAGGTCGTCGCGGGCTACGAGGCCTTCGCCTCCGGCAAGGCCCCGGTGCTGCCGCCGCTGCCGGTGCAGTACGTGGACTTCGCCGCGTGGCAGCGCCAGTGGCTCCAGGGCGACGTGCTCGCGCGCGAGGTAGCGTGGTGGAAGGAACAGCTCGCCGGGGCGCCGCCGGTGCTGGACCTGCCCGTCGACAAGCCGCGGCCCTCCATCCGCTCGCCCCGGGGAGCGCTCGTGCCCGTCCACCTGGGCCTCGAGCTGTCCGAGCGCCTCGTCTCGCTCGCGAGGCAGGAAGGAGCGACGCCGTTCATGGTGCTGCTGGCGGCGTGGCAGGTGGTGCTGTCGCGCTACAGCGGTCAGGAAGAGCTGCTCGTCGCCTCGTTCATCGCCGGCCGGCGCCAGGAGGAGCTGGAGGGGCTCGTCGGCTTCTTCGTCAACACGCTGGTGCTGCGCGGCCGCATCCGCCCACGGGACTCGTTCCGCGAGCTGCTGGCCGGGGTGCGCGACACCACGCTGGCCGCGTTCGAGCACCAGGACGTCCCCTTCGAGAAACTCGTCGAGGAGCTGAACGTCCCCAGGGACTTGAGCCGCAACCCGCTGGTGCAGGTTCTCTTCACGCTGCAGAACGCGCCCGGCGGAGAGCTGAAGGCGCCGGGCCTCACGCTGCGCCCGCTGGAACTGGAGCACACCACCGCCCAGTTCGACCTGAACCTCGCGCTCGCCGAGTCACCCGACGGGCTGGAAGGCACCCTCGAATACAGCACCGACCTGTTCGAGACCGCCACGGTGACGCGGATGGCCGGGCACCTGCGCACCCTGCTGGAGGCCGCGGTCGCCACGCCGGAGCGGCCCCTGGGCGCGCTGGAGATGCTCACGCCCGAGGAGCGCCATCAGGTCCTCGTGGAGTGGAATGGCGTCACCGCGGACTACCCACGCGACGCCTTCCTGCACACCCTCTTCGAGCAGCAGGTGGACCGCACTCCCGATGCACCGGCGGTGGTGCTCGGGGAGCAGACGCTGTCGTTCCGTGAGCTGAACGCGCGAGCGAACCAGCTCGCGCACCACCTGCGCGCGCTGGGCGTGGGGCCCGAGGTGCGCGTGGGCCTGTGCCTGGAGCGCACTCCGGACGCCATCGTCGCGCTCATGGCCGTGTGGAAGGCGGGGGGCGCCTTCGTGCCGCTGGACCCGTCGGCTCCCGTGCAGCGCAGGTCCTTCGTGATGCAGGACTCCGGCGCGTCCGTGCTGCTCACCGTCCAGCACCTGGCCGACGCGTGGCGGCCCGAGGTGCTGCACCTCGTGTGCCTCGACGCGGAAGGCGCGCGGCTCGCCTCGCTGCCGGACGAGAACCTGCCCGTGGTCTCTGGGGGCGACCACCTCGCGTACGTGATGTACACCTCCGGGAGCACGGGCACGCCCAAGGGCGTCATGGTGCGAAACGGCGCCCTGGTGAATCTGCGCGAGGGCACCGCCCGGGCCCTCTACGCGGGACTCACCGGTCCGCTGCGCATCAGCATCAACGCGCCGTTCTTCTTCGACATCTCCATGGAGCAGTTCCTCCACGTGGTGGACGGGCACTGCCTGTGCCTGCTGCCGGAGATGACGCGGAAGGACCCGGAGGCGCTGCTCGCGTGGATTGAGCGGCACCGGGTGGACGTGCTGGACGGCACGCCCGCCCAGCTCACGCTGCTGCTCCAGGCGGGCATGCTGGAGCGCCCGCACGTGCCGAAGCTGGTGGTGTCCGGAGGCGAGGCCATGGACCTCGCCCTCTGGACGCCGCTGTCGCGCACCGGGCGGACGCGGACCGTCAACGCGTACGGCCCCACCGAGGCCACCGTGTACGCCACCACGTGGTGCGTGCAGGACTCGTCCGTTTCGGTGCCCGTCATCGGCCGGCCGATGGTCAACACGTGGTGCTACGTCCTGGATGACCAGTTCCGGCTCGTGCCACCGGGAGTGCCCGGAGAGCTGTACCTCGCCGGAGACGGAGTGGCGCGCGGCTACCTGGGCCGCCCCGCCCTCACGGCGGAGCGCTTCGTGCCCGACCCCTTCGGCACCGAGCCGGGAGCGCGCATGTACCGCACCGGAGACCGGGCCCGGTGGAGGGCGGACGGCTCGGTGGAGTACCTCGGCCGGCTGGACTTCCAGGTGAAGGTGCGCGGCTTCCGCATCGAGCTGGGAGAGATTGAGACCGCCCTGCAGGCGCACCCGGCGGTAACGGACGCGGTGGTCCTGGCGCGCGAGGACGTGCCCGGAGACAAGCGCCTCGTCGCGTACGTGGTGGCGGCCCCGGGCTCCGTGATGGACACCGCCGCGCTGCGGGCGCACCTGCACCAGCGGGTGCCCGAGTACATGGTGCCCTCCGTCTTCGTGTCCCTCCCCACCCTGCCGCTGACGCCCAACGGCAAGGTGGACCGCAGGGCCCTGCCGGCGCCGACCGCCGCGGCCTCCGAGCGCCAGGGACGTTTCGAGGAGCCGGCGAGGCCACTGGAGCAGCAGCTCGCGGCCATCTATGCGCGCGAGCTGGGCGCCGAGCGCGTGGGCGTGCACGACCACCTCTTCGAGGAACTGGGCGGCACGTCCCTGTCCGTGGTCCGCATCGCCACGCGCCTGCGCGAGGAGCTGAAGCGCGACGTGCCCGTGGTGTGGCTCTTCGAGCACCCCACCATCCACGCCCTCGCCCAGCACCTGGAGCGCGAGGCGGGGGGAGCAGCGGCCCCGGTCCCCGGGAGCCGCGTCCTCCCGAGCATGGGCGCGCGTTCCGGCGCCGTCGCCATCATCGGCATGGCGGGCCGCTTCCCTGGCGCCGCGTCCGTGGAGGAGTTCTGGCGCAACCTCCGCGAGGGCGTCGAGTCCATCTCGCGCTTCTCGCCGGAGGAGCTGGAGCACCTGCCGGAGCTGCCGGAAGGCCTGGACCTGTGGCAGCACCCGGCCTTCGTCCCCGCGGGCGGAGTGCTGGAGGGCATCGACCGGTTCGACCATCCCTTCTTCGACCTGTCCCTGCGCGAGGCGCAGTGGATGGACCCGCAACAGCGGTTGTTCCTGCAGACCGCGTGGTCGGCGCTGGAGGATGCCGGCATCGACCCGGGACGGGCGCCGGGGGACATCTCGCTCTACGCGGGCGCGGTGGACTCGGGCTACGCGGACATGGTCCGGAAGACGCTGCCGCTGGATGGCGCCTCGCACTTCGAGCTGAACGGCACCGCCACCCACGAGAGCCTCGCCACGAAGACGTCCTTCAAGCTGGGGCTCACGGGTGAGAGCTCGCTGGTCTACACGGCGTGCTCCACGGGCCTGGTCGCGGTCCACATGGCCTGCAAGGACCTGCTGGCCGGGATGTCCGACGTGGCGCTGGCCGGCGCGACGCGCATCACCGTGCCGCAGCGCACGGGGTACGTGTGGCAGGAAGGGATGATCCTCTCGCCGGACGGGCACTGCCGCGCCTTCGATGCGCAGGCCCGGGGCACCATCGCCGGCAGTGCCGTGGCCGCCGTGGTGCTCAAGCGGCTGGAGGATGCGCAGCGCGACGGCGACTCCATCTACGCGGTCATCCGCGCGACGGCCACCAACAACGATGGCCATGGCAAGTCCGGCTTCACGGCGCCGAGCGTGCAGGGGCAGACCACCGTCATCACCCGAGCGCTGGCCCGCGCGGGCGTGGAGCCGAAGGACATCGGCTACGTGGAGGCGCATGGCACGGGCACGCCGCTGGGAGACCCGATTGAAGTGACCGCGCTCCAGCGTGCGTACGGCCTGGGCGAGGAGCACCGAGGCACCATCGCCCTGGCCTCGCTGAAGACCAACGTCGGACACCTGGACACCGTGGCGGGACTCGCGGGCCTCATCAAGGTCGCGCTGTCGCTGCACCACGGAGAGATTCCCCCGAGCCTGCACTTCGAGCGTCCGAATCCGCAGATCGACTTCGGGCCCTTCTTCGTGAACACCGCGCTGCGGCCGTGGCCCCGGGGCGGGAAGCCTCGGCGGGCGGCGGTCAGCTCCTTCGGCATCGGCGGCACCAACGCGCACGCGGTGCTGGAGGAGGCCCCGGTTCCTCGCAGCGATGAGAGCGTGCGTGCGCGGCAGTTGGTGGTGCTGTCGGCGCGCTCACCCGAGGCGCTGGAGACAGCGTCCCATCAGCTCGCCACGCACGTGGAGAACCGTGCGGCGGAGCTGTCACTCTCGGACACGGCCTTCACGCAAGCCATGGGGCGCAAGGCGTTCGAGTACCGCCGCGCCGTCGTGGCGGCGGACGCGACGGAGCTCGCGAAGCAGCTGCGCAAGCCGTACACGCCGGTGAGGGTGAAGGAAGAGGCGCGCCGACGCCGTGTCGCCTTCGTGTTCCCGGGTCAGGGCGCCCAGCAGGTGGGCATGGGCCGCGAGCTGTACGAGGCCGAGCCAGCCTTCCGTACCCACCTGGACGCGTGCCTCGCGCTGCTCGACGCGCCGCTGCGTGCCCGGGTGCGCGTGCTGCTCCAGGCGGCGCCGGGCGCGAAGGACGCGGAGACGGCCGCGCTGCTGGCCGACACCCGCGTCGCCCTGCCCGCCCTCTTCTCCGTGGAGTACTCGCTGGCGCGCACCTGGATGGACTGGGGACTCAAGCCCCACGCCATCCTGGGCCACAGCTTCGGTGAGTACGCCGCCGCCTGCCTCGCGGGCGTGCTGCCGCTGGAGGACGCGCTCAAGCTGGCCGTCGCCCGTGGCGAGCTGATGCACCGCATGCCTCCGGGCGCCATGCTCGCCGTGGCGATGTCCGAGTCCGTGGTGCTGCCCATGCTCACCGGACGCCTGGAGATGGCCGCCATCAACGCTCCGGACCGCTGCGTCGTCGCCGGCCCGGTGGACGAGGTGGAGCGATTCCAGGAGGAACTCAAGCGCCGCGACATCGGCGCGGTGCGCATGCCCGCTCCGCACGCCTTCCACTCCGCCGACGTCGCTCCGCTGATGCCGGAGCTGGAGCGGGTGGTCGCCTCGCTGCGCCGCTCCGAGCCCACCGTGCGCTACGCCTCCAGCGTCACCGGCACCTGGGCGAAGCCGGGAGCGCTGGCCGAGCCGCGCTACTGGGCGGACCAGATGCGCCAACCGGTGCGCTTCTCCGAGGCGGTGGGCGCGCTGCTGGAGGAAGGCTGCAGCCTCGTGCTGGAGGTGGGTCCGGGCCAGGACCTCACCCCGCTGGTGCGCTCGTGCCTGGGACAGGACCGTGAGCGCGTGAAGGCGCTGGCCACGCTGCGGCGCGGCGGCAACGTCACCGAGCATGGCGGCTTCCTGCAGGCGGTGGGTGAGCTGTGGACGCTGGGCGTCGAGGTGGATTGGTCCGCTTTCTACGCCCATGAGCAGCGCCGTCGCCTGCACCTGCCCACCTACCCCTTCCAGGAGAAGCACTGCTGGGTGGATGCGGAGCCCGCGCCGGTGGTGGGTGGCCACGTGGTCCACGGCGGCATGGGGGGCACACCCGCCGGATATGCACCGACCTCCGTGCAGGCAGCGGTCTCCGCCAGGCATCCGGCTCCCTCGGTCACGGAAGGTTCCGCTGGGGCAAGGGACGGCGCGGACGCGCCTCTCGGTGACATCGAGGCGCGAGTCGCCGCCATCTGGCGAGAGCGCCTGGGCCTGGACTTCGTCGGTCGCGACGACAACTTCCTGGAGATTGGCGGCAACTCACTGATGGCCGCGCAGCTGCTCAACCAGCTCCGTGACACCTTCGGTGTGCAGCTCCCGTTGTCGGCC
Source organism: Pyxidicoccus fallax (assembly GCF_012933655.1). Taxonomy (GTDB): domain Bacteria; phylum Myxococcota; class Myxococcia; order Myxococcales; family Myxococcaceae; genus Myxococcus; species Myxococcus fallax. The sequence goes on along the minus strand of NZ_JABBJJ010000015.1, from coordinate 23,195 downwards.
CTCTTCGAGTCACCCACGGTGGCCGGCATCGCCCATCACCTCGAACCGCTGCTGCGCCGTCCCACCGAGGAGGAACACCGCCGGCCGCTGCCCGAACACCCTGAGATTCCCCGCGCGCCCAAAGGCGAGCCCCTGCCGCTGTCCTTCGCGCAGCAGCGGCTCTGGTACCTGCAGCAGCTCGACCCTTCGAGCGTGGCGTACAACAACGCGCCCACCTTCCGGATGCGTGGAGCGTTGAACCCCGCCGCGCTCCAGGGCGCGCTGGACGCGCTGGTGCGCCGGCACGAGGTGCTGCGCACGACGTACACGCTCACCGAGAACGGCGCGGTGCAGGTCATCCACCCGGACGGCGGACTGCCCATGCCGGTGGAGGACGTCCCCGGCGCCACGCCCGAGGAGCGCGAGGCGGCGATGTTGCGCCGCTGCCAGGAGCACACGACGCGGCCCTTCGACCTGGAGCGCGGTCCAGTGGCACGCGCGCTGCTCCTGCGCCTGGGCGTGGAGGAGTACGTGCTCAGCCTGGTGCTCCACCACGCCGTCTCGGATGGGTGGTGCGCGCTGGTGATTGGCCAGGAGCTGCCGGTCCTCTATGCCAGCTTCGTGGCGGGCCAGCCCTCGCCGCTGCCGGAGCTGCCGGTGCAGTACGCGGACTTCGCGGTGTGGCAGCGCCAGTACCTGGAGGGCGCGGTGCTCGATGGGCAGCTCGGCTGGTGGAAGGAGCAGCTCGCCGGGGTGCCGGCGCTGGAGCTGCCCACGGACCGGCCCCGTCCCGCCGTGCAGTCGTCCGAGGGCGACATCCACCGCTTCGACTGGCCACGCGAGCTGTCCGCGCCGCTGCTGGCGCTCGGCCGTCGCGAAGGTGCCACGCCCTTCATGGTGATGCTGGCGCTGTATCAGGTGCTGCTGGGCCGGTACGCGGGCCAGGAGGACTTCGCCATCGGCACGCCCATCGCGGGCCGCACGCGGCCGGAGGTGGAAGGGCTCATCGGCTGCTTCGTCAACACGCTCGCCTTCCGCTCGCGACTGCCCGGTGCGTCGACCTTCCGCGAGCTGGTGGGCCATGTCCGGAAGCAGGCGCTGGAAGGCTACGCGCGCCAGGACGCCCCCTTCGAGCGCCTCATCGAGGTGCTCCAGGTACCGAGGGACCTGAGCCGCTCGCCGGTGTTCCAGGTCATGCTCAACGTGCTCAACACGCCGGAGGCGGACCCCGGCCATCAGCCGGTGGACCTCAGCATCGTGGAGGTGCCCACGGGTACGGCGAAGTTCGACCTGGGCCTGGAGGTATGGGAGCGCCAGGACGAGATGAGCTTCCGCCTCGAGTACTCCACGAAGCTCTTCGACCGGAGCACCGTGGAGCGCCTGACGCGGCACCTGGCCGTGCTCGCTCGCGCCGTGGCCGCGTCGCCGGACCTGCCCCTGCGGCTCCTGCCGCTGCTGACGGAGGAGGAGCGGCGACAGGTGCTGGTGGAGTGGAACGACACGGCCTCGGACTACCCGCGCGAGGCATGCATCCACCACCTGTTCGAGCAGCAGGCCGTCCTGCGTCCCGACTCGGTGGCGCTGGAGTTCGGGGACACGCGCCTCACGTACGCCCAGCTCGACACCCGGGCCAACCAGCTCGCGCACCTGATGCGGCGGAACGGTGTCGGCCCGGATGCGCTCGTGGCCGTGTGCCTGGAGCGCTCCGTCGAGCTCATCGTCTCCCTGCTGGCCATTCTCAAGGCGGGGGGCGCCTACGTGCCGCTGGATGCCTCGTATCCGGCGCAGCGGCTGGCCTTCATGTTGGAGGACGCGCCGCCTCGGCTGCTCGTCACCTCGCGCGAGGTGCGCGCCCGGATGCCCGTGGCCGAGGACGTGCCGTGTCTATACGTGGAGGAGCTGTCCCTGGACGGGCTGCCCACGTCCGCGCCCGCCGTGCAGGTGGAGCCCCGTCATCTGGCGTACGTGGACTTCACCTCCGGCTCCACCGGCCGGCCCAAGGGCGTGGCCGTCGAGCACCGCGGCGTCATGCGCCTGCTGCATGGCGCGAAGTACGCGCACCTGGGGCCGGAGGAGACCTTCCTCCTCATCGCCCCCATCTCCTTCGATGCATCAACCCTGGAGGTCTGGGGTCCCCTGCTCTTCGGTGGCCGCCTCGTCGTCTTCCCGCCGCGGTCGCCCAGTGACTTGGAGCTGCTGGCCAAGGTCCTGAAGCGCCACGCTGTCACCACGCTGCACCTGACCTCGGGCCTGTTCTCCCAAGTGGTGGACCTCGAGCCCGAGGCGCTGCGCGCAGTCCGTCAGCTCCTCACCGGCGGCGACGTCGTCTCCGCGCCGCACGTGCGGCGCGTGGTGGAGGAGCTGGGGATTGCGGTGACGGCCTGCTACGGCCCCACCGAGTCCACCCTCTTCACCTCCACGTACCGCATGACGGACGCGGCCCACGTGGGGACCTCCATCCCCATCGGTACGCCCATCGCGAATACCCGGGTGTACGTGCTCGATGAGCACCTGCGGCCGGTGCCTCCTGGCATCCCCGGTGAGTTGTTCATCGGCGGCGATGGTCTGGCGCGCGGCTATCTGTCCCGCCCCGACCTGACAGCGGAGCGCTTCATCCCCCATCCCTTCGGCGATGGCGAGCGCCTGTACCGCACCGGCGACAAGGCGCGCTGGAGGAGCGACGGCGTGCTGGAGTTCCTCGGCCGCATCGACAACCAGGTGAAGGTGCGCGGCTACCGCATCGAGCTGGCCGAGGTCGAAGCGGCGCTGCTGACGCACCCGGGAGTGCGCGAGGCCGTGGCCGTCGTGCGTCAGGACTCGCCGGGCGACAAGCGGCTGGTGGCCTACGTCACCGGCGACGCCGGCCCGCTCGACGCCACCGAGCTGCGCGCCCACGTCCAGTCGAAGCTGCCCGAATACATGGTGCCCTCCGCCGTGGTGCACCTGGGCGCGCTGCCCCTGACGACCCACGGCAAGGTGGACCGCAAGGCCCTACCCGCCCCGGATGTCCAGGTGACGAAGCGTGGCCAGTACGTGGCGCCTCGCACGCCCGCCGAGACGACCCTGACCGGAATCTTCGCGCAGGTCCTGGGCGTCAGCCGCGTGGGAGTGCACGACAACTTCTTCGAGCTGGGTGGCCACTCCCTGCTGGCCACGCAGGTCATCGCGAGAGTCCGCGCGGCCTTCCGCACGGAGCTCCCCCTCCGCGCGCTCTTCGAGGCGCCCACCGCGGCCACGCTGGCCGAGCGTCTCCAGGCACCCACGGCAACCCGGGTTCCGACCCTGGTCCGAGCGGACCGGTCCTCGGCCATCCCCCTGTCCTTCTCGCAGCAGCGCCTGTGGTTCCTGGATCAGCTCCATCCAGGGCAGGCCCTCTACAACATCCCCCTGGCGCTGCGCCTGTCGGGCTCCCTGGAGCCATCCGCGCTCCAGCGCGCCTTCGATGAGCTGGTGCGCCGCCACGAGTCCCTGCGAACCACCTTCCGCGCCGAAGGCGGCGAGCCCCGACAGGTCATCCACCCGGCCACCGCGTGGCGGCTCCCGGTCGTGGAGCTGGACACACTGCCGCCCGCGCAACGTCAGCCCGAGGCCTCGCGCATCCTCACCGAGGAGGCCTACCGCCCGTTCGACCTGTCCGCCGGTCCGCTGATGCGCGCCCTGCTGTTGAAGCTGGAGCCGGCGGAGTACGTGCTGCTGGTCAACATGCACCACGGCATCTCCGACGGCTGGTCCACGGGCGTCCTGGTACGCGAGCTGGCCGCGCTCTACGACGCCTTCCGTCAGGGCCGGGCCTCGCCCCTGCCGGAGCTGCCGGTGCAGTACGCCGACTACGCCGTCTGGCAGCGTCACTGGCTCCAGGGCGAGGCGCTGCGGGCACAGATCGACTGGTGGAAGCAGCTGCTCTCCGGCGCGCCCACCGCGCTGGAGCTGCCCACCGACAAGCCGAGGCCCGCGACGCTGACGCATGCGGGTGGCAAAGTCTCCGTGCACCTGCCGGTCGCGCTCAGCCAGGGGCTGGAAGCGCTGGCGCAGCGCGAGGGCGTCACGCCGTACATGCTGCTGCTGGCGGGCTTCCAGGCGCTGCTGCATCGCTACTCGGGTCAGGACGACGTGCTGGTGGGTTCGCCCATCGCGGGCCGGCGCCATGCGGAGACGGAGGGCATCATCGGCTTCTTCGTCAACACGCTGGTGCTGCGTGCGCGGTTCTCTCCGCAGCTCACCTTCCGTGAGTTGCTGGCCCAGGTGCGCGACACCACCCTGGGCGCCTACGAGCATCAGGACGTTCCCTTCGAGCGACTGGTGGAGGAACTCCAGCCCAAGCGGGACCTGAGCCGCACGCCGCTGTTCCAGGCCCTGTTCGCCTTGCAGAACGCCCCCATGCCGGAGCTGTCCCTGCCGGGGCTGACCCTGCGAAACCTGGAGCTGGATCCGGACTCCACCAAGTTCGAGCTCAGCCTCGACCTGACGCGGACCTCGGACGGCTACCAGGGCGGCCTCGTCTTCAGCACCGAGCTGTTCGAGCGCACCACCGCCGAGCGCCTCATGGCCCACTTCCAGCTCCTGCTGGAGAAGGCCCTGGCCGCGCCCGAGGCTCCGCTGTCCGCCCTGCCCCTGCAGACGGCCACGGAGCGGCAGCAGCTGCTGGTCGCGTGGAACGGCGCCTCCGCGAACTTCCAGGGCGACGCCTGCCTCCACACGCTCTTCGAGCAACAGGTGTGCCGCACGCCGGACGCTCCCGCCGTCCAGTTCGGCACCACGGTGCTCAGCTACGCGCTGCTCAACACGCGCGCCAACCAGCTCGCGCATCACCTGCGCACGCTGGGGGTGGGGCCGGACGTCACCGTCGGCCTGTGCCTGGAGCGCACGCCCGAGGCCCTCATCGCCCTGCTGGCGGTGCTGAAGGCCGGGGGCGCGTACGTGCCCGTCGACCCGTCGGCTCCGGCGCAGCGCAAGTCGTTCGTCCTCCAGGACAGCGGCGCGTCCGTGCTGCTCACCGTCCAGCACCTCGCTGACGCGTGGCAGCCGGAGGTCCGCCACCTGCTCCTGCTCGACACCGACGCGGCGCGACTGGCGGCCCTGCCCGAGCACGACGTGCCGTCCTCCGCCCGCGCGGAGAACCTGGCGTACGTCATCTACACGTCGGGAAGCACGGGCACGCCCAAGGGTGTCATGGTGCAGCACCGCTCGGTGCTCCACCTGCACGCGGCCACTGCTCGCTCCCTCTACGCCGGCCTGCCTCCCGGCCTGCGCCTGAGCCTCAACGCGCCGCTCTACTTTGACGTCTCCGTCGAGCAGCTCCTCCATCTGGCCGACGGCCACTGCCTGTGCCTGCTGTCGGAAGACACGCGCAAGGACCCGGAGGCCCTGCTGGCATGGGTGCAGCAGCAGCGCATCGACGTGCTCGACTGCACTCCCGCTCAGCTCACCCCGCTGATTCAGGCGGGGCTGCTGGAGGCCGCCCACGTGCCGCGCATGGTGGTGTGCGCCGGTGAGGCCATGGACCTCTCCCTGTGGAAGACCCTGTCCCGCACCCAGCGCACCCGGGCGGTCAACGCCTACGGCCCCACCGAGGCCACGGTGTACGCCACCTCGTGGAGCGTGCGGGACTCGTCCGTCACCACGCCCGTCATCGGCCAGCCGCTGCCCAACACCCAGGCGTACGTCCTGGATGAGGGGCTGCGGATGGCGCCGCTGGGCGTGCCCGGAGAGCTGTACCTGGCCGGCGAAGGCCTGGCGCGGGGCTACCTCGGACGCCCGGCCCTTACGGCCGAGCGCTTCGTGCCCAACCCCTTCAGCACCGAGCCGGGTGCCCGCATGTACCGCACGGGCGACAAGGCACGTTGGAGAGCGGACGGCACGCTGGAGTACCTGGGCCGACTGGACTTCCAGGTGAAGGTGCGTGGCTTCCGCATCGAGCTGGGTGAAGTCGAGGCCGCGCTGCGGACGCACCCCGCCGTGAAGGACGTGGTGGTGCTGGCGCGTGAGGACGTGCCCGGTGACAAGCGCCTCGTCGCCTACGTGGTGGGCGCGGAGTCCGCGGAGCTGGCCGCGTCACTGCGCACGCACGCTCGGCAGCACCTGCCCGAGTACATGGTGCCCTCCGCCTTCGTGCCCCTGGCCACGCTGCCGCTCAACGCCAATGGCAAGGTGGACAGGAAGGTGCTGCCTCCACCGGAAGCCTCGATGCCACGGAACGACTACTCCGAGGCACCGCGCACGCCCACGGAGCAGACGGTGGCGGAGCTCTTCGCTCAGTTGCTCCGTGTCAGTCGAGTGGGTGCACAGGACAGCTTCTTCGAACTGGGTGGCCACTCGTTGCTGGCGACGCAGTTGGCGTCTCGTATCCGTGCCGCCTTCGGCACCGAGCTGCCCCTGCGCACCCTTTTCGAGGCGCCCACCGTGGCCGCCCTCGCCGAGCGCATCCAGGCCGCCACCGCGGGCCCCCGCCTGCCCGAGCTGACGAAGGCCCGCCGCGACGGGCTGATTCCGCTGTCCTTCGCCCAGCAGCGTCTGTGGTTCCTCGACCAACTCCAGCCCGACAGCGCGCTCTACAACATGCCCGTCGCCCTGCGCCTCACCGGCACATTGGAGCTGCCCGCCTTCCAGCGCGCCTTCGATGTGCTGGTGCAGCGGCACGAGGTCCTGCGCACCACCTTCCACTCCGAAGGCGGTGAGCCCTTCCAGGTCATCCACCCGGCCCGCGACGGCGTGCTCCAGGTGGTGGACCTCAGCGGCCTGCCTGATGCGCGGCGCCAGCCCGAGGTCATGCGCATCGCCATGGAAGACGCGCAGCGGCCCTTCCATCTCGCCGAGGGCCCCCTGCTGCGCGCGCGGATGGTGAAGGTCGAGCCGGCCGAGTACGTGCTGCTGCTCAACATGCACCACGGCATCTCGGACGGCTGGTCCACCGGTGTGCTGGTGCGGGAGGTCGTCACACTTTACGAAGCCTTCCGGCGCGGTCTGCCGTCGCACCTGCCGGAGCTGCCGGTGCAGTATGCCGACTACGCTGTCTGGCAGCGCGACTGGCTCCAGGGCGAGACGCTGCGAGCGCAGCTCGACTGGTGGAAGCAGCAGCTCTCGGGCGCGCCCAACGCGCTGGAGCTGCCCACCGACAAGCCGAGGCCCGCGACGCTGACGCACGCGGGCGGCAACGTCCCCGTGCACTTGTCCCTCGAGCTGAGCCGAGCGCTCGACGCACGAGCACAGCGCGAGGGCGTCACGCCGTACATGCTGCTGCTGGCCGCCTTCCAGGCCGTGTTGCACCGCTACTCCGGGCAGGACGACGTGCTGGTGGGCTCGCCCATCGCGGGCCGGCGCCATGCTCAGACGGAGGACCTCATCGGCTTCTTCGTCAACACGCTGGTGCTGCGTGCGCGGTTCTCTCCGCGGCTCACCTTCCACGAGCTGCTCGCGCAGGTGCGTGACACCACCCTGGGCGCCTACGAGCATCAGGACGTCCCGTTCGAAAAACTGGTGGAGGAACTCCAGCCCACGCGAGACCTGGGCCGCACGCCGCTGTTCCAGGCTCTCTTCGTCCTGCAGAACACGCCCGATGCCTCCATGGCGCTACCGGAGCTGACGATTCAAGGCGTGGAGGTGGAGCATACGGTCGCACGCTTCGAACTGGAGTTCGGCCTGAGGCGGACTTCAGACGGCTACCAGGGCGGCCTCGTCTTCAGCACCGAGCTGTTCGAGCGCACCACCGCCGAGCGCCTCATGGCCCACTTCCAGCTCCTGCTGGAGAAGGCCCTGGCCGCGCCCGAGGCTCCGCTGTCCGCCCTACCCCTGCAAACGGCCACGGAGCGCCAGCAGCTGCTGGTCGAGTGGAACGGCACCTCCGCGGACTTCCGGCGTGACGCCTGCCTCCACACGCTCTTCGAGCAGCAGGTGCGCCGCACGCCGAACGCTCCCGCCGTACAGCACGGGGATACGGTGCTCACCTATGCGTGGCTCAACGTGCGGGCGAATCAGCTCGCGAATCATCTGCGTACGTTGGGCGTGGGACCGGACGCCACCGTCGGCCTGTGCTTGGAGCGCACCCCGGATGCCATCGTCGCCCTACTGGCGGTGCTGAAGGCCGGGGGGGCGTACGTGCCCATCGACCCGGCGGCCCCACCGCAGCGCAAGTCGTTCGTCCTCCAGGACAGCGGCGCGTCCGTGCTGCTCACCGTCCAGCACCTCGCTGACGCATGGCGGCCCGAGGTGCGGCACCTCATCTGCCTGGATGGAGGGGCGGCGCGCTTCAGCTCGCTTCCGGATGGCAACCTGCCTCCGGCCAGCAGCGCGGTGAACCTGGCGTACGTCATCTACACGTCGGGAAGCACGGGCACGCCCAAGGGCGTCATGGTGCAGCACCGCTCGGTGCTCCACCTGCACGCGACCACCGCTCGCGCCCTCTACGCGGGCCTGCCCTCCGGCCTGCGCCTGAGCCTCAACGCGCCGCTCTACTTCGACGTCTCCGTCGAGCAGCTTCTCCATCTGGCCGACGGCCACTGCCTGTGCCTCCTGTCGGAAGACATGCGCAAGGACCCGGAGGCCCTGCTGGCGTGGGTGCAGCAGCAGCGCATCGACGTACTCGACTGCACTCCCGCCCAGCTCACCCTGCTGCTTCAGGCGGGACTGCTGGAAGCCCCGCACGTGCCGCAGATGGTGGTCTGCGCCGGTGAGGCCATGGACCTCTCCCTCTGGAAGGCCCTGTCCCGCACCCAGCGCACGCGAGCGGTCAACGCCTACGGCCCCACCGAAGCCACGGTGTACGCGACTACGTGGAGCGTGCAGGACTCGTCCGTCACCACGCCCGTCATCGGCCAGCCGCTGCCCAACACCCAGGCCTACGTCCTGGATGAGGGGCTGCGGATGGCACCGCTGGGCGTGCCCGGAGAGCTGTACCTCGCGGGTGAAGGCCTGGCGCGGGGCTACCTCGGGCGCTCTGCCCTTACGGCCGAGCGCTTCGTGCCCAATCCCTTCAGCACCGAGCCGGGTGCCCGCATGTACCGCACGGGCGACAAGGCGCGTTGGAGGGCGGACGGCACGCTGGAGTACCTGGGCCGACTGGACTTCCAGGTGAAGGTGCGCGGCTTCCGCATCGAGCTGGGTGAAATCGAAACGGTGCTGCGTGCGCATCCGGCGGTGAAGGACGCGGTGGTGCTGGCGCGCGAGGACGTGCCCGGCGACAAGCGCCTCGTCGCGTACGTGGTGACGGCGCCTGGGGCGACTCCGGAGTCCGAGGAGCTGGCCACCCCGCTGCGCACCCACGCCCGGCAGCACCTGCCCGAGTACATGGTGCCCTCGGCCTTCGTCTCCCTCTCCGCCCTGCCCCTCAACGCCAACGGCAAGGTGGACCGGAAGGCCCTGCCCGCACCCCAGGCCCTGGAAGCGCCGGCCTCGACCTACGTCGCCCCGAGGGACTCACTGGAGCTGACGCTGGTGCGCGTCTGGGAGCAGGTACTGGGCATCCAGCCAGTGGGTGTGCGCTCCAGCTTCTTCGAGCTGGGCGGCCACTCGCTGCTGGCCGTGCGCCTGATGGCCGCCATGCGTCAGGCCACCGGCCGTCACCTCCCGCTGGCCGCCCTCTTCCAGGCGCCCACGGTGGAGCAGCTCGCCGCGCTGCTGCGCCGCGAGGACTCCGGGACGCACTCGCCCCTGGTGCCCTTCGGCACGGCCTCCACCTCCACCGCCGTGCCCTTCTTCTGCGTGCACGCGGTGGGCGGCAACGTCCTCAGCTACGCGGAACTCGCGCGACTGCTGGGCACGGAGTGGCCCTTCTACGGCCTGCAGGCCCGCGGCCTGGACGGCACCACGCCTCCCCTGGGCACCGTGGAGGAGATGGCCGCCGAGTACGTGAAGGCCATTCGCACCGTGCAGCCCTCCGGGCCCTACTTCCTGGGCGGCTGGTCCATGGGCGGCGTCATCGCCTACGAGATGGCGCGGCAGCTGCGCGCCAGCGGTGAGGAGGTGGCGAAGCTGGTCCTCATCGACTCGTACGTCCCGGCGGTGTCCGTGGCGGCGCAGCCGGAGCCGGACCGGCTGCAGCTGGCGCTGATGTTCGCGAGGGACTTGATGGGCGCGTCGCTGACGGAGCTACCCATCGACCTGGCGCAGCTGGCGGGCATGGCGCCGGAAGCCATGCTGGAGGAACTGCTGCGCGCGGTGGCCATCAGCGGAGCCCTGCCGCCGGGAACGGACACCGAGCACGTGCGAGCCCTGTTCCGGGTGTTCGAGGCGAACCTGCTGGCCTCGCGGCGCTACGAAGCGAAGGCCACGCAGCAGCGCGTGATGCTCTTCAAGGCCACGGACGACGCGGAGGAACTGCCGGAGGACGGCGGCTGGAAGGCGCTGGTGGGCGACGGGCTGGAGCGGCACCTGCTGCCGGGTGACCACTACAGCCTGCTGCGCCAGCCCACTGTCCGTGACCTGGCCGAGCGCCTCCGCGAGGTGTTGAAGTCCTCGCGGTAGAACCCGCGGGCAGGGGCTCCACTCCGCCGCCCGGAAGGCAGTCCCGGGCGGCGGGTTCGCACCTTCCCGCCGGTGCAGGGCCTCGCAAGTCCCGCCGCCGCAGCTGCGTCCGCCGGGCCGGGGCCGCGCGCCACAGCCGAGGTCACGGGTGTCGCGGTTCCGCCTGCTCCCACGCCGAGAACTTCCACCCCTCGACCACACTTCAGCTCCTTTCGAGAGCCACTACCGCTTCAACGCCACGAGGCTCAGTCGAAGCGCCCTCTGAGCTGACGGTCCGCTCAACTCGCCCTCTGGGCGCTCGGCGTTCCGTCGGCGACTCGAGGAAGGACCTTCACCGTCGCGGACCGTGCGCGGTCACTGACCATGGCGCCGAGGTAGGGGCTGTCTCCGTATTTCGCGCGGTAGGCGGCATCGACGGCGTCATTGATGGCGCCGTCCACGGGCTCGAAGGTGACCTCCTTGACGAGACCGGCCGCATGGATGCGCCCGGCTTGCTCCCGCTTCGCGGCCTGGTACCAGCGCGAGGCCTGTCCGTAGTAGGCGCGGACGTAGAGCGCGTCCCCCACCCGGACGGACCAGATCCACGTCGGGGTGCCGTACGTCCTTCCGTCCTCCCGGAAGGGGGCGATGTGGAGGTCATCAGCGTCGGCGATTCTGCGCAGTTCTTCAGTCGGCCAGGTGGACATGGGTGACTCCCTTTCCCGATGGAGCGCGGGGCCAGTGCCACGCATCTCTCTGGGCCAATGAGTAGGCGTCGCCCCCGCCGGGGACCAGCCACCGCGGCGTCAACGGCCCATGAAGGCGTCCTGCACAATCGGGTGCGACCGTGCGAGGGGGTGAGCGGCCACGGCCCCTCCTGCGAAAGAGTGAACGGGATGAGGGCGAGCTGCTTGACCCCTCCCTCTGCCCCTCCCAGCATCCCCCCGACATGGCCGATGACCTGAATGCAATGGCGGTGTTCGTCGCCGTCATCGAAGCCGGCGGCTTCCGCGCGGCGGGCACGCGGCTCGGGGTCACGGCCTCCGCAGTGAGCCAGACGCTGCGACGCCTCGAGGAGCAGCTCGGGGTCGTGCTCCTGCGTCGCACCACGCGGAGCGTGCACCCCACCGAGGCAGGCGAGCGGCTATATGCCTCCGTCCGGCCGGCGCTGGAGGAGGTCCGGGCGGCGATCGCGTCGGTGGGTGAGCTCAGCGAGCAGCCGCGCGGCACGCTCCGCATCGTCGTGTCGGTGGGCGCCGAGTCCTTCCTCGACGACCAGTTGCTCTCGGGCTTCCTCGCCGCCAACCCGCTCGTCCGGCTCGAGCTCGCGGTGAGCGACGGCATCCCCGATATCGTCGCGAGCGGCTACGACGCGGGCCTGCGGCTCGGAGAGGTCATCGACCGCGACATGGTCGCCGTCCCCGTCTCCGGGGACGTCCGCCTCGTGGTAGTGGGCGCCCCCTCGTACTTCGACCGGCACCCGAAGCCGACGCACCCGCGTGACCTCGTCCAGCACGCGTGCATCAACTGGCACCCGACGCCCGACGCGCCGTCCTACCGCTGGGAGTTCACGGAGCCGGGAGCCCACGGCGGGCACGAGTTCACGGTGGCCGTCCCCGAGCGCGTCCTCACCACCGACCCGGTCCTCATCACCCGTCTCGCCCGCGCCGGAGTCGGGCTCGCCATGCTCTACGAGAGCCAGGCGCGCGAGGCCATGGCGCGCGGCGAGCTCGTGCCGGTGCTGGAGGAGTTCTCCACGTCGTTCCCCGGCTTCTACCTGTACTACCCGCAGCGCAGGCAGGCCACGCCCGCGCTGAAGGCCTTCGTCGAGCACCTGCGCGGCGCGCGGCAGCCCCGCGCCGTGAAGCGGGGCCGCCGCGCGAACGGCGGGCGCGACTGAGGCTGGCGGTCGTGGTGCCTCGCCGTTGCGCATCACCGTCCCTACTCCGCGCGCTCGAGCGTCGCCGTCAGCGGGCCGGGCTGCCTGAGCGCCTCGACGTCTCCGTCGAGCGAGCCGAGCGTGACGAGCCCCTCCGAGAAGCGGAAGTCCTTGTGGAACAGGGCGAGGTTCCCCCAGGGCGCGTAGTAGGCGATGTCCCCGGCCTTGGGGGTGACGCCCGCGGGTGCGCCCTTCGTCGACAGCCTGCGCGGCAGGTCGCTGACCTTCTCCGTCGTCGCGTAGTCGGTGAGCGTGAGGGTCAGCGGCAGCAGGGCCGCGAAGTCGCGCGCGGTGGCATTGTCGCGCAGCGTGGCCGTGAGGACCCTCTCGCCAAGGGTCAGTCGAATCTTCATGGGCTTGCTCTCCTGGGGTGAGGGCCGCTGCGCGTGGGCCGGGGCCGTCGCCAGCGCGAGCGCGAGCAGGACGAAGGCGCTGGAGCGCGCCCGGGGCTTCGCCGTCCTCCGTGGCTTCACCGCTGCGCCTCCATGACGCCGGGGCGCCCCTCCCGGATGGACGCAGCACGCGAGGCACCGAGGCTCCGCCACCACGGGGCCAGGCGCGCGCCCTCTTCGATGACCAGCGGTGCCCCGAGCATCGGCATCAGGACGTGCACGCCTCGCTGCGCCGCGAGGCGCACGAGGCGCTCGACGGGCTCGTCCCACGGGTGCACCGCCAGGTTGAAGGTGGCCCAGTGGATGGGCAGCAGCGGCCCGCCCCCCAGCATCCGGTGCGCCTCCAGCGCGTTGTCCGGGCCCAGGTGGATGTCTCCCCAGGCGGGATGGAACGCACCAATTTCGAGCGCCACCAGGTCGAAGGGACCGAGGCGCCGGCCGATGTCCTCGAACTGGGGCGTCGGCCCGCTGTCGCCACTGAAGAAGACGCGGTGGCGCGCGCCGCGGACGACCCAGGACGCCCACAGCGTGGTGTCCCGCCTGCCCGTCGTCCGACCCGAGTAATGCCGCGAGGGCGTGGCCACGAGGGACACGTCGCGCGTGACGGGCGCCTCGCCCCACCAGTCGAGCTCCACGACCTGCGCATCCGGGACGTCCCACGACCGCAGGTGGTCGGCGACGCCCAGGGGGACGAAGAAGCGCACGCCCGTCTTCGCGAGCGCCTGGACCGTGTCCATGTCCAGGTGGTCGTAGTGGTCGTGCGAGATGACGACTGCGTCCAGCTTCGGCAGCGCGGCCAGGGGCACGGGCGGCGGGTGGAAGCGGACCGGCCCGACGAGCGAGGACGGCGAGGCGCGAGCGGACCAGATGGGGTCGGTGAGTACGCGTGCCCCGTCCACCTCGATGAGCAGCGTGGAGTGGCCGAGCCATGTCACGCGGGCGCCGTCATTCGGCGGCTCGCCCCACGTCGCGCCGGGCTCCGCGAGGGGCAGTTCCGCCAGAGGCCGACGGCGCTCGCCGCGGAAGAAGACGTCCACGAGCGAAGGGCGCTCGCCGGTCCATGGCGGAGACGGCGCCTCGAGGTTCGCGAAGCGCCCGTCCGCGTAGCGCGACTGGAGGGCGAGCCCGACGAGCCGTGCCGGGTCGGGCGTTCCGCCCAGCGTGGCGAGACACCCGGTGGACAGGACGAGCCCGCCCGCCACGAGGGCCAGCACTCCGACGAGTGGGAGTCCCAGGCGCAGGCTCAGTCTGCGAAGGAATGACGTTCTTTGCGTAGCGGACATGCCCAGCGCTCCTACCCCTGCCCGCCGTCGCGCGCGTCCGGACGGCCAGGGGAACGAGAGGAGTACCCAGGGGGCGGCCCGGACACAAGGCGGCACGGAAGACACAGGCTGTTAAGGGAGGGTTCACAGTGCCGCTCACGACGCATTGAAAAGCCGCGCTGTACAGCCCGTACACCGGACGACGACTGGTTCGTCGCCGTGGCGGCGTGCATGTTCTCCGCAACGGAAGAGCAGTGCGCCCCGGAGGTACCGCAGATGAAGAGCGAGACAATGAATCCGACCTACGACTTCAAGGGCCAGGTGGCCCTGGTGACGGGTGCCGCAATGGGACTGGGGCTCGCCACGGCCCGCGCCTTTGCACGGAGCGGCGCGGCCGTGGTGTTGGCCGACCGCGACGGAGAGCTTGCAGCCAAGGAGGCGGCGAGAATCGTCGAGGAGGGCGGCATCGCGCTCGGCGTGCGCTGCGACGTCACCGACGAGGCGCAGGTCGCGGCCGCGGTCGACCGAGCGGTCGCTGAATACGGCCGGCTCGACATGGCGTTCAACAACGCCGGCATCCAGGTGCCGCCGAGCGACGCCGCGGACGAGCTTGCCGAGAGCTTCCACCGCGTGACGGCGGTCAACCAGTTCGGCGTCTGGGCGTGCATGAAGCACGAGCTGCGCATCATGCGTGCGCAAGGATCGGGCGCCATCGTCAACTGCTCGTCGCTGGGGGGACTGGTCGGCCTGCCCCAGCGCGCGGCGTACCACGGCACCAAACACGCCGTCCTCGGCATGACCAAGAGCGCGGGCGTCGAGTATGCGCCGCGCGGCATCCGCATCAACGCGGTCTGCCCCGGCACCATCGACACGCCCATGGTGCAGACCATGCTGAAGGGCCAATCGGGCGCGATGGCCGAAATCATGAAGCAGCAGCCGATTGGGCGGCTCGGTCTGGCCGACGAGATCGCGGCCGCCGTGCTGTGGCTGTGCAGCCCGGGCGCGAGCTTCGTGGTCGGCGTCGGCCTGCCGGTCGACGGGGGTTTCACCGCGCACTGAGGCCACCGCGCCCTCGGCAGCCAGGTCGAACGGAGTGTTCATTCCTCACGCCCGAGAGGCGCCTGTGCCATGGTCCAGGGCGTCATCGGGTTTGCACAGGAGACGAGCGATGGAAAAAGCGGCACGGCCGTACGTGATCTGTCACATGGTGCCCTCGATCGACGGGCGCATCGTGACGAAGCCCTGGAACCTGCAAGACGAGGCCTCGGCCGAGTACGAGCGCACGGCGAAGACCTTCGGCGCGGACGCGTGGATCATCGGCCGGGTCTCCATGGAGCCCTACGCCGGGAAGTCCAAGGTCCCGAAGCGCAAGTCCTCGGAGCCCATTCCCCGGAAGGACTTCATCGCGAAGCGCGACGCCGAGTCCTACGCCATCGCGCTCGACCCGTCTGGCAAGCTCACCTGGAAGTCGAACTCCATCGACGAGGAGCACGTCATCACCGTGCTGACCGAGGAGGTCTCCGACGACTACCTCGCCTTCCTCCAGGAGCGGGGCGTCTCCTATCTGTTCGGCGGCAGCAAGACGCTGAACCTCAAGCGGGTGCTCCAGAAGCTCGCCCGGGAATTCGGCATCCAGAAGCTGCTGCTGGAAGGCGGCGGGAAGATCAACGGCTCCTTCCTGGCCGCGGACCTCATCGACGAGCTGAGTCTGGTGATTGCGCCCGTCGCCGACGGTGGCATCGGCACTCCGTCACTGTTCGACGCGAAGGAAGGACGCGCCGTCGCGCGCCCGCTGGAGCTCATCTCCATGCGCAAGCGCAAGGCCGACATGCTCTGGGTGCGCTACCGCGTGAAGCGCTGAGCCCTTCCCCTCCAACTATGCGTGAGGCGCCACCGTGAACCAGAAGGTGGCGCCCTGCCCCGGTTGGCTCTCGGCCCAGATCCTGCCGCCATGGCGGTGGATGATGCGCTGGACCGTGGCGAGCCCGATGCCCGTCCCCTCGAAGTCGCTGGCCTCGTGCAGCCGGTGGAAGGCCGTGAAGAGCTTGCCCGCGTGGGCCATGTCGAAGCCGGCGCCATTGTCCCGGACGAAGAACAGACGCTCGCCGTTCTTCTCCTGGGTCCCGAACTCGATGCTCGGGTCCGGCGTCCGGCCCGTGAACTTCCAGGCGTTGCCGAGCAGGTTCTCGAGCACCTGCCGAAGCAGATGGGGGTCCCCCAGCGCCCGCGCCGTGGGCGTGAGGGTGACCCTCACGGCTCGCTCCGGCGTCTGCCGGCTCAAGCCCTCGACCACCTCTCGGGCAAGGTCCGCGAGGTCCACCGGCACGCGCCGGCACGGCGCGCGGGTCACCCGTGAGAGCTTGAGCAGGTCGTCGATGAGGTCGGCCATGCGCTGACCGCCAGCGCTGATCCGCTCCAGGTACCGCAGTCCCTCCTCGTCCAGCGGCTGCCCAGCGCTGTAGTCCTCCAGCAGGACCCTGCTGAAACCGGAGATGGCCCGAAGCGGTGCGCGGAGGTCATGCGAGACCGAGTAACTGAACGACTCCAGCTCGGCGTTCACCACCTGCAGCTCGGCGGTGCGTTCCTGAACCCGCCGTTCCAGGTCGAGGTTCGCCTGCTGAAGCGCCTGCTCCTGCTTCATCCGGTCCGTGAGGTCTCGCGTCACCTTCGCGAAGCCCTTCAGCACTCCGTCCTTGAACAGGGCGGTGATGGTCACATCCGCCCAGAACCGGGAGCCGTCCTTGCGGATGCGCCAGCCCTCCTCGCGGTAGCGCCCCTCGCGGATGGCAATCTCCAGCTCCTCCGCGGGGTGGCCCCGCTTCCGGTCTTCCTCCATGTAGAAGCGAGAGAAGTGCTGGCCGATGATTTCCGGCGCCTCGTAGCCCTTGAGCCTCCTGGCGCCCTCGTTCCAGCTGACGATCCGCCCCTCCGGGTCGAGCATGAAGATGGCGTAGTCCCGCACACTCTGGACGAGCAGCTCGAAGTTCTCCCGCTGCGCGTCGAGGGCCTCCTCCGAGCGTTTGCGCTCCGTGAGGTCCCGGGTCACCTTGGCGAAACCCCGGAGCCTTCCGGTGGCGTCGCGGAGCGCGGTGATGGTCACATCCGCCCAGAACCGGGAACCGTCCTTCCGGATGCGCCAGCCCTCCTCGTGGTAGCGCCCCTCGCGGGTGGCAATCTTCAGCTCCTCCTGCGGATGCGCCCGGGCCAGCGCTTCGGGCGTGTAGAAGAGCGTGAACGGACGGCCGATGATTTCCTCGGCCCGCCACCCCTTGATGCGCTCGGCGCCGGCATTCCAGGTGGAGACCCGGCCCTCCGGGTCGAGGATGAAGATGCCGTAGTCGAGCACGCTGTCCACGAGCAGCCGGAAGCGTTCCTCGCTCTGGCGAAGCTCCTCCTCGATGGCTCCGCCGTCGGTCACGCGGGGACTTCCCCCCGCCGTGCCACCTCGCGCATCCAGGAGGCTCGCCGCGTTCTCGAACAGGGAGGCCAGGTGAAGGACCCCGACGAGGGAGTGTTCTCCCAGGCGCCCCGCCTTCGCCCGGAACCGCCACCCCTGGGCCACGGCCCGCAGCGCGTCCGCCCACATTCCCTGGTGCTCGGCGAGCCCGGGGTCCACTGGCAGGGTTGGTTCGGTGGTGGGCTCGGTGCTCATCCGGACTCCTGGGGGTGCAGGTAGTCACGCGGGGATCCGTCCGCAACCGCACATGCCCGGGAATGCCGGGAGCGCCCAGGCCTCACCACCAGGTGAACAACATCTCCACGCCCAGGCCTGTCTCCTTGAAGATCTTGGGCGTCCCGTCGTGCCACCCGTCCTCGGACTTCTTCACGAGGTACAGCGGCACGCTCAGCCGCAGGCCCACCAGCTCCGCCACGTCCACGCCAAGCCGGGCCTCGGGGAGCAGGAACGAGAACTCCTCCGGGTCTCTCAGGTAGCTGCCAGAGGCGCCCAGGCCCGCCCGTAGACGCACATACGGGCCTCCCTGCAGCCACTTGAACGTCCCGCCGAAGCCGTCCATGTCCGAGACGAAATCCGCGTATGTCCCGAGCGTGACGAGCCGCATCCGCGTCTCGTTCGGCACCAATTGGTCCATGTCCCGCACGCCGAACCCGGACACGGAGACGCCGAACCGCCACTCGCTGCGGTCCGACACCCCGCCCTCCTCCCGCCGCTCCTCGTGGGCGGTGAATGCCAGGGGTATCTCCCAGCCCAGCCCCGGTCCCCGCTGGCGGCTCAGGTGGACCGTGAGCGCCTGACGCGGCGGCGTATACGTCAGCCAGTCATCCAGGAACGCCGCCCCCGCCGGACGCAGCGCGATCCGCAGCCCGCTCTTCTGGCGCGACACCAGGTCGTGGAAGGCCCGGCCCACGCGCACGCGCACCGGCCGCAGATCGCCGCGCGAGCCCGTGGCCTTCGCCACGCCCATGACGCCCTCGCTGTACTCGTAGCCCACCTTCCCGAGCGCCGCGAGCAGGTCATCCACGTCGTCGTGCTTCAGCCCGGGATTCTTCTCCGCGGCGTCCGACGTCTTCACCCCGCCATCACGTCTCAGCGCCCTCTCCCTCGCGGTCTTCGTCAGTTCCTCCGTGGCGGCGCGGAGCTTCCCCAGCTGGACACCATCCTCGGCGGCCTCGCAGGCCCCGTCCGCCACGCACCGGAAGCCCTCGGAGGCGATGCCGAGCACCTCGCGGATGCGCTGCTCCCGCGCCCCGAGCGTCTCTCCGCGGACGCGCGGCACCAGGTCCTCCACGGCGCGCGTCGACGTGAGCTGCGTGGACAGGAAGCGGATGGCGTCCTGCATGCCACGGTAGAAGTCGTGCTGGCGGAAGCGCCGGTCGAAGAAGCCCATCATCGCGAACTGGTACTCCGAGGGGAGCACGAAGCCGCGGTGCGGAATCTTGATGCGGCCCGACAGGTTCGGGTCCTGCTCCAGCGTGTCGAGCACGACGCTGTCCTGCGCCGCCCGCATCAGCCGGCCCACGTGCTGGAAGTACGTCTCCTCCAGCGGGCCGAGGCTCGCGCGCGGCGTCTCGGAGGGCTTCCACGTCCAGTCGACGACGTCCTGGTCCAGGTACACCACGGGGAAGCGCGAGCGATTGAAGCCCGTGCCCTCCCCTCCCACCCACCGGGCCCCGAGCCGCACCGCCAGGTCCACCGGGTTGTTGTTGAGGAAGCCGCCGTCCACCAGCTTCAGCGTCTGCTTCGGCTCCCACCGGGTCATGTCGAAGAACGACACGTCGACGGCGACGGGAGGGAACGCGAGCGGGAAGGCCCCCGACGCCTGCGGGGTGAGCAGCAGGTTCTGGAGGGAGACCTCCTGGCCGCCCGCGTCGTCCGCCGGAGTCTCCCCGAGCGCCGGGTAGTGGATTCGCTCCTCCGGGTCGAGCTCGAGGTACGGCACCGTCGCGCTCGAGGCGCCCCGTGTGAAGGGCAGGCGCGCGGTGAGCGACCCATCCGCCCGCGTCATCACCTGGAGGACCAGCTTCTCGGTGACGCGCGTCAGCTCCGCCTTGGAGTCCGGGCCTCCCCAGCCGAAGGGAATGTCCCGGCCGCGCAGGTTCGTCACCGTGAGGCCGAAGGCGAACGAGCAGTCCGGCCGGAAGCGCGGCTGCTCCGCCTGCGCCTGGATGAGCGCGAGCGTCCGCTCCATGTGGGGCGCGCTGAAGAGGTGGTTGCTCCGGTCGTCATCGTCCCAGGGCAGCAGCTCCTCCAGGTCGAGCTGCTGGACCCAGACGGTCCAGAACAGGCTCTCCTCGGGAGCCCACCGGGCCTGCTCGAAGGCGGGGTCGCACGAGGCCAGTCCCCCCAGCAGCGCATTCACCGCGCCGGCCGAGGCCCCCGTCCACACGCGCGGCGTCGGGTCGCCGGCCCCGGGCCCGCCCTTCGCGCGAGCGATGCTCCAGAACCGCACGAGCGTGGAGGTGAACCCCGCCTGGTACGCACCGAGGCTGATGCCGCCGCTGACCACGAGGGCCGGAGCGCTCTGCTCCGTGGCGACCGTCAGCGCGCGCGCGGCGGCCGGGTCCGCCACGTGATCGGCGGGGAACTC
Source organism: Pyxidicoccus fallax (assembly GCF_012933655.1). Lineage (GTDB taxonomy): Bacteria > Myxococcota > Myxococcia > Myxococcales > Myxococcaceae > Myxococcus > Myxococcus fallax. The sequence continues at coordinate 3,142 of NZ_JABBJJ010000015.1, read as the reverse complement.
CGTGCCCATGTACACGCTTCGGGTCTCCGCGTCGGGAGTCCCGCCATCCGGCGCGACATCGACAACGGGGGACTGGCCCAGCACCGGCAGGGCGGTGAGGAGGACAGCACACGCGGCGAGGTTGGCGCTCGTCATCCGCATCAGCCTTGCTGGTCCCTCTGACACCATCAATCCCCGGGGCACCCCGTGCGCTCTCCAGTGAACCGCGCGCCCACCCCCTCTTGTCTGTCACACACCCGCCCATGCGACACTTCCCCTCGTGATTGCCCCGTCCACCACGCCCGTCGTGCTCCAGAGGGATCGCGACTGGCTCCGGAAGCAGTTCCTCCGGCGCCTGTTCCTCGCGCTCGCGGCGGGAGTGCTCGCGGCCGTGACGGGAGGGCTGCCCCCTTCGGTGCGCGCGGTGCTCGTGGCGGGAGTGCTCGGGTTCGCGCTGCGTCCCTCGCGAACGCTGCATCGCACCGCCACGCTCGACGCGGAGGGACTGCGACGCGGCTTCGGCCGCTGGCCGTGGAGCGCCCTCACCTCCGTGGAGCTGGCGCCTCCCACCGGTGCCACCCGGGGAGCTCCGCTCGGGAGCCTCACGCTGCGCTTCGGTGACGAGGCGGTGGTCTTCGGCCGCGAGTGGCCCTTGGAGGCCCTCCTGGTAGAGGCGCTCGCCCGTGCGCCGCTGGAGGCCCAGGTCGAACGGGCCCTGGAGCAGAAGGAGCGTGAGCACGGCCTGGGCTTCGGCGTCCTGTGGCTGGGCCCCCGGTTCCTCGACCTGCGGCGCGAAGTGAAGACGGCGCGGCGGATACCGCTCCAGGACGTGCGCGAGGTGGCCCTGGAGCTCTCGGAGCATCAGGCCCTGCTCCGCGTGGAGGCGGCCTCGCGACATCTGGAGGTGCCGCTCGCCGAGGTGAGCAATCCCCACGTGCTGGCCACGCTGCTCGCGCGGCAGGGCTCACGCGGAAGCACCGCGCGGGTGGCGCTCACCGTGAAGCACCCGCCGCCCACGGATGCCACTGCCGCGAGGCCCGCGAAGGCCGTCAGGCGCTGGCGCTTCTCGGGCGTGCCCCCCTACGCGTTCGTCCTCATCCCCGGTGGGCTCTTCTTCCTCGTCTACGGCATCGACGTCACGCTGGCGGCCCGAGACAGCCTCGCATGGCGCTCCGTCCCGGCGGTCATCACCTCGGCGAGGACCTGGGAGACGCAGAGGACCGGGCAGAAGAACCAGAAGCAGAAGGTGGAGCACGGTGCCATCCGCTACCAGTTCGTCCTCGACGGCGTCACCCACGAGGGCACTCGCTTCAATGTCGATGGGACCGAGGCCATCCATGCCCGGCGCTACAGCACGGGCCAGCAGGTCATCGCCTATGTGCCCGCCGACAAGCCCTGGAACGCCGTGCTGAGCCAGGACACCCCCGGCTTCAGCCGCCTCTTCATCCTCATCGGCGTGTCCATCCTCGGGTTCGCGCTCTGGTCCATCCTCGGCGGCTTCAAGGGCTGACGCGCCGCGGCACCAGTCCCCCATCAAAAAAGACGCGGGGCATGTCGAGCCGAAATCCGCTGCTCCGACATAGGGACAAAGGCCGGCGCCAATCCAGGTCGCCGGACCCACGGAGGGCGCCCCCATGCAGAAAATCACCCCGTTCCTGATGTTCAACGACCAGGCGGAGGAGGCAGCGAAGCTCTACACGTCGGTGTTCAAGAACTCGCGCATCGTCTCGGTCGCACGGGGACCGAACGGCGCGGCGACGTCGGTCACCTTCGAACTCGAGGGGCAGCCATTCCTGGCCTACAACGGCGGGCCGACGTTCAAGTTCTCGGAGGGCATCTCGCTCTTCGTGAACTGCGAGACCCAGGCCGAGGTGGACGCGCTGTGGGACCGGCTCACGGAGGGCGGCGGCAAGCACAAGCCGTGCGGCTGGCTGGAGGACCGGTTCGGGGTGTCCTGGCAGATCATCCCCTCGGTCCTGATGCGCCTGATGGGAGACAAGGACCCGGCGAAGGCCGGGCGCGTGGTGCAGGCGATGCTGGGGATGAAGAAGATCGACATCGCCGGCCTCGAGCGCGCCTACGAGGGGCGCTGAGCCCCCCGTCGCGGCGAGGCCCGCGAGCCTCAGGTCTTCTGCAGTCCGCGCACGGACTCGGAGGAGGCGGAGACCTTCTCCGGAGCCGGGGCGGCCGGGGACTTCACGTCGAACAGGGGCTCGCCGACGCCCGTCACGGTGTTGCGCACGGGGGCGGCCACGGCCACCGGCTCCACCATGGCGGGCACGTGCGTGGCATTCGCGTACCGGGCCTGCTTCTGCTGGCGCTTCCGGCGCCACACGAAGTAGCCGACGGCGGCCACGGCGAGCACGCCCATGACCACGAACTGGCCTTCCTTGAACTTGCTGATGAGCATGTCCAGCTCGCCACCGAAGTGGAAGCCGAGCCAGATGAACACGGGCGCGGACAGCAGCGCGGCCAGGCCGTCCCAGAAGATGAAGCTCCAGTAGGACATCCGCACGGAGCCCGCGGTGAAGTACGTCACCGCGCGCACGCCCGGCATGAAGCGGGCGATGCAGACAATCTTCTGCCCGTGCTTCTCGAAGAGCCCTTCCACCTTGGCGCGTTTCTCGGGCGTGACGATGCGGGCGAAGAAGCCCCCGGCGCCCTCCGAGCCGCGGCCCAGCTTCGCGCCCAGCCGGCGGCCGGCGAGGAAGATGAGGCTGTCACCGACGAGGATGCCGGCGAAGCCCACCACCATCATCACGGGCAGGCTGGCCGCGCCCTTGTGCGCGAGGAAGCCTCCGAGGATGAGCGAGATGTCCTCGGGAAGCGGAACGCCGAGACCACAGGCCACCAGGATGCCGAACACGGTGGCATAGGCGAAGAAGCCCTGTGAGTCGCCGAGCAGGTTGGTGAGGAGTTCTTGCACGCGTTGTCCCGTCCGTTCACTTCCGGAGGGCCTGTCCGGGAGTCACCCGGGTCAGCCCATCCAGCGCCCACGCATCAACCGGGCGCGATTCGTCAAAACTCCGGGTCAGGGCCTTCAATCCGAAGTACCCCTGCCGGCCAGCCGCCTCGTAGGCCGCTTCCTGGGCGTCCGTCGCCATCAACGCCAGCGCCCGGCTCACCAGCGCGACCCCGTACTCTCCCACCGTCGCCTCCCCCA
>NZ_JABBJJ010000159.1 GCF_012933655.1 Pyxidicoccus fallax | reverse complement strand
CCGTCCTACCCGCCCTGCCCCGTACCGCCCCGTGCTGCCCGCGTCACCCCATAGCAGGCCCCGTGCCGAGCCCGCGCAGTGCCAAGAGCCAAGCAGTTTCAAGCACTTGGAGGCAGGACCCTGGTCGGCACGGCGGAAGGGCCCCTCGGGTCCGGTAAGAAATCGGGTGAACTCTCCGGAGCCCCTTCAGAACCTTCCGTTCGCGCCCCTTGGCTGCTCGCTCCACACGAGGTTCCAACGTCGGATGTGAGCCTCGAACCCACCCCATCCGATGCTCTCGTACTCAATCCCAACCGCGTAGCTGAACGCGTACGCGTTGCATCAGCAACTCCCACTCCCGTCGCTTCAGTGTGGCCAGCACGCGCGCGCTCACGATGGAGAGCCCGGTGAGCGTCATCACCAGGAAGCCGATGCGGTGGTCCCGCAGCCCGGCGTTGAGCAGGTTCGCCACCACGTCCAGCGTGAGGAACAGCGTCCCCAGCGCCAGGTAGGCGCGAATCTGCAGCGCCATTCCCGCCGCCACGCCCAGCAGGCACACCCCACCGAAGACGAGCGCGTACGTCCCATCGGCCGACTCACCCACCCGCAGCGCCAGCTTCGCCGCCGCCGGCACATACAGGAGCAGCCCTCCAATGATGCGCACCGTGTTGCGCGCCGCGTGAGGAAGGCTCGACGTGAAGAGCTGGCTCAGCATCAGCAACAGCAGGCCGAGCGGCGCCAGGTACACCTCCAGCCCTTCCAGCCCGTACGCGAGCGCCGCGATGAGCAGCGCCACGTTGCACGCCGCCGCCGCGAACGCGCCGAACATCCGGCTGCGCTCCACCGCGCCCAGCGCCGCGTACAGCATGCCCGAGCCACCCGCGAGCAGCGCCGCCTCGCCCGTCGCATCCCCCGGCAGCACCAGCGCCACGCCAATGGGCAGCAGCGCCGCGAACCGCCGTGTCGCGGCCTCCACCGGGCGCACCCCCGCCCGACGCGCCAGCACCGTCACACCCACCAGCACGAAGCCCAGCGCCAGCGCGAAGAGCGCGTCATGCTCGGCCCGCAGGCCGGGGGCGTACAGGTTGCGCACCAGCGCGTAGACGCCCACCACCGCCACCTGCACGAAGTACACGTGCCGGCCCGTGTGCTCGCGCCACGCGCAGTGCAGCGACACGCCCACCGCCATGCCAATGGCCGCGATGGCCAGCGGCAGCGAGTCCTCGGAGGCCCGTCCACTCACGGCCAGCACGGCGAGCAGCACGCCGGTCATCACGAGCCACCCGTCCCGTCCCCACCCCAGACCCTCCGCCACGTCTCGCCGGCTCCGCTGCGTCCACCGGGAGGCCAGGTGCGGAAGCAGGGCACTCGCCGCCGCGGCCAGGGCCAGCGACGCCCCGTGCACGGTGAAGAGCACGAAGTACGAGGGCCGGAGGCCGTCGAGGCTCATGCGAATCACGATGGAGGCCATCAGCGCGGAGACGACGGCGCCTCCCGCCACGGTCGACCCGAGGGAGGCGACGAACCCGGCGAACGCCCCGCGCCACTGGAATGCCGCGACGAGCAGCGAGGCCGCGAGCAGGGCCAGCGTCACGGGCAGCGCGGCGGACAGCATCCACGAGCCGCCCATCCCGAGGAACATCCTCCACAAGAGCATGGGGACGGCCAGCACGGGCGAGGTGTCCCCTCCCACGGCCAGCGCGTACATCAGCGCGGCGGCGAAGTAGACGCCCGCGGCCTGCTGGGCGCGCACGCGCGTCGCGCCCGGCTCCAGCCCCCGCTTCCGAGCCACCCAGGGACTGAGCACCACCACGGCGAAGGCCACCGCCGCGAGGACCGGCCCCGGCCAGGACTCCAGGACGGGCACCCGGTGCGCCTGGGCATGGACGAGCAGGAGGAACCCGACCCCGAGCACCGCGCGCCCCTGCTGGCGTGCGCCTCCGAGGAAGAGCACCGCGCCCGTGGCGAAGGCGAGCCCCGCCGACAGCAACCCGGGCTGGAAGAAGGCCGCGGCGCCGACCAGGGCCACCGCCGCGACGGACCACCACCGAAGGGCCCGCTGGAGCGCCTCTTGACGAAGCGCGAGCGCCGCCCCGGAGTACACGAGCCCCGCGGCGGCGATGCCCGCGAAGGCCCGCTGCCACAGGAAGAAGAGCGTGTCCCCCGGAGCGAGCCACGCCTCGGGCTGGAGCCAGTCCAGGACCTGCGAGTCCGCGAGCACCGCGGCGGCGTGCACCCACTGCCCATCGGGTGGCAGCAGCGCCACCAGCGCCGGGCCGAGCAGGTCCTGCCGCGCGGCCCACAGCGCGGCTCCCGGCAGTCCGAGCAGGAGCCCCACCTGCGCCACGAAGACCGAACGGAAGGAAGCGGCGAGCAGCAGCGACAGCAGCGCCGCGCCCAGCAGCGAGAGCGGCGGCACCACGCCCAGCGCGCGAGACGGGTCCGGCATTCCCACGTTCACCGCCAGGCGCACGAGGACCAGGGCCAGGGCGGCCACGCCCGCGTGGGGCACCGCATGGTAGAGCGGGCCGTGGCGCGGGTTCTCCAGCAGCGCGCCGAGCGCGGGCCCGAAGCGCCGCGTCGCCAGGGCCACGCCCCAGAGCGCCATGCCGATGAGCGGCAGGCGCCACGCGGACACGTCCGGGGGCAGCGGCCGGCCCGCGCGGTTGATGATGGCGGTGAGCGCGATGAACCCTCCCGCCACGGCGAGCGTCCCCACCGAGCCGCGCAGGCGCCACACCACGAAGCCGCGCGACACGAACGCCACCACCGCGCTGGCCGTGAGCAGCCCACCCGCGAGCAGCACGCCGGGCCGCTCGATGTCGGAGGGATTGGAGAGCCACTGCGCGAGCGTGAGGGTGGCGGCCACGGCCTGCACGAGCGCCGCGGCGGCGAAGCCATCCAAGAAGAGCGGCAGGCCATGCGCGCCGAACGGCAGGGGGATGATGCCGAGCACCCGCCGCCCCTTCACGCGCACTCCCGCCGAGGGCCCGGCCTGCACGACGACGGCGGGGCCGCGCAGGGCCGCGAGGACCGCGAAACCGAGCGCCACGGACGCGGCGACGAGAGCGGCTCGCGCCGAGCGGAAGTCGGCCACGGTGCCCGTGGCCTGCGCCACCACCAGCCCGAAGCCCGAGGCCGCGAGGAAGGCGACCAGCCGGCTCCCGTCACGCCGCGCGCGAAGCAGCAGCAACATCGCCGCGAGCACCGTGGGCACACAGGCGAGCACGTTCCCAGGGAGCCATGCGAAGAGGGTGGGCAGCTCCGGCGTGACGCCGACGGCCAGCACCACTCCGAGCGACGCCATGCCCAGCGAGAGGTCCTCCAGCGGCCTCAGCTCGTCGCGCTGCCCGGCGCGCCGCATCCAGGCTGCCTGCGCGAGCCCCGCGAGGCCGTAGAGCCATCCCGCCAGTCCGAAGACGCCCAGGGTCGCCCAGCTTCCGTCGAGCTCCGGAACGCCCTCGAGGGCCGCGAGCGCTCCGAAGAGCACGGCGACGCCGCCCAGGTAGTGCAGACCCCGCCAGCGCCAGCGTCCCGCGAGGTGCGCGGCCCCGGCGATGACCAGCCCCGACAGGGCCCTGGCCCCGGCGTCCACGGGGCCCCAACTCCACCCCAGCGGCGTGAAGGCCAGCATCGTCACCAGCGAGCCGACGGCACCCCAGGCCAGCAACCGGAGGCCGGTGCCCCGGAACTCGTTCGCCCACGCGACGAGCATCAGGCCGGAGCACACCGCCGCGGCACCGAAGAGCCACCAGGCCGGCACATCGGGCGCCTGCGTGCGCGCGAGCACCACGCCCGCGAGCACCGCGGCCATGGCCGCCGGATGGACCAGCGCACGGCGTCGGTGCTCCAGCAGATAGAAGAGCCCCGCGGCCGCGGCCGGTGCGAGCACCGACGCCACGTCCACGAGGAAGTCGTCTCCCGGCACGCCGGAGAATGCGCCAAGCGCCCCCGCGAGCGCGCCGCTGGCCACCACCGCGTGCGCCAGCGTCTCCAGCACCGGGCCCGCTCGCGGGTGCGCGTCGCGCACGGCGTCGGAGGTCGCGGCCACCGCCACCACCGCCGCGAGCGCCATCGCCCACAGCGTCATGCCCGCGAACAGGGCACTGCCCGGCTCCAGCGCATCGAAGCCGGAGGGCGCGCTGGCCACGCAGAACAGCGCGAGGCACAGGGCCCCATAGAGCGCCGCGCCCGAGCCGACGAGCGCCGCCATCGCCGAGCCCGCGGCCCGCGAGCGCCACACCGAGGCCCCCAGCGCCACCACGCCCGCGGACGCACAGAGCGCGCGAAGCCAGGGCGCCTCCTCCAAGCCCATCAGCGGGAGGCTCGCGAGGAGCGAGGGAAGCAGCGCCACCGCCAGCGACACGCCGGAAGCCCCATACAGCAGGCGCCCCGCCGACCTCAGCGGGAGGAGCCCCACCCCGGCGACGCCGACCGCGACGGCGACACCCAGGACGGGAGTCAGCGCCACCAGCGCGGACAGCGCGACGAACACCACCGGCAGCAGCGCGAGCCCGATGCCGGCCAGGATGCGTCCGGCCGACAGCGAGCGCCGCGACAGGAACACGCCGAGCCCGATGAAGGCCGCGTGGTAGCCGAAGAGCGCGCCCGTGACGAGGAGCTGCCGGGGCACGCCGCCGAGGGCCCGCCACGCCTCGCGCACGCCCATGAGCGAGCCGCCGAGCACCAGCACCGCGCCGAGGAACCACCAGATGTACTCGTTGAGGCGGGGCGCGCTCGCGGAGCCCTCGTCGAGCGCCACCACGGCCTCCAGCCCCCCACCGATGGAGCCCGCGCCCTGGGCGAAGAGCGCCTGTCCCGAACCCAGCGCCGAGCCGAGGTCATCCTCGCCGGAGTCCCCCGTCCGAGCCCCCGCGCGGCGTCGGGCCGCCTCCTCCCGCTCCGCCTTCGCGGCCTCGTCCAGGGAGCGGGCCAGCGCGGTGCCCCAACCGGGGCGCCACGAGGCGGCCTCGCGCAGCGAGGCGGCGACTTCCTCCGCCCACGCCTCCACCCGGGCGGCGGGGTCCTCCTGCTTCGCGGGAGGCGGAGCGGGGACCTGCGTCTCGGAGGGAACGAGCGACGCCTCCAGCCGTGTCGCCGTGGCGAGGTCCACGAGGCCGTCGGCGCGCCAGCGCTCGATGTGGCGCCGCACCGTCGCCTGCGCGAAGGCTTCGAGGTGGGGATTCGTGGCGGGGACGAGGGCGGCGCCGCACTCCGGGCACGAGGCCCCTGATTCATCGGCGCGGACCCGCGCGCAGGCTGGACAGAGCATTTCCGTCACAGCATAGCGCCAGCCCTCCCCCGCCCAGCCAGGGGCCGCCCTCCAGCAGCCTCGTTTGAGGCCCTAATACACTGACACTTTCAGTTCGTTGAGGCGGGTGCCAGCTCCTCCACCTCGAAGGTCATGTCCGCCCGGCGCAGCCGCTCCACCAGCTTCATGCCCATGCACGAAGCGGGGGTGAGCACGCCGCCCGTGGTGGGCACGTCATCGAAGGCGAGGCTGAGCGCGGCCTCGGCGAGCATGCGCGAGGTGGCCGCGTAGCCCGGGTCTCCCTTCGCCGCCACCTTGCCCTTCAGCTTCACCTCGCGGCCGGTGCGCGGCGACAGGCCCTCGCCCCGCAGCTGCGCCACGAAGTAGCCCCGCTCCCGCTGCTCCGCCGAAGGCCCCTGCCCCGGCGCGGGCAGCACCTTCGTCTCCAGCAGCTTGCGCAACGGCTTCACCTGCAGGGAGGCGAGCAGGCCGCCCAGCCCCGCCGTCATGCTCGCGGCGCGCGCCAGCCCCTTCGGTCCCGCGCCGTAGGCCGCCACCTCCGTGTAGAGGAAGTCCCGGCCCCACGGGTAACCGAGCAGCGCATGACTGCGCCGCACCACGCGCGTGTTCACCGAGGCCATCACGAAGGGCCCCATCCACTGGCCCAGCTCCTCGTTGTAGCGCACCGTCATCAGGTCGCGCTCGGCCGGGTTGCGCGGCTGCTTCGGGTCCGGGTCCAGCGCGTGCGGGTTGACGAGGATGCGCCGCACCGACGGGTCCACCATCGCCTCCTCCACCGCCTGGAACATGCTGGCGAAGGTGCCGCCGCTGGCGCCCGCGCGCATGGGGCCCATCGCGAGCCGCACGGTGCGCAGGTGCCCGCCATGCTTCTCGCGCATGTGCTCCTGCATCATCAGCACGCCCAGGTCCGACGGAATCGAGTCGAAGCCGCAGGTGTGGACGATGCGCGCGCCCGTCGCGCGGGCCTGGTCGTGGTGCGCGTCAATCATGCGCCGCATCCACTGCACCTCGCCCGTCAGGTCGCAGTAGTCCGTGCCGGCGCGGGCACAGGCCGCCACCAGCTCGCTGCCGTAGCGCGCGTAGGGCCCCACCGTGGTGCACACCACCTTCGTGCGCGCCACCAGCGCGTCCAGCGACGCCGCGTCCTTCGCGTCCGCCTTCAGCAGCGGCAGCTCCGCGCATCCGGGCACCTGGGCGGCCAGCCCCCGGCGCACCTCCTCCAGCTTCCCGAGGTCCCGTCCCGCCAGCGCCCACTTCGCGCGGTGGGTGTCTCGCGTCCGGGCGAGGTACTCGGCGACGAGGCGGCCGGTGAAGCCGGTGGCGCCCCACAAGACGATGTCGAACTCCGCAGCGGGCTTGCTCATGGGGCCGGCACTCTGGCCGTGTGCCCCCACCACTTCAACCTCCACGTGCAGCCCCTCCCGGGCGGGATGTTGCCTCCCGCGCGCTTCGGAACCTGACACCGGAGTCGCGGTTCCCCCTCGGGCCACGCGGGCCTCCCCACGGCTATGCTGGTGGCACGTCGGTTGCTCCTTCGTGGAACGAAGGTTCCTTCCACCCCACGGGTTCCGCCATGTCTCCCACCCCTCCCCGCCTGCGCCACTGGGCCGTGCGCCTCACACTGCTGGTGGCCTGCATCGGCACGGTGGCCACGTCCAAGCCCTACTCTCCGCCCGTCACCTCGGAGTACCAGGGGGAGACGCTGCGCCTGACGACCACGGCTCGCACGGCCACGCGTCACATCATCGTCCGCGCCTCCGCGGATTCGGATCTCGACGCCGGTGGGAATGTCTCGGTGCAGTTCACACCGCGATGGCTGTCCACCCGCACCGAGGCCACGAACACGCCCGAGCTGCGCGTGCGCATGCGCTACCCGGAGGAGCCCCTTACGGAGGGCACCACGTACCGCTTCGATGCGCCCCCAGGAGGCCAGGGCAGCGCCTTCTCGAGGGGCGAATCCTTCGGCGGCGACTGCAACCTCGACGACACCTGCGAATGGAACGTGCTCTTCGATATCGAGCTGCTGGGCGACATCGGTGAGGACGTGATGGAGGTGGACTGGAAGGTGACGGCCAGCGTGGAAGCCTGGGACACGGACGAGACGCCCGACGACTTCGCGGTCCACATCTCGGAGCCCTGAGTGAGCGCCGCCGCGCCGCGCCACCCGGAGCCCTTTCCCGGCAGTGGGCTGCTTCACCCGGTGGTGCTCGGCGCGGTGGTGCTGCTCCTCCTCAACGACCACGTCTTCAAGGCCCGCTGGCCGTCGTGGTGGACGGGCAAGCTGTCGGACGTGGCCGGGCTGGCCATGTTCCCCGTGCTGCTCCAGGCGCTCTGGGAGAAGGCCCGCGCGCGCACGGGACGGGAGTTCCACCCCTCCCGCGCGGTGCTGGTGGCCTGCGTGGTGCTGACGGGGCTGTGCTTCTCCGCCATCAAGGTGTCGGCGGACGCGGGGCGCGCCTGGCAGTGGGCGCTGGGCACGCTGCAGTGGCCCGCGCGCGCCGTCTGGGCGCTCCTCACGGGCCACCCGACGCCCCGCGTGGCGCTCGTCGCGCACACGGTGGACGCCACCGACCTCTTCACCCTGCCCGCGCTGCTCGTCGCCCTCGCCGTGGGCTGGCGACGCGCCGGGGACTCCTGACGAAGCCCCCGGCGGCGTACCGCCCGACTACCGCCGGCGGCGCTGCAGGTTGCGCCGGGCCGCCGCGCGAGCCTCGCCGCGGGCGGCGACTTCCTTGAGCGCCTCGTCCTCGCCGCTGTCGCCGGAGATGAAGTTGGAGAGGGCCCGGACGGTGGGGTAGCGGAACAGGTCCACCAGCGTCAGCGGCTTCTCCACCTGCGACTTCAGCTTGTCGAGCACCTGCACCATCAGCAGCGAGTGCCCGCCCAGGTCGGCGAACTTGTCCTCCACGCCCACCTTGTCGAGCTTGAGCACCTCCTGCCAGATGCCGGCGATGAGCGTCTCCGTCTCACTCTCCGGCTTCGTGAAGGCGCCGCGCGCCTGCGCCTGCTCGGGAGGAGGCAGCGCCTTGCGGTCCACCTTCTTGTTGGGCGTCTGCGGGAAGGCGCTCATCGTGACGAACGCCTGCGGCACCATGTACTCGGGCAGCCGCGAGCGCAGGAAGTCGCGCAGCGCGTCCGCCGCGGGCGGCTCGCCCGGCTTCGCGATGAGGTAGGCCACCAGGCGCTTGTCACCCGGCGTGTCCTCGCGCACGACGACCACCGTCTCGCGCACCGACGGGTGCTCGCCGAGCCGGGCCTCGATTTCGCCCAGCTCGATGCGGAAGCCGCGCACCTTCACCTGGTGGTCCAGGCGGCCGATGAACTCCACCACCCCGTCCTGCCGCCAGCGCGCCGCGTCGCCCGTGCGGTACATCCGCGCGCCCGGCTGCGAGGAGAACGGGTCCGCCACGAAGCGCTCCTGGTTCAGCTCGGGGCGCTGGTGGTAGCCACGCACCACGCCCGCGCCGCCGATGTACAGCTCGCCCGTGGCGCCGATGGGCAGCGGCCGCTTCTGCGCGTCCAGCACGTACAGCTGCGTGTTCGCGATGGGCGTGCCGATGGGCACCGAGTCGCCCACGTTCTTCACCACCTGCGTGGAGGACCAGATGGTCGTCTCCGTCGGGCCGTACATGTTGACGACGTCACCGGACACCGTCTCCGACAGCTGCCGCGCCAGCGGAATCGGGAAGGCCTCGCCGCCCACCATCATCTTCTTCAGGCGCTTGAGGCCCTCGCGCGCGCGCTCCTCCGCCAGCAGCATGCTGGCCTGCGACGGCGTGCACTGCAGGTGCGTCACCGGGTGGCGCTCCAGCAGCCCGGGCACGGAGCCGTCCAGCTCGAAGCCGTCATCCACCGGCTTGACGCCCACACTGGCGTTGGCGCGCTTGCGCACCTCGGCCAGCAGCGGCAGGTGCTTCATCACCAGCTCGGTGGGCACGCCGAAGTCCACGAGGCAGGCAATCTCGTCGATATCCAGCCCCTTGAGGCGGTCCACCGTGGCCACGCAGCCGTCCACGCTGCCGAAGAGGCTGGAGGTCTGGAAGTAGCGCTCGAAGGAGAAGTCGAGCAGCGCGTCCATCTCCTCGGCCGACAGGTGGTCGGTGCCGAAGTTGCCGTTGGACAGCGTCGTCTGCGCCTTGAAGGCCGGGAAGCTCCAGGCGGCCTCCTTGATGAGCCCCACGGACGACTTGAGGTAGGCCTTCATCGGGGCGCGGACGACTTCCTTCACCGCCGCCTCGGACTCGCCGACGAAGGTGTGCAGCATCAGCGACACGGTGCCCTTGCCCGGGTGGCCGCACTTGCGCCACGTCTCGCGGTAGAGGGCAACCTTCTGCGCCACCTCCTCCACCGTCTGACCGAGCAGGTGCGTCAGCACGTGGCAGCCGGCGCGCGCGGCCTCCTCGAAGGTCTCCGGGTTGCCCGCGGTGGTGACCCAGATGGGCAGCTCCTTCTGCTTCGGCCGGGGCAGCGTGCGCACCTTCACCATGTTCCCGGAGCCGCCCTTCACCTCCAGCGCCTCGCCGCGCCACAGCTTCCGGACGTCTTCAATCTGCTGGAACATGATGCGCTTGCGGTCCGCGAAGTTCTCCGGACGCAGCGCGAAGTCGTTGGGCTGCCACCCCGCCGCGAACGAGATGCCGACGCGGCCGTGGGAGATGTTGTCCACCACGGACCAGTCCTCGGCGATGCGCAGCGTGGGGTGCAGCGGCGACACGAGGCTGCCCGCGCGCAGCTGGACGTTGCGCGTAATCGCCGCCAGCGCGGCCGAGGTGACGGCCGGGTTGGGGAACAGGCCGCCGAAGGCGTGGAAGTGCCGCTCCGGCGTCCACACGGCGCAGAAGCCGTTCGTGTCCGCGAAGCGCGCGCTCTCCATCAGCAGGTCGTAGCGCCCCTCCGGCCGCTCGCCCTCGTCGCTGGAGAAGTAGAAGAGGCTGAAGTCCATGGCGCGCGAGGCGTGCTGGCCCTCCTGCGCGCTGGCGTGCCGCTCCGAGTGGATGACGACGGTGAAGCCGCGCGTGAGCGTCCAGAGCAGCTCCAGCACGGAGATGTCGAAGTTGAGGCTGGTGACGGCCAGCCACGTGCCGCGCTCCGTGCCCAGGCGCTCGTCCATGCCGACGCCGAAGTTCACGAAGTTGCGGTGTTCAATCATCACGCCCTTGGGCTTGCCGGTGCTGCCCGAGGTGTAGATGACGTACGCGAGGCTGTCCGGCCCGCCCGGAGGCGTCTGGACGTCCGCGGACGCGGCAATCTGCTCCCACGCCGCGTCCACCGCGAGCACGCGCTGCGCGGCCGGGGGCACGCGCCCGAGCAGCCGCTCCTGGGTGAGCACCAGGTGGCAGCCCGCGTCCTCCACCATGAAGGCGATGCGCTCGGCGGGGTACGCCGGGTCCAGCGGCACGTAGCAGCCGCCCGCCTTGTGGGCGGCCAGCACGCCCACCATCATCTCCAGCGAGCGCTCCATGAAGATGCCCACGCGCACGTCACGGCCCACGCCCACGCTCCGCAGGTGGCGGGCGAGCACGTCGCTGCGCTCGTCCAGCTCGCGGTAGGTCAGCGTCTTGCCACGGCAGACGAGCGCGGTGGCGTCCGGGGTGCGCTGCGCCTGCGCCCGGAAGAGGCCGTGGATGGTGGCGTCCTTCGGCAGCTCGCGCCGGGTGTCGTTCCACTGCGTCAGGAGCTTGCGCTCCTCCGCGCCCAGCAGGTCGTGCTCGCCCACCGGCTTCGTGGGGGCCTCCTGGAGCGACGCGAGGAACGCGGCGAGCTGGCGCGACAGCTCGGCGACGCGGCCCTTCTCCACGCGGGTGGCGTCGAAGATGAAGTGCGCCTTCGCGCCGTCCGCGTCCACGGAGACGGTCAGCGCCGCGCCGGGCACGAGGTGGCTCAGCTCGCCTGGAGAGGCGATGCGCAGGGCCACGGGGTAGCCCACCTCGCCGTTGTGGCGCGGCAGGCCGGCCAGCTGCGGCGAGCGGCCCAGCACGTCGCGCGCCATAGCGCCCTTCTCACGCACCTGCGTGAGGCCCTTGCGGAAGGCCGCGGCGGCGGCGGCCGGCGCGTCCTTCATCGGCAGCTCCAGCCGGAGCGGGAGCTGCGACGCGAAGAAGCCCTCCACGCCCTGGATGCGGGCGCGGGTGGAGGCGTCGCTGAAGCCCACGTCGAAGCGGGGCTCGGGGGACAGGCGCGACAGGAAGGCGGCGGCGGTGAAGAGCAGCCGCTCGTCGGCGGGCAAGTCATTGGCCCATGCGGCGGCGATGTCCGCGGCGGCCAGCGTCACCGTGTGCGTGCCCTCCTCCTTCGCGCTGCCGCCCAGGAAGGGCAGGTCCGGCGGCGCGAGCGTCTCCAGGCGGTGGAGGAAGAAGTTCTCCGCCTTGCCGGCGACGGGGCCCACCTCGGAGAGGCGGGCGCGCAGCTCGGCGGAGGCCGGCGGAATCACGTCGCCCACCGCGAGGTTGCGCGAGCCCAGCAGCTCCGCCCACTGCAGCGGCGCGCCGCACTGGCCCTTGGCGCCCTTCAGCACCAGGTCGCCGCCCTGGAAGGCCAGCGTCAGCGCGTCGCCTTCAATCGACACGATGGAGCCCGAGGTGGCGCCGGAGCCGTCCTCCACGCGGCGCGTCTCGGAGATGGCGACGGGCGCGCTGCCCAGCCACAGCTTGGCGAACGCGAGCGGGTTGGGATAGCCGCCGTAGTCCAGCGCCGCCACCAGCGCGCGCGCGTCCTCCACGTCGCCCTCGGTGTCCAGCAGCGCCGCCGCCTCCGGGCGCTGCGCGAGCCCGAAGTAGCTGCGCAGGGAGAAGTCCTGCTCCACGGGCTGCTCGCGGCCCTCCACCAGCTCCGCGGCGAGCTCCGCGAAGGTCTCCATGCCCAGCGTGTAGCAGCGCGCGTTGAGGCTGAAGGCCGTCTCGTTGGGGGCGATGTCGAAGAGGCGCTGCTTGAGGATGCGGCCCTTGTCCGCGCCCGACGTCATCTCGTGCCAGGTGACGCCGTGCTGCGTCTCGCGGTGCAAGAGCGCCCACGAGGTGACGTTGAGGCCGGCGTAGCGCGGCAGCGGGCCGTCATGGAAGTTGATGGCCATGCGGCGGGGCAGCCGCAGCACCTCGTCCTTCACCAGGCTCAGGTTGACGATGCTGAAGAGCCAGTCGAAGGGCGCCTTCGACAGGAAGGGCAGCACCTGCTCACCGGGCGGCACATGCGGGATGGCCTGCTCCTCGGCCCACTTCTGGAGCGAGGGCTCGCGGGTGACGAGCCCCAGCACGCGCACACCACGCTCCATGAGCGCCTGGGCACAGGGAACGACGAGGGTGCCCTCGCCAATGATGAAACAGGAAGGCGATTCACCTGCCGCGCTCATACGGTCCTCCGGTTGCTGGCCACGGCCAGCGCACAGCTCTTGAAAAAGGATGTCCTACAGGCCCAGTCCCGCCCGTGCCTCGGCGAGGGCGGCTGGGTGCTTCAGCAGTTCCGAATGCCCCACCCCCGGGAACGACTGGAAGGACGCGCCCAGTCTGCGGGCAAGCGCCTCTCCGTGGGAAGGGGGTAGAGCCGGGTCCGCCTGCCCATGCAGCACGCGGGCGGGCGGCAGTCCGGTGGTGGCGAGCGACAGGTTGTCGTAGCGGTCCGGCAACCGCACCCGGCCCCAGAGCCCCTTGTCCGTCACGTCCATCAGGGTGAACGGCGCCATGAGGACCAGGCTCCGCGCGGGCGTGCCCTCGCGAGACAGCGCGTGCGCCGCCGCGAGCGCCGCGTGGCTCCCCATGGAGAAGCCCACCAGGGACACGGCGGACGGCCGGTGCGTGGCGACGAGCCACTTCGCCGCGGCCTCGCTCGCCGCGCGCAGCGCCTCCGGTGACGGTTCACCGTGCGAGCCGTCGAAGCCCGGCGGCGCCACCGCGGCGAGACCCAGGCCCCGGCCCGCGTCCAGCGACTCCAGGACGCCCCGCGCCTCCGCCAGGTAGCCCGGGCCGTTGCCGGCGAAGAAGACCACCCAGCGCGTCTCTCCCCCGGAGGGAGGCCGCGCCAGGGCCCGCTGCCGGTACGGCCCCTCGACGTCGCCGAGCGTCCAGCCCCCCGCCGTCAGCCGGGCCTCCGCCCCCTCCGGGAGCGGCGCGCCGTCATAGACGAAGGGCCCGGGCGCCGGCTCCCGCCGTTCCGACCACCGGAGCTTCATGGAGACGACCCCCAGGGCGCCCACGAGGAGCGCCGCGACGACGAGCCAGCGCCCACGATTCACTTGCCGCCCACCCGCTGCGCCTCGTCCAGGGCCTCGCGCAGCAGCCGGCCCAGGATTTGGACGTTGGGGTCCCTCACGAGGCTGTCGTGGTCACCCGGCACCTCGCGGATGCGCAGCGTCGGCACGAGCGGCTCCCAGCCCAGGCTGCCGCCCATGTGCGAGTAGATGGGGCTGACCTCCTGCGCGCGGAACAGCGTCACCGGCCCCGCGAACGGACGCGGGTTGTAGCGGCCCGCCAGCTCCGCGAAGCGCTCGGTGAGGAGCAAATCCCGAAGCTCGATGGGCAGCGCCTCTCCGCGCTGCTCGTACCACTTCAGCTTCAGCCGGTTCACCAGCAGGTTGCCCTTCGTCTCCACCTTCTTGCGCAGCCGGTTCGTCAGGTAGGCCGCGCCCTCGTCGCGCAGACCCTTCAGCCGGTCCTCGAGGGACAGCCGCCGCTCCTTCGTGCTCGGGTGGAAGGTGTCGAGGAAGGCGACGAGGTTCACCTGCTCGCCCATGGCCTTCAGGCGCTGCGCCATCTCGTACGCAACCACGCCGCCGCCGGAGTAGCCGCCGAGCAGGTACGGCCCGTGCGGTCGCACCTGACGGATGCCCTCCAGGTAGATGGAGGCCATCTCCTCGATGCTCTCCGCGGGCGGCAGCTTGCCGTCCACGCCGCGCGCCTGGAGCCCGAAGAAGGGCTGGTCCTTGCCGAGCGTCACCGCCAGGTCGCGGAAGTTGAGGACGTTGCCGCCCGCGCCGTGCACGCAGAAGAAGGGCGTGACGTTGCTGGCCCCCTTCTGGATGGTGACGACGGGCGACCACTCCTTCGCGCGCGGCGCGCTGGCCGGCGTCTCCACCTGCTGCGCCGTGGCGGCCCCGCCCGGAGCGGCGTCCGGGGTGAAGGGGATGCCGGCGGCCTCGCGGACCAGCGCGGCGCACTGCTCCAGCGTGGGCGCCTCGAAGAGGGTGGCCAGCGTCAGGTCCGCCCCCAGCATCTTCTTGATGCGCGCGAACAGGCGCACCGCGACGAGCGAGTGCCCGCCCAGGTCGAAGAAGTTGTCCTTGAGGCCCACCCTCGGCACGCCGAGGAGCTGCTGCCACAGCTCGGCCAGCTTGCGCTCCACGTCGTCGCGCGGAGCGTCCGCCGCCGCCTGGGCCCCCGCCGCGCCCTGCTGCTGCGCGGGCGCGGAGGCCGCGGGCTTCTCCTCCTGCTTCGGGCGCATGCGCGTGGCCAGCCCGTGCAGGTCCATGGAGCTGACGAAGAGCGCGTTCGTCCCGGTGAGGGCCAGCGCGCGCAAGAAGGCCTCCTGGCCCTCCGCCGGCTTGATGCCCAACGGCAGCCACGACTCCAGCAGCGAGCCCTTCTTCTGGGGCGAGCGGCCGAAGCGCTTCGCCTCCACGGCGGCCACGAGGTAGCCCTCGATGGCGCAGAACACGCGGCCGTCGGTGTCACAGAGGGTGACGTCGAGCAGCGCCCCGCGGCCCTCCTCCTGGCGCACGCGCACGTGGCTCAGCGCCACCTCGGGCCAGGGGCCCCACACGCGCAGGTGCCGGTAGGAGACGGGCACGTGCAGCTTGCCCGGCTGACCCGCGTCCGGCAGCAGCGAGAATGCGAAGCCGGAGGCGATGTCCAGCAGCCCCGGCGGCAGCCCGTACGTGCCCAGGTCCTCGCGGAAGGCGCGCGGCAGCTCGAAGCGGCCCAGCGCCTCGGCCGAGCCGAAGCCCGCCGAGCGCAGCACCTTCCAGCGCGGCCCGAAGGCGATGAGCGCGTCCTGCGGCAGGGCCTGCTCTCCCTCGCCGAAGGTGAGCGGCCGGCCCGCGCAGCGCGCCTGCGTCGCCGCCACGTCCAGCGTCGCGGGAGGCGTGCCCGCCGCGGCACCCAGGCGCGCGGTGGCGTGCTCCGCCCAGGCGCTGCCCGCCGCGCGGCTCGCCACGCGGAAGGCGAAGCCGTCGCCGTCCGGCGTCAGCGATACCTCCACCTCGCGCACCTCGCCGTCCGGCACCTCCAGCGGCGCCACGAACGAGAGGTTGGACACCTCCAGCGGGATATTGGGCCGCGCCACCGCCCAGGCCGCGCGGGCCAGCTCCACGTAGCCCGTGCCCGGGAGGACGGGACCGCCGCCGCGCATGCGGTGCTCGTCCAGCACCCACAGGGCCTTCGCGTCGTAGATGGCGCGGAAGACGTGCTGGCCCGCGGGCGCGTCCACGCGCCGCTGGAGCAGCGGATGGGCCACCGGCTCACCCGGAGGCAGCTGCGGCGCCACCTGCGCCGCGGCCATGCCCACCTCCTGCCAGACGCCCCACCCCAGCGCGAGCGCGCGCTTCGCGGTGCCCGAGGTCTCCAGCCGCCGCGCCTGCGCCAGCAGGAACGCGTTGGCCGCGACGTAGTCCACCTGCCCCGGAGGCCCGAGGTACGCGCTCGTCGAGGAGAAGCTGACGAAGAAGTCGAGCTGCGTGCCCTTCAGCGCCTCCTCCAGCGCGAGCGCGCCGAGCGCCTTGGGCGCCAGCACGCGCAGCGCCGAGTCGCGCGTCTTCGCCTCCAGGGGCCCGTCCTCCAGCGCGCCGGCCGCGTGCACCACGCCGTGCAGCGCGCCGAAGCGGGCCTTCACCTCGGCGATGGCCGCCTTCAGCTGGCCCGCGTCGGACGTGTCCGCCTTGAGCAGCAGCACCTGCGCGCCCAGCCCCTCCAGCGTGCGCTGGAGCTCCGCGTGGGACGCACTGGCCGCCGAGCGAGACACCAGCGCCAGCCGCGCCTTCGCCTTGCGCGCGAACAGCTCCGACAGCGTGCGGCCGATGCCGCCCAGGCCGCCGGTGATGAGGTACACGCCCTGCTCGCGCAGCGGCGTCGGGGCCTCCTGGAGGGCGGCGCGCTCCAGCACCTGCACGTGACGGCGGCCGCCGCGCAGCGCCACCGGCGCCTCCACGTCGGGACGCAGCAGCTCGTCCGCCAGCTCGCGCGCCTGCGTGGCCGGGGCCGCGCCGGGCTCCAGCTCCACCACGCGCGCCGACAGCTCGGGCAGCTCCTTCGGGCCCACCAGCACCGGGCCCAGGGCGAGCGACTGCTCCGGCGCGCCCCCGCGCATCACCCGCGCGTAGCGCAGGCCCCTGGGCAGCGACTCGGCCGTCAGCGACTGGATGAGCGCGAGCGGCGCCAGGAAGTTGCGCGACACCGCGCGCTCCCAGCCACCCTCGGCCGTTTCCGCGGCGGCCAGGTCCACCAGCCGCGTGGGCACGCGGCCCTCGGAGCCCTGCGCGTCCCAGAGCGCCTCCCAGTCCTCGCGCGCGTCGGGGCGCACGGTGAAGACGCCGTCCGGCCGGCGGCCGAAGGCGTCACCGGGCACCACGCGCAGCACCTGCGCGCCCCGGGCCGTCAGCTCGCGGGCCAGCTCGTCGGAGAGCGGCTCCTCCGGCGCGGCCAGCAGCCAGCGCTCGTTGGCGGCAATCGCCTCCGGCTGGGGACCCGGCTGCTCGCGGAAGTGCGGCGCGTAGCCCCAGCGAGACACGTCCTCCTCGCGCACCAGCGGGCGCTCGCCCTCGCGGCGGGCCATGAAGCTGCCCGCGCCCGGCTCCACCCAGTGGCGCTCCCGCTCGAAGGCATACGTGGGCAGCGCCACGCGGCGCCGCTTCTGGCCCTGGAAGAGGGCCGCGACGTCCAGATTGACTCCCGCCGCCCACAGCCGGCCCAGCGCGAGCTGGAAGAAGGCCAGGTCGGGGACGGTGTCGTTGGGGTGCCGCAGCGACGGCACGAGCTGCTCGGCCTGGGGCTTCTCGTCCTGCGCGCGCAAGAGCGAGATGAGCGTCTGGCCGGGGCCGACCTCCAGGTACACGCGCGACTTGTCCGCCAGCAGCACGCCCGCGCCTTCCGCGAAGCGCACCGGCTGGCGCAGGTGGCGCACCCAGTAGTCGGGCGACGTGGCTTCCTCGGGGGTAATCCACGTGCCGGTGACGTTGGACACCCACGGCGCCGTGGGCGCCGAGAAGCGCACCTTGGCGAGGTACTCGCGGAAGGCGCCGAGGATGGGCTCCAGCATGCGCGAGTGCGCGGCCACGCGGATGTGCAGGCGCCGGGCCTCCACCTCGCGCGCCTTGAGCTGCTCCGCCAGCGCGTCGATGGCGGCCACCTCGCCGGACACGAGGCACAGGCCGGGCGCGTTGTGCGCGCCCAGATCCAGCCCGGGCCCGAGCAGCGGCTTCAGCTCCGCCTCCGGCAGCTCCACGCTCAGCATGGCGCCCGGGGGCAGCTGGTCGAACAGCCGGCCGCGGCAGGCGACGATGCCCAGCGCGTCCTTCACCGACAGCACGCCCAGAATCTGGGCGCACGCGTACTCGCCCATGCTGTGGCCCATGCAGGCCGCGGGCGTCAGGCCGCGCGACTTCCACAGCGCCGCCAGCGACAGCTCCACCGACAAGAGCGCGGGCAGCGCGTACGTGGCCTGCTCCAGCTGCGAGCGGGCCTCGGCCTCCTTGCCGGCCTCGGGGAACAGCAGCGGGCGCAGCTTCAGGGACTCGTGCTGCTCCAGCAGCGTGAGGCACTCGTCGAGCGAGCGGCGGAACACCGGCTCCTGCTCGTACAGGCCCTTCGCCATGCCCGGGTACTGCGCGCCGCCGCCGGGGAAGAGGAACACCACGGAGCGGTTCTCCGCCTCCGTCTTCGCCTGGGCGGTGCGGCTCGCTTCGGGCGTCTCCAGGAGGCGGATGGCCTCCTCGCGCGAGGACGCCACCACCGCGCGGCGGTTCGAGAAGCGGCGGCGGCCGGCCAGCAGGGTGAACGACACGTCACCCAGGTTGGGAGCGGTGTCCTCGCCCAGCCGCTGCGCGAGCCGGCGGCAGGCCCGCTCCAGCGCGGCGGGCGTGCGGGCGGACAGCCAGAGCGTCTCGAAGGGACGCGCGGCGGAGGTGGGCGGCTGCGCCGGGGCCTCCTCCAGGATGACGTGCGCGTTGGTGCCGCCCACGCCCAGCGAGTTCACCGCCGCGCGGCGCGGGCGCCCCGCCTTCGCCGTCCAGTCGCGCAGCGAGGCGTTCACCACGAAGGGCGTGCGGGCGAAGTCGATCTGCGGGTTGGGCTTCTCGTAGTTGAGGCTGGGCGCCATCTGCCGGTGCTTCAGCATCTGGACGACCTTGATGAAGCTCGCCACGCCCGCGGCGGTGTCCAGGTGGCCGATGTTCGTCTTCACCGAGCCGATGCGGCAGAACCCGCTCTTCTGCGTCTGGGTGCGGAAGGCCTGGGTGAGGGCGGTGATTTCAATCGGGTCGCCCACCGGCGTGCCGGTGCCGTGGCACTCGATGTAGTCGATGCTGTCCGCGGTGACGCCGGAGACGTTGAGCGCCTCCACGACGGCATCCGCCTGCCCGTCCACGGACGGCGCCAGGTAGCCCACCTTGCGCGCGCCGTCGTTGTTCACCGCGCTGCCCTTCACCACCGCGTAGATGGTGTCGCCGTCGGCCAGCGCGTCCTCCAGCCGGCGCAGCGCCACCACGCCCGCGCCACTGCCGAACAGCGTCCCCTGCGAGCGGTGGTCGAACGCGCGGCAGTGCCCGTCCGGAGAGAGGATTTCCCCCTCCTGGTACAGGTAGCCCCGGTAGTGCGGCAGCTCCAGCGTGACGCCGCCCGCGAGGGCCAGATCACACTCGCGCGCCAGCAGGCTCTGCACCGCCGAGTGGATGGCCACCAGCGACGTGGAGCACGCCGTCTGCACGTTGAGGCTGGGCCCGCGCAGGTCCAGGCAGTACGACACGCGCGTGGTGAGGAAGTCCTTGTCGTTGCCCGTGTGGCGCACGAGGAACAGACCCACCTGCTCCATCAACTGGGGGTTGGTGAAGAGGTTGTAAGGCATGTACGCGTTCATGCCGGAGCCGCCGAACACGCCGATGGGGCCCTTGAAGGACTCGGGCGGGTGGCCGCAGTGCTCCAGCGCCTCCCAGCACACCTCCAGGAAGTGCCGGTGCTGGGGGTCCATGATGGACGCCTCGCGCGGGCTGAAGCCGAAGAAGCCCGCGTCGAAGTCCTCCAGCCCCTCGTACACCATCCCCGCCTTGACGTAGTTGGGGTCCCGCAGCAGGGCCGGGTCCACGCCCGCGCTCAACAGCTGCGCGTCGGTGAACCAGGTGACCGAGCCCACGCCGTCGCGAACGCGACGCCAGAAGGTGTCCACATCCCGCGCTCCGGGCAGTCGCGCGGCCATCCCCACCACCGCGATGTCTGGAGAATCCGAAAGCCCCTCAACTTCGTCCGTCATGGCAGTAACTCTCTAGCGCCTTTAGGGGAGTTCGCTCCAATACACCTGCAAGTGGGTCGCTTTGAACCCGGCAGCGGAGCCCCGGGCCCCCTGCCTGCCCACCAGGTGATTGTTCGTCCGCGCCCCCCAGGCGGTTTAGGACAAGACGAACAACGTCGGATTTCTTGGCGAGTCCTGGCCCTTCCCTCTGAACCAGCCGTGGGCCGACGGTTGCGTCCTGCGCCACCGTCATCTCATTTCCGGTGTCCTTTCGCCAAGTGGTTGCAAGAAAGCCGCGAGCCTATGAAAGCCTGCCAGCCTGCACTTCGAGTGTGGTCCCTGTAGCAGCCGGTACGCGGGGGTCTCGTGCGCCCCCGCTCCAGGCCGGGCGCGTCCTCTCGCCGCCACCCGATGAGCGCCGGGGCGAACACCTGCCGTATCGTCCCACGCATGCTCGGGTCGTGGTTTCGCCCCAGGCGGGCGCTGTGCGCTGAGCAGGAGGCGCGGCTGGTGGAGGCCCTCCGCCGCGCGGAGCCGGAGCACCGGGGAGAGGTGCTCGTCCACATCGAGCGGCGCTGCCGCGAGGTGGATGCGCTGACGCGCGCCGCGCGGCTCTTCGAGGAGCTCGGCATGCGGGAGACGGGCGCGGACACGAGGTGGACACCGGGTGATGACGCCGAGCGCCATGGCCGGGGCGCCCGTGCATGGAGGGAGGACGGGCGGGCCGGCTCGGGCGGCGGCGGGCCGGGGAGATGCGTAGTTTGAGCGGGTGCCCGGCGCCATCTTCCGTCCGGGCAGTCGAGGAGCGTCCCGCATGTCCACTTCCGGCGCCTCGGTTCGCGTCGATGTCTGGAGCGACTACGTCTGTCCCTTCTGCTACCTGGAGCTGCCGGTGCTGGACCGGCTCCAGGCGGAGTTCGGACGGGAGCTGGAGGTCCACTGGCGCGCATACGAGCTGCGCCCGGCGCCGGTGCCCACGCTGGACCCGGCGGGCGAATACCTGCGGACCACCTGGGCTCGCGCCGTCTATCCGATGGCCGAGCAGCGGGGCATGACGCTCAAGCTGCCGCCCGTGCAGCCGCGCAGCCGGCTTGCCCTGGAAGCAGCCGAGTTCGCCAAGGACGCGGGCGTCTTCCCCGCCTTCCACCAGGGCGTCTTCCGCGCCTTCTTCGAGGAGGGACGGGACATCGGCGACCTGCGTGTCCTGGGGGACATCGCCGAGGCGAGCGGACTGGACCGCCAGGCGCTCCTGGGCGCGCTCAAGAGTGGGAGCTACACCGGGCGCGTCGTGTTCGACCAGGAGGCCGCGCAGCGGCTGGGCATCCGCGGCGTGCCGGCCCTGCGCATCGTGGGGGCCGACGGCCACGTGGTGCAGTTGAGCGGGGCCCTCCCCGAGGAGCAGGTGCGCGAGGCCATTGCCCGCGCGCGGTCCGAAGCGTCGCACGCCATGGCGCCCTGACGGGCCCGCCTCCTCCACGCCCGGGGCCTTCGCATCGCCCCGCGCGGCCACCCGGGACGGCGCCCGCCCTCCCGCTCCACGGCCTGACGGAGCGCGAGCGACCCTGACACGCCCGGGCGGCGAGTACGCTGCGCCTCCGGATGTCTCCCGCCGCGCCCCTTCCCCACGCTTCCGTCCACCACGCGCCCGGGCTGGACACCCTCCGGGTGCTCGCCATCGCGCTGGTGTTCGTCTTCCACTACCCGGGCGACGGCGCGCCGGAGTGGTTCGCGTCCATCGCGCGCTTCGGCTGGACGGGCGTGGACCTCTTCTTCGTCCTCAGCGGGTTCCTCGTCAGCCGGCAATTGCTGGCACCCCTGGCGGCCGGCGAGCGCCCGGACCTGCGCGCCTTCTGCCTGCGCCGCTTCCTGCGCGTGCTCCCCGCCTACTGGGGAGTGCTCGCCGTCTACGCCCTCCTCCCGTCCGTGCGCGAGCGCCCGGACATGCCGCCCCTCTGGAGCTACCTCACCTTCACGCAGAACTTCGGCCTGGAGGGCGGCGCGTTCTCCCACGCCTGGTCCCTGTGCATCGAGGAGCACTTCTACGTCGCGCTGCCGCTGCTCGTGCTCGCGCTCTCGGGGCGCGTGCGTTGGCGGGGAGTGGTGGCCCTCGTGCTCGGCATCATCGCCCTGGGCGTCGTGGTGCGGATGTCGCTCTGGTGGGCGCACCTCGAAGCGCCTCCGCCGGGCGCGTCTCTGGGTCGGCTCTACCGGCGGTACATCTACTACCCGACGTGGGGCCACCTGGACGGCCTGCTCGCGGGTGGGGTGCTCGCGCTCGTGGCGACCTTCCGCCCCGCCGTGTGGGGCCGCTGGCTCCGCGCGCCCCTCGGCGCCGCGCTCCTCGCGACGGCGTGTCTCCTGCTCGCGGGGCCGCTGTGCATCGACAACAAGTCGCTGCTCTCCTCCGCGGTCGCATTCCCGCTGCTGTCGCTCGGCTTCGCGGCGCTCGTCGTGCTCGCCCTCACCGGCGCGGGTGCCCGCACTCTCGGGAGGATGCCCGGCGCGCGCTGGCTCGCGAGCGTGACGTACTGCGTGTACCTCTCGCACAAGCTCGTGCTCCACGCCGTGCACCGGGCGCTGGAGCCGCACGGCCTTGGCGCCCACCACCCCATCACCGTGCTCGCGTCCGTGGCTTGCGTGCTCGCCGCCGCCGCGCTCCTGCACGTCACGGTGGAGCGCCCCTTCCTCCGCCTGCGCGAGCGCTGGGTCCGTCCTGTCCCGGGCGGAGGCGGGCTCCCCCATGCATTGCCTGTAGGGCCCGGCGCCTGGCGGGGGAATTGACAGCGCTCCGGGTGTCGTTGAGCCTGCCCGGAGCCACGAGTCCACCATGCCGATGCTCGTCTACAACCTGGGGCAGCCCAACGAAGTGGTCTTCCCCTTCGGGACGGAGCCCGTCACCATCGGCAGGGCCGACACGCAGCCCATCTGCATCCCCCACCCCAGCCTGTCACGCCAGCACGCGCTCATCGAGTACACGGATGGGCGCTTCTACGTGGTGGACCTGCAGAGCAAGAACGGCACCTTCGTGAACGGCACGCAGGTGCGCCGCCAGGAATTGCGCTTCGGGGACACGCTCCGCCTGGGCGACCTGCACTTCCTCTTCATGGACAACAGCCCCGCCGTCCTGGCCCAGGAGGCCAGCGTGGACGGCACGGGCTCCGTGGCCCCGCTGCGGCCCCAGGTCGTCCGCGCCGTCACCCGCGTGCCCCTCCAGGAGCTGGTGCGGGACGCGCCCTCCGGCGAGGGCCCCCCGAGCGCCTCCGAGACGCGCACGCGCGACAAGCTGCGCATCCTGCTGGAGGTGGCGAAGCTCTTCTCCGCCTCCGACAACATCGACGTGGTGCTGGGCCAGATTCTCGACCTCGCCTTCCAGATCCTCCACGTGGACCGCGGCGCCGTGCTGCTCGTCAACGAGGCCACGGGCGAATTGGAGCCCCGCGTCGTCAAGACGGCCCAGGGCACCCCCGTCCACGGTCAAATCTATAGCCAGAACATCGTCGAGTACGTCATGCGCCAGAGCGTGGCGGCGCTCTTCTCGGACGCCACGCAGGACCCGCGCCTCGACGACGCGCAGTCCGTCATCATCCACCGCATCCGCGCGTCCATGTGCGTCCCGCTCAAGCCCAAGGACGACATCATCGGCGTGCTGTACGTGGACAACCTGTCGCTGCCCAACCGCTACTCGGAGGAGGACCTGGAGTTCCTGGTGGCCTTCGCCAGCCAGGCGGCGCTCGCGCTGGAGAACGCGGCCCTCTACCGGCGCATCGAGCGCGAGACGGTGGAGCGGATGCAGCTCACCATGGACGCCAAGCTGGCCTCGCTGGCGGCGCTGGTGGGCGGGCTGGCGCACGAGCTGCGCAACCCCCTCAACTTCATCAACAACTTCGCCCGGCTGTCGGTGGCGCGCGTCGGCGAGGTGGCGGAGCTGCTGGAGCCCCAGCGCTCGGCGCTGCCGGCCGAGACGGTGGAGGACCTGGACGACGCGCTCTCCAGCCTCCGCGAGACGACGACGAAAATCCAGGAGCATGGCCAGCGCGCCGACTCGCTCATCCACGGCATGCTGCTGCACGCGCGCAGGCCCGCGGGCGTCCGCGAGGAGAGGGACTTGAACGCGGTGGTGGCGGAGAGCCTCAACCTCGGGCAGGGCGGCGCGCGGGGCCAGCCGCTCGAGGTGGTGGTGGAGGCGGAGTACGAGCCGGAGCTGGGCCGCGTGGAGATGGTGGCCGCGGACCTGTCGCGGGTGTTCATCAACGTGGTGGACAACGCCGTCTACGCCATGCGGCAGAAGCGCCAGCAGCGCGGCCCCGCGTACACGCCCACGCTGCGCATCCGCACCCTGAGCCGCGGCCCGCAGGTGGAGGTGCGCATCCGCGACAACGGGCCGGGGATTCCCCGGGAGCTGGCGGACAAGATTTTCGAGCCGTTCTTCACCACCAAGCCCCCGGGCCAGGGCACGGGGCTGGGGCTGTCGCTGAGCCACGAAATCGTGGTGCAGGGCCACCAGGGGTCGTTCCGCATGGAGTCGACCCCTGGCGAGTTCGCCGAGTTCATCATCACCCTGCCCCGGCGCGCGCGGCCCGGACCGCGCTAGGCCCGCTTCCGGCGTGCCGGCGTCCGGCGCCCGGCCACCACCTCGCCGGCCGCCGCGCGCCGCTGGGCGGCCTTCACGGGCCACGCGCCCAGGGCCGCGGCGAGCTTCTTCCCGTCCGGCGAGCCCAGCCCGGTGCACGGGTTCCACCGCCGCTCCGGGTGGGCCTGGAAGCCGCCGTTGTTGCCCTGGTGGATGGGCCGGCACACCTTCGTGCCGTCCTCGAGGACGAGCCGGTACAGGTGCGGGTTGAGCCACCCGACGCGGGTGCCGGGCCCGTGGTTGGCCTCCAGGCCCTCGTTCACCAGCGCCAGCAACGCCGCCCACATGGGGGCCGCGGCGCTGGTGCCACCCATGGTGTTCCACCGCCCCTGGAAGATGAAGTCGTAGCCCGTCATCCAGTCCGCGCTGGCGGACACGTCCGGCGTGCCGCGCCCGGGGAACGTCTCCACCCGCTGCAGCTCGCCGATGAACCAGTAGCAGTCCACCAGCGGCGGCACGTGCGCCTTCGCCTGGTACAGCGGGCGCTCGTAGAAGCGGCTGATGCCGCCGCCCGTCGCCATGGGGTACGGGAAGGCGCTGTCGCCGTTCGGCGTGTTCAGGAACAGCATCGGCCGGGTCAGCGAGTTCCAGACGACCTCCGAGTGGATGTCGCCGTCCTTCACCTGCAGCGTCGTCCCGCCACAGGCCAGCACGTACGGGCTGCTGGCGGGGAAGTTGGCCGCGGGAACGGCCGTGGGCCGGCCGTCGGGGTAGCCGATGGGCGTGAGCGCGCCGCTGTCTCCGCTCGACATGCACACCGAGATGCCCCTCCACGACGCCAGGGCGAGCAGCTCGTCGAAGATGTCGGCCTCGAGCTGCGTCGGCCCCTGGCCGACGATTTCGGGGAAGGACCAGCTCATCGACAGGACGGACGGCTTGTTCACCTCGTCGAAGAGGGCCATGCACAGCGCGACGAGGATGCCGTTCACGCTGACGTCATGCGAGTTGTAGACGGCGATGCGCGCGCGGGGGCACACCGCGCCCACCAGGGCGATGTCGAACGTCACCTCCACGTTGAAGCGGCCGCGGCCCCGGACGTTCTCCCCGACGTAGACAATCTCCGGGTACGGCAGCTTCAGCGCCTGGAAGTACTGCTTCAGGTCCTCCTCGATGGCCGCCCCTCCGAGCTGGAGGAGCCCCACGCACTGCCCCTCGCCCTTCAGCTCCGGGTAGCCATAGAAGCGCGCGACGTCGGGCGCGACGTGCCCCTTGGGGACCAGCAACTCCTTGAGGTACGGGTCCTTCGCCACCGTCTTCGGCAGGGGCTCCTTGCCGCTGCGCATGAAGGCCGAGGGGCGGGACAGCTCCCGGTCGTCCAGGCCGAAAATCCAGCGCACCCGCCCGGCCAGCTCGGGGGGGACGGACGCCTCGACGAAGTCACCGGCGGCGCCCGGGGGCATGAAGGCCTCGGCCACCTTCTCCGGGTCGCCGCTCACCACCACGAGGCCCGCAGCGGGGAACACCCGCTCGATGTCGAGCCCCTTCCGCACGACGTACGCCTCCACCGCCTCGAGGTCCTCCTTCGAGGCCCCGAACTCCCTCAGCGCCTCCGCGTCCAGGTGCTTGCGCCGGGCGGGCGGCAGCTTCGCAAGGGGGGCCGTGGAGGGCACGTCCTTCTGACGCCGCAGCGCCAGGGTGACGGTGATGGGAGCGGAGGCCTCGTTCGTGTCCGGCCGCGGAGCGGTGACCGGCGGCTTCGAGGGCCGCAGCTTCTCCAAAGCCTGCCGCAGGCGTGGCTGGAGGCGGAGCTTCGCCGCCTGGGAGATGATGGGGTGCTGCGTGAGGCGGCGGCGTGGTGGGGTGCGGGGCTTGTTCTTCACGGAAGGCTCGCTGTCTGGCGTTGCTTCGGGGAGACGTGCCTAGCCGCGCACGCCATAGAACCGGCATCCATTGTCCCAGAGAATCTTACCGGCCACCCGTGAACCCAATCGCTCGACCAGCAGGGAGGCGTCTTCCTGGATGTGCGGCGGGTGGTCCAGGTGGGGGAAGTCGGAGGCGTACATCACGCAGTCCTCGCCGACCCGGTCGATGACCTGCTCGATGCCCGGCTCCGAGGGCTCGCAGGTGATGAAGCACTGCCGGGCGAAGTACTCCGAGGGCTTGAGCCGCACGTGCTCCGGCACCGTCCAGCCGTCCTTCGCGTGGGCGTCATCCAGCCGCCAGAGCCAGAAGGGCAGCCAGCCACACCCACCCTCCAGCAGTCCCACCCGCAGGCGCGGGTGCCTTTCGAGCACACCGCCCTCCAGCAACGTCAGCAGCGCGAACGTCAGCTGCATCGGATTGGCGGCGGCGTGGATGCCGAACTGCGTATGGACATACCCCGTCCCGGCGTCGGGCAGGCGGATGTGCGCGCCGCCGTGAAGGCCCACCGCGATGCCCAGCTCCTCGCACCGCGTCCAGAAAGGCTCGTAGGCGGGGTCGCTCAGCAGCCGCCCCTTCACCTTCTGGGAGTGCACCATCACCCCCTTCCAGCCCCACCCCGCGATGCGCTCCACCTCACGCACCATGGCGGCCGGGTCATGGCGGCACAGCGCGCCCACGCCGTGGAGGAAGCCCGGGTCCGCCGCGCAGAAGCCGCGCAGCCAGTCGTTGTAGGCGCGCATCAGGGCCACCGCGAAGGCCGGCTCCATGGAGTCCACACCCAGCAGCAGGAGGAATACGGTGGGGTAGAAGAAGGCCCGCTCGACGCCCATGCCCCGCATCGCCTCGACGAAGGAGGCGCCGTCGAATCCCGAGCGGATGAGCGGCAGGTAGCGGGTGAAGGCGCCCGCCGCGAGCGGCTGCCAGACCCGTCGCGCCACCTCCGGCAGCAGCGGCTCGCCGTCCACCTCCAGGAACTGGAGGCCGGGCTCGGCCCGGGCGATGGCCTCCTCCACCTCGTCCACGTCCAGCCCTTCCCGCTCGCACGCGAGGACGAGGCGCGCCCGCCACTCCACCTCCTCCCCCCACGTGCGCGGGCGGGACTCGGGGGCCCGCAGCCGCATCCGCTCGCGGTACCCGCGCGGCAGGGAGCGGGTCCACACGTGGGCCGGCTCCACCACGTGCGCGTCGACATCCAGGATTCTCGGTCGCTTCGCCATGAGCGCCGTCGTTCTACTCCATCACCGTGAGCCACGACCGTGCCGGGCGCGATGTGACATTCCGTGCTTCATTGCGATGAGCGATGAGCCGCTGTTAGCATCCGCCGCCCTCGAAGGAGTGGAGATGGCCACCAAGAAGAGCAGCCGTAGCGCAGCCCCCGCGGTGAAGGCTCGCAAGACTCCCGCCACCAAGAAGTCCTCCGTCCGCGGCAAGACTCCGGCCCGCAAGGCGCCCGCGCGCAAGGCCCCGGTCCGCAAGGCCCCGGTCCGCAAGGCTCCGGCGCGCAAGGCCGCGGCCCGTGGGAGCCGGAAGGGCGGCGGTCAGTTGGGAACCCAGCTCGGTCGCGACATGGACACCGCTTGGATGAAGACCTGGCCGCGCATCGTCGCCCGCGCGTGGAGCGACCCGTCCTTCATGGACAGGCTCAAGAGCGCGCCGGCGGACGTCTTCAAGGAGTTCGGCCTGCCGCTGCTCCCCGACTTCGAGTACGCCGTCCAGTCGGGCACGGGCCGGCCCCTGGTGACGCTCAGCGTTCCTCCCAAGCCCACCGGCGCCGGGAATGAGAACGTGGGCGACATCGTCCACGAGGACGGGCGCGCGCGGCCGAAGAGCTGCACCAACACCTGCGGCTTCTGAAGCACGTTGTTCGCGTGAAGCGCCCACCCGCCGCGCTGGAGGTCCCCGCCTTCAAGGCGCACCTGCGGGTGGACGCCATCCCACCGGATGGCGTCCTGCTCGACGGGGAGGGAG
>NZ_JABBJJ010000158.1 GCF_012933655.1 Pyxidicoccus fallax | reverse complement strand
GCTCCAGGCAGGGGGTGGGGACGCGCATTCCAGCCGGCCCGGGCCCCGGGGAGCAAGCCGGCCCGCGTCGCGCGGAGACGTTGTCGGGTCGACCCCTCCTCGCCGAGTCATTGACGCGGAGTGCGCGCTGCTTCGGAATCACCCCTTTCAGGGCACAGGAGGCCCCTTCCCATGGCGCTCGCGTTCCCAGTCCACCCGGTGACGGTAGGCCCCATCGTCGGCTCCACCACGGACACCACCGTGCGCCTGTGGGGGAGGGGGGCGCCTTCTCGCCCGCCCGGCGGCCGCTTCTGTTACGGCATCGCGCAAATCCTGAAGGCGGGCACCACCACGCCCGAGCAGGCGACCTACTTCAAGCTGCGCGCCGAGGATGACTTCACGGGCAGTGTCGACTTCGACGGCCTGCGGCCCGCGCACGCCTACGCGTACCGCATGGGCTACTTCTTCTCGGACGTGGAGCAGCACCTGCTGGCGCCGCCGGTGGGGCTGGAGCTGCAGGGGGCCACGGCGGGGGCCTTCCGCTCCGCGCGAGCGCCGGGCAGCCCGGAGCTGTCCTTCGTCTTCGGCTCGTGCCGCCACCCGGGCCCGTCCGAGGAGGAAATCGTCGGGCTGAGCAACCGCGGGGACCGCATCTTCGGCACCATCCTGGACCAGGCCGACAGCATCCCCACGGACCTGCTGCTCATGGTGGGGGACCAGATTTATGCCGACGTGCGGCGCGACGCGCGCACCTTCGAGGAGTACTGCGACACGTACCGCCGGGCCTTCACCCAGCCGCTCTTGCGGCGGCTGATGTCGCGCGTGCCCACGTACATGACCATGGACGACCACGAAATCGTGGACAACTGGTCCATGGACAAGCTGGTGGACCCGGGGCTGAGCAACGAGCAGCGCTGGGCCAACCGGGTGCGCTACCTCGCGGCCATCGAGGCGTACCGCTGCTACCAGGTGGTGCACGGGCCGGCGCTGGAGCGGCGCAACACGCCCGGCGTCACCAACGCGCTGACGCGGTACTGGTACGACTTCCAGGTGGGGCCCGCGCGCTTCTTCGTCCTCGACACGCGCACGGAGCGCTACCACCGCGCGCGGCCGCCGCAGCTCCTGGGCCCCACGCAGCTGGAGTCGCTGAAGCACTGGCTGGTGAAGGACCCGGCAGGCCTGAAGTTCGTGGTGTCCGCGGTGCCGTTCTTCCCGGACGTGAAGCTGGCGGGCCTGGCGGCGGTGGAGCGCCACGACAAGTGGGCGGGCTTCCTGCACCAGCGCCAGCACCTGCTGGACTTCATCCGCGACAACAACGTGCGGCGCGTGGTGTTTCTCTCCGGGGACATCCACGCGTCTATCTGGAGCGAGCTGCTCAGCAAGTCACGCCCGGACTTCCGTCTCTACTCCATCATCTCCTCGGCCTTCGCGGCGCCGGCCTTCGTCCCGCCCGAGTTCATGTACGAGCAGTCCGGTGTCCTCGACGGGCAGTCCGACTACGTCGTCTCGCGGCACGGCGGCTACGTGCAGCTGAGCAACTTCACCCGGCTCACGTGGCGCGAGCCGGTGCTGCGCGTGGAGGTGTTCGAGCGCAAGGGTGCCCGGGTCCAGGACGCGGAGCTGCGGCTGGACCCGTGAGGGGCGTGCGTCAGTTCTTGTCGTAGACGACCTTGGAGCCGCCGCTGGTGTCCACCTCGCTGCGGCCCGGGCGGGACACGAGCTGGATGATGCTGCCGCCGGACGCGTCGCCGGTGACGCTGTCCGAGGCGTCCGCCTCCACGCGCGAGCCACCGCTGGCCTCGGCGTCCAGCGTCTTCACGCCGCGCACGTCGAGGGCCGCCACCACGGCGCCGCCGCTGGCCTCGGCGTCCAGCTCCTTCGCGCGGCCGGACAGCGTCACGCGCGAGCCGCCGCTGGCCTCGGCGTCCACCTTGCGCGCGTCCACGCCGCGCACGGAGACGACGGCGCCGCCGCTGGCCTCGGCGGAGAACTCATCCGTGTTGGTGGCCTCGGCATCGATGCGGCTGCCGCCGCTGGCGCTCACGCTCTTCACGGTGGGGTTGGAGACGTAGAGGCGGACGCCGTTGCCCCGGAAGTTGCTGAAGATGCCCTTCTTCTCCACCTCGGTGGTGAGGACGCCGTCCTCCACCTTCAGCCGGACGCGGGACAGCAGCTCCTCCGGCCCTTCCAGCCGGACGGACTTCGGGCCGACCTTCACCTCGGCCTTGATGCCATGGCTCACGGCCACGCCGTCGAAGTCGGGGACGTCACGCGTCTCGCCCTGCCGGGCCGCGGCTTCCTGCTTGCCGTCCTGGGCTTGCGACTGGGCGTGGGCACAGGCGGACAGCATCAGGAAGGAGACGAGGACGGAAACGCGAGTGTTCGTCATGGGGGACGCTCCGGACAGGTAGGGGGCCAGGGCCGGCCCCGTCATGCCCTGGCTACGCACGACCCGCGAAGCGATTGCGTCCGGCTATTCGCCGCCCATCAGCGCCAGGGGGACCCTGACGGCGGTGGTCTCCCCGGGAGTGATTTCCACGGGGAGGCGGTGCGCCTTCCCGGTGCCGTCCACGAGCTTCAGCGTGTGCTTGCCGGAGGGCAGCTTCACCTTGAAGAGGGGCGTGCTCCCCAGCTTCCGGTTCCCGAGGAACACCTCGGCGGAAGGCTCGGTGAGCAGGGTGAGGAAGCCACGCTCGCCCGCCGGGGCGTCTTCCGAGCTGGAAGCGGGGGTGGCGGCGGAGGCTTCCTCGGAAGCGCGGGCCTTGCGGGCCACGGCCTCCCGGGAGCGCTTGGAGCCACCGCGGGTCTTCCTGGCAGGCGACTCCGCGGGTGGGGCGCTCTCGTCCTCCGAGGGAGTCTCCCCATCAGCCGCGACGGGAGCCGCATCCGAGGCCCCGGGCTGGGCGTCGTCCGTCGGGGTCGTCTTGGGGGCGGTGTCCGCCGTGCCGGTGCCGGGCGCCACGGCGACGCGCGCCGTGTCCGAGGTGGACGGAGTCTCCGGAGCGGTGCCGGTGGGCGCCTGCCGCGGGACGGGCTCCGCGACGGCCGGGGTGTTCTCCGGCTTCGAGGGAGCCGGGTTCGCGGGGCGGGGCTGCGGACCCAGGCCGACGCGGGCCAGCACGGGCTTCAGCGCCGCGGACACACGGCCCTTGTCGAGGTCGAGCAGCACCGCCACGGCGCCCAGTCCGAGGACCAGCAGCACCACCACGGCCATGGTGACCAGCACCCGGCTTCCCCGCGCGCGACGGGGGGCGCGGAGGCCGGTCTGGGTGTTCACGTGCGAGTCGTCGTCACCGAGCGCGGAGCCTTCCGGCGGCGCATCGGACACGGCCACCGGGCGCACGGGCTCGGTGGTGACGTCGGGCGGTGCGAAGGGCGGCAGGGCGGGAGGAGAACGCCGGCGGCCCTTCCGCGACTTGTACGTGGGCGTGATGGAGACGGTCTCTTCGCGGTGCTCGGGCGCGCGGGCCTGCGCATCGCGCATCACGGGAGCGGGCGCGCGCACCGCGAGCTGCGGGTCACGGATGGTGGTGGCACCCGGGCGCACCGCGGGGGCCTGCGAGTCACGGAGGGTGGGAGCGCCCGGGCGCACCAGCGCCGTCGGGTACTCGGAATCCGGAGGCGTTGGCACCCGGCCCGCCGGAGGCTGCGAGTCACGCGCGGCGGGAGCGGCCGCGCGGCCCACCGCGGCCTGGGCGCCGTGCTCGGGCGGCGTGGGCGCACGGCCCGCGGGAGGCTGCGAGTCGCGCGTACCGTGAGCGGGAGCGCGGCCCGCCGCCGACTCCTGCGGCGTGGGGGCACGGCCCGCCGGGGGCTGCGAGTCGCGCGTGGCGGGCGCGGGCGCACGCACCATCGCCGTCTGGTAGTCCTGCTCCGGCGGAGGTGGCGGAGGAGGCGCCGGCGCGCGGACCATCGCGGTCTGCAAGTCCCGCTCGACGGGGCCGGGCGCGCGGACCATCGCGGTCTGCAAGTCCCGCTCGACGGGTGCCGCCGCGGCGCGGACGTTGTCCATCGTGCGGCGCGGCCGTGCCTCGGCGCGCGACGGCTCGTCCGCACCGGCCCGGGAGGACTCGCCCGAGCCCACCGCGCGCATGCCCTCCAGCGTGCGAGGAGAGCGGGGCCGAGGCTCGGCGCGGGGCGGCTCCTCGGGAGGAGGGGGTGGAGGCTCGTGCGCCGAAGCACTGCGCGGGCCCAGCACCGAGGTGGCCGCGTCGGGCGCGTGCACGGGCTCGGGCTGCTGCGGGCGGAGGAGGAACTCCGGTGGCAGGGCCGGCCGCCCGGGCTGGGTGCGGACGGAGAGCTCCGCGTCGTCGGAAGGAGGCGGCGGAGGCGCCACCGCCTCGGGAGGAGGCGAAGGCGGGCCCGCCGGGAGCCGCGGGGCCGCGCGCTTCTGCGGCGGCGGCTTGAGCGCGGGACGGGCGCGGATGGTGCCCGCCGCCTCGACGGGGGGCGGCTCATGGACGGGAGCCGTGAGGGTGGGCCGGCGTGGCGCGGGCGCACCCGGAGCGGGCGTGGCGGGCTTCGCCTGCGCGGGAGCCTTCACCGGGGGCACCGACGTCGAGGCGCGGGCGGGCGGCGGAGGCACGGGCTGGGCCGGCGGAGTCGCGGCCGGGTCGGCGGAGGGCTCCGAGCCCATGGCCAGCACGGCCGCCAGGCTCAGCTCACCAGTGGTGTCGCCGTTGGAGGACTGCCCGCTCATCAGCAGCTGGCGCGTCTGCTCGCGCCGGTCGGCGAAGAGGCGGCGCATCAGCTCGCTGCTCTGCTCGGGGTGCCAGATGAGCGGGCCCACCGCGCGCTCCAGGGCGCGGGCGAACTCCAGCGTGGACGCGTACCGGTCGCCGCGCTTCTTCGCGAGCGCGCGCATCACGATGGCATCCAGCTCCGGCGGCACCTGCTTGTTGGTGCGCGACGGCGGCGTCACCTCGCAGCGCAGCACCGCGTTCATCATCGCCTCGGCCTGCTTCGCGTAGAACAACCGCATGCCGGTGAGGCACTCGTGCAGCACCACGCCGAGGCTGAACAAGTCACTGCGAGCATCCAGCGGCTCGCCCATGATTTGTTCGGGGGACATGTAGCCGCTGGTGCCCTTCACCATGCCCACCGCGGTGCGGCTGGCGCGCGCCAGGCTCTTGGCGATGCCGAAGTCCAGCAGCTTGGTGACGCCCTCGTACGTCACCATGATGTTCTTCTCGGCCACGTCGCGGTGGATGACGGGCGAGGGGTGACCCAGCGGGTCCGTGAAGGTGTGCGCGTAGTGGAGCGCCACCGCCGTGTCGCGCACCGCCATCAGGCTGAAGCCCATGGGGATGGCGATGTTGGCCTGCCGGCACGCGCGAGCCACCTCCACCAGCGTCGCGCCCGGCACGAACTCCATGGACAGGAACAGCTCGCCGTCCGCGATGTCCAGGTCGTACACCTGGGCGATGTGCGGGTGGTTGAACGCGGCCGTCACCTTGGCCTCGTCCAGGAACATCCGGACGAACTCTTCCTCGCCACGGATGTCCGGCAGAATCTGCTTCAGCACCACCAGCTTGCGAAACCCCGCCAGCCCACGCTGAGACGCGAGGAAGATCTCCGCCATCCCGCCTGTCGACAGGCGGCAGAGCACCTCGTACTTGCCCAGCGATCGCGCCTCCGGCGCGAGCGGCAGCGTGTTCCCACTCATTGGAATGTCGCGAATCTACACCTCCAGCCGGATGGACGCGAAAGCCCGGACCCCGCCGGTTTGCTATCAGACTCAGCGACTTCCAGGGCTTGGCGGAATTGATGCTCGATTCAGGTAGGGAATCGTGGGCGGACCCGACCTGACAGGGTGCCTCGCCAACTCTCCGGGTGAAGGAGGGGGTGGGTAGGGCCGAAGCCGGTCGGCGGGGATGACCTGCTTGGAGCGGCTGGGCTGGACCAGGGGAGGCGGGCGTTGGCGACGCCGAGCAGGCCGCGCTCGCCCTGGTTGTCGGTGCTCACGGTGACGAAGGGCTGGGACAGCAACACGCCGTTCTGGATGACGCGCAGGATGCCGGCCTGCTCGCGGACGAAGAGGCGGCCATCGGGCGCGAAGGCCATGGCGGTGGGGCTGGAGAGGCCATTGGCGACCTGGGTATCGGTGAAGAGGGGAGGAACGGCGGCGGCGCGGTGCTGTCCGGTGACGGGCTCGGGAGGTCGACTGACGCTTTCAGGGCGTCGTCATGCGCGATGGTGCGGTGACGTGACGCGCGCGGAAGAGGCCGGCGGCGCGGATGTCCGGCAGCGGTGTTCGAACCGGGGCGAGAGGAGGGAATGCACCACGCGCCTCGTTCGGGAAGGAGGGGCTATCTGTCGGACTGGCACACCCAGGGACGGTCCGGCTTCTTTCCCTGCTTGCAGACGTAGCCCTCGGGGCAGGTGCTGGGGCCTTGGGGGTTACAACTCGGGAGGCAGTGCCAACGGTCGCAGGTGAAGCCCTCGGGGCAGGGGGGCTTGCCCGGACCGCACTCCTCGACGCATTCCGTCCAGGCCTTGCCGGGCTTCTCCAACGAGGTCCTCACCCGGCATTCGCGGCCCTCGGGACACGGCGACTGCTGGCAGTCGGGTCCGTAGACCACGGCGCACTGCGAGACTCCACCGTAGTGACGGATGCACTGCTGGCCCTCGGGACACCCGCGTGTCTCACAGGTGGGCAGGCAGATGGGCTCGGGCGGTACGTTCCCGCAGAAGAATCCCTCCGGACAGCTCGCGGGGTCATCCAACTGGCAAGGACGGCCGCACCAGTTCATCTTGACCTCCGCGCACAGCAATCCCGACTCACATGCCTGCTCCCGGGTGGATGGAATCGGAAGGCACTCTTCACCTTCCTTGCGGAAGCCCAGCGGGACACAGAAGCGCACGAGCAATCCCTCACCCACGGGGTCCACGTCGCGGCATACGAGCCCGTCCGGGCACTGGGCATCCGTCATGCACTGACTGTCGGT
Organism: Pyxidicoccus fallax; assembly: GCF_012933655.1. GTDB lineage: Bacteria > Myxococcota > Myxococcia > Myxococcales > Myxococcaceae > Myxococcus > Myxococcus fallax. Next base: position 21,242 of record NZ_JABBJJ010000158.1, on the reverse strand, counting down.
GCAGTAGTGGGTGTAGACCCGGGCGTCTACCACGCAGCCCATGGGGGGCTCGCAGTCCGAGGCCCTTCGGCATTCACGGTGATAGGTCACCCGCTGCATGCGCTCCTCGAAGGAGAGCACGGGGCTGACTTGCGGAGAACCGGAAGCGGGACTCGGCGCTTCTGTCCGCAGGCTGAGCAACACGAGTAATAGCGGCATGGGGAGAAGCGCGCCCACGATGGCACCCAGGGCACTTCGCCAGTTCATGAGCCGCACTCCTTGATGCACTCCTCGAGTTCGTCGATGTCCTCGATGCCCACGCAAAAATTCTCGTAGTCCTTATCGGAACAGCCGTACTGCTCGAGCAACTGCCTCACATCCTTGCGAGCAGCCCTGTCGAGCACCCCTCCAGGCATGTGATTCCGCGGGCAGCCCGTCAGGACCGCCAGCAGCAGCACGTCTACGCACACGGTTCGCCAACGCATTCGCGGACCCCCCGGCGAAAAGCAGGCCGCTCAACGGTAGCAGGCCCCGGGGACGACACTTTCCGCGCGCTCCCGCCCTCCGTCCTCCCGTGGACACGCTCCACCGGGCACGAAGTGGGCTAAGACGCGCTCCAAGGCTCACTCCATGGATACCTCCGCTTCTCCTCGCTCCGTCACCGGACGCATCGACGTCCATCCTCGCGGCTTCGGCTTCCTCACCGTGCAGTCACCCGGCTCGCACGAGGTGCTGTCCGCCTTCATTCCGCCTCCGGACCTCAACCCCTTCTTCGCCGGAGACACCGTCACCGCCACCATCACCGCCGCGGCGGATGGGCGCTGGACGGCCAGCGGCCTGTCGCTCGTGGAGCGCCCGCGCACCCAGGTCTACGGCGAGGTCGTGATGCGCAAGGGCTCGCCCTTCCTGCGCGTGGACCGCGAGGTGGCCAACGCGGACTGGGTGCTCGACACCGCCGGCACGCAGGTGCAGCACGGCGACGCGGTGGTGGCGCGCATCGCCGAGGGCAAGCTCGTCCTCCTCTACCGCGTGGAGCCTGGGGAGGACCGCTCGCTGGAGCGCGTCATCGCCCGGCACGGCCTGCGCAAGTCCTTCCCCGCCGAGGTGGTGCAGGAAGCCCTCCGCGCCCGCGCGGTGCCCCATGCGCCCGGCGGCCGGCGCGACTTGCGCTCCATCCCCACGGTGACGGTGGACGCGCCGTCCACGCGTGACATCGACGATGCCATCTCCGTGCTGCCGGCGGGCCCGGACGGCGCGCTGCGGCTGCTGGTGTCCATCGCGGACGTGGGCGAGTTCGTGACGGAGGGCTCGGCGCTGGACGTGGAGGCGCGCGAGCGGGCCACCAGCGTGTACCTCGCCGGCCGAGTGCTGCCGATGCTGCCCGAGGAGCTGTCCTCGCACTGGCTGAGCCTCGTGCAGGGCGAGGACCGGCTGTGCCTCACGGTGGAGCTGCGCATCGACCCGCAGGGGCGCGTCACGGCGGCGGACGTGTACGAGAGCATCATCCGCTCGTGGGCGCGGCTGAACTACGACGAGACGGCCGCCTTCCTCGACCGGGGCGAGGTGTCTCCGGCCATGGAGCCCGTGAAGGACGTCATGCCGTGGTTCCGGCTCGCGGCGGCGCGGCTGGCGGTGGCGCGAGCGGCGCGCGGCGGCATGGAGTTCGCCCGCGAGGAGGCGCGCTTCACCTTCGACGAGCGGGGCGAGCTGTCCGGCCTCGTCAGCGAGCGGCTCACGTCCGCGCACGGGATGATTGAGCGCTTCATGGTGGCGGCGAACGAGGCCATCGCCACGTGGCTGCTGGCGCGCGGCGTGCCCGGGGTGTTCCGCGTGCACGAGCAGCCGGACCCGCTGCGCGTCGCGGACCTGAATGCCTTCGCCGAGACGTCCGGCTTCGCGGCCGGCTTCGGGCGCGAGCTGACGCCGCTGGCGCTGTCGGCGTTCGACCGGCAGATTGCCGGCGCGGCGGCGGAGGCGGCGCTGCGCTCGGTGCTGCGGCGCTCGCTGGGCCCGTCGCGGTACACGGTGAAGCCGCTGCCGCACTTCGGGCTGGCGGCGCCTTTGTACCTGCACTTCACGTCACCCATCCGCCGGTACGCGGACCTCGCGGTGCACCGGATTCTCAAGGCCTACCTGCGGGGCCGCCGGAACTTCGTGGACAACGACCCGGCGGTGGAGGCGCTCGCGGTGCACATCAACGCGAAGGCGCGCGCCGCGAGCCGCGCGGAGACGGACCGTCATCGCGAGCTGGAGGCGCGGTGGATGGCGGCGCGCGTGGGCCAGCAGTTCCCCGCGCGCGTGACGCGGGTGAAGCCCTTCGGCCTCGTCGCGCAGCTCGATGGGATGTTGGTCGAGGGCGTGGTGCCCTCGGAGGGACTGCCCGGCGGCCCCTTCCGCCCCGACGCCCGCGAGCTGTCGCTGGTGGGCAAGGAGCGGTCCTTCACCATCGGCATGCCGGTGACGGTGAAGGTCGCGTCCACGGACGAGCAGCTCGGACGTGTCGAGCTGGCGCTGGTGCCCTGAGCGGCCTCAGTACACCCAGCGGCCGATGGCGAAGCCGTGCGTCACCTTGTGGTTGAGCCACAACACGAGGACCGCCGCGCCCCAGCGCAGCCAGACGGGGCGCGCGGCCAGCCAGTCTCCCAGCCAGAACAGGACGGGGAACACCACCGAGCCATAGCGGAACGCGTTGCCCATGCCGCCCTGCAGCACCATGACGCCCACGGAGAGCAGGCCATAGAGGCCCAGGGCGGGGCTGCGGCGGAAGAGGGCGACGGAGACGGCCAGCCACACGGCGGCGAACACGTAGCGCAGGCCAATCCACCCGTCGACCTTCTGCGAGGGATTGCCGGACCAGAGGCCGCGCAGCGCCTCCCACGCGGACGGGTGTTTCCAGTACTGCTGGGCATGGACGTGCGCGAGCGCGTCCCCCGTGCCCCGCCACTGGAAGTAGAGCAGCCCGGCGAACGCGGCGAGTGACACGCCGCCCACCACCGCGAAGCGGCCGAGCCGCTCACGCCACGGCCCTGGAGGACGCGCCAGCAGGAGCGCCGCGGCCACGGCCACGAAGATGCCCTGGTTGCGAGTCCACACGCACAGCGCCGCGAAGAGCGCCGCGCGCCAGGTGTGCCCATCCCACGCGGAGGTCAGCGCGCCGAAGGAGAGCAGCACGAACAGCGCCTCGGTGTGGTGTGAGTGCAGGGCGAAGCTGGCCGGGCTGAAGAGGAAGAGGGCCAGGCCCCACGCGGTGCCCGGCACGAGCGGCGAGGTGTCACCCCGTGCCATGCGCCGGGACACCCAGGCGGAGAATCCCAGCAGCAGGAGCGTGGACAGGACACAGCCCAGCACCCAGGGAGGCACCGTGCCCCCGAGGAGCCGGTGCCACAGCGTCACGAACCCAGGCCACGCGGGCAGGAAGGCGCGCAGCGCGGGCGAGGGGCTGTACCCCTCCAGCACGATGGCGCTGTAGAGCGTCGAGTCCCAGCGGTGCAGGGCCTCGGTCAGGGTGAATCCCCGGCGGTGCGCCGTCCAGAGCCACAGCCCGAAGTGGTACGCGAGCATCCCCACGGTGAGCCCCATCACCTGTCGGGCGCTGGGAGCCGTGGAGGGTGCTCCAGTGGAGGATGCGGGGCTGGGTGCGGCGTCCACGGCCATCATGCGCGGCGCACCCTAGTGCAATGCTCCGGAGGGCGCACGGGACCTCAGCCCGCGAGGGGCAGGCCCTCGGTCTTCTCCATCAGGTCCTTCTCGCTGGCCCAGCCGAGCAGCCCGGTGGAGGACTTCACGAGGTAGAGATAGCCGCCGCCCTTCTTGCCCACGGGCGCCGCCGCGAACACCTGGATCTTCGAGCCCTGCGCCAGCGTGGCCACGGGCGTCTTCTCCGTGCGGCTGCGGGCGAGCGGGAAGGACTGCTTCACGGTGGCCTCGACGCCGACGGCGTACATCTCCTGGGGCACCTCGGTGACCTTGCCGGCCTTGGCGTCCAGCGTGAACTTGTCGCGCCGGTTCCAGAAGCCCTGCCACGAGTCGGACAGGATGATGCCGTTGCCACGGGCCTCGGTGAGGGCGGGGACGCTGCCCAGCGCCTTGAAAGCCTTGCCGTCGAAGGCGAAGAGGTGCTGCTGCTTGTCGTAGTCCGTCTGTCCGGTGCCGACGGCGACCTCCTTGCGCTTGTCACCGCTGTCGATGTCGACCACGGTGAAGCCAGCGGGCTCGTTGCCATCCGTCGCGCCGCGAATGGTGGCGGTGCCGGCCTTGAGGATGAACTGGTCCTTGGCCTCGTCCCACTCAATGGAGATGGCCTCGGGCTTGCCATCGCCATTGAGGTCCACCGAAGCGGACTTCACCGGCCCGTCATCCCCCGCGTGGACGGCGGGCGCGGCGAGCAGGGAGCACGTCATCAGGGAGGCGAGGACGGAGGACTTCGTCTTCATCGGAGGGACCTCGGGGTGGCGCCGGGCTCGCGAGCGGAAGGAGGGGCGCGCGGAAGGCCTGGCAGGAAAGGGCGGTGCGGGCCGCATCGTAGTCGGACCCGCTCGTCAGGCGCGTGGATTCATGGCGGACGGCACTCACCCACGGTGCATGGGCTGTGGGGATTGCAGGTCGCGCGGCGCGCGCCTCATCACTCACGCCGGCCGAAGCGGCCGCGGAAGTGCTTGTCGAGGAACGCCTCGGCGCGCTCGCGGGCGGCCTGGGCCTTCGGAGCCAATGGGCCTCCGTGCTCCGGCTGCTCCGCGCGGCGGGCGCGCTGCATCACCGAGCGGGGTTCGCCCTCGGATGCGGGCGGCAGTTCCTGTCCCACGGCGTCCACCCGCGCGCGGGCCTCGTCCACGACGGCGAGCGCCTCGTCGAGGGAGACCTCCTTCTCCGCGAGCGCCGCGTAGAGCTGACAGTGGTAGCGGCGGCAGCTCGCCGGCCGGTCCGCGTAGACGGTGCAGGTGCGTCCATCCAGCGCCGCGCAGTGCTGCGCCAGGGCCGGTGAGCCATCCGCGCGCCGGGTCAGCGGAAGTCCACGTGCCTCCAGCGCGGTGACCTCGGGCGGCTGCAGCGACACATGGGTGAAGAGGGTGCCGTCACAGCACATGCCGCAGCGCAGGCAGAGGGTGGAGAGGGGCAAGCAGGGCCTCGGTCGATGGTGCGCACCGGGAAGCGCCTGCTGGGACTCGCAGGACGAATCCCCACGCGGAAAAGCGAACGACTCCCTATCAACGCGTCAGCGCGAAGGCCCCATCATTTCGGCCGGGCATGGGGCGGCCCGCCTGCCTGGCGGCTCCACGCGATGCCCTCAGTCCCGCGGACGCTTTCCGGGCACTGACGCTGCTCCGCTCCACACCTGGCTTGCTCACCGCTGTCCGGGTGCGGATGGAGAACGCATTGTCGACAACGGCACGGACCCCGGGGCTGGAGCGCGATGAACGCGTGAACACGCAGTCCCCGGTCAGGAGCGGGTGACCGCATCGACGTCATGCAGGCCGATGTGTCTGGTCTTCACGAACCGCTTGTCTGTCCGCGCCGTGCTCCCAGGGTTCACCTGAAGACTCACACGTCAGCGAGGCATGAGGTCCAGGTCTACGCAGTGGGTGGACGCGGACCCGATGGGAGTCTGTGCGACACGCTCCTCACGGTACAGAGGCGCTGTCCATGAGGACAAACAAGCGATACAGAACGGCGATTGAGAGACACTCCCTCTGTCGCTCCACAACGGCTGTCCTGGAAGGCGAGTTCTTCCTGGCTCATTCGTGTCCACGCTGTGGGAAGCCGTGTTCCCACCCGTCTCATACTTCCGGTGGGGCTGCTTCTTTTTGCATGAGGCTGTAGAGTCAATGTCATTCAACAACGGAGCTGTCATGCAGGCTGACACGCTGGACGGGATGAGCGGCCGGGAGTCATTGCTCGGCTACCGGATGGGGACGGAGCTGACGGCGGTGGCGTCGTTCGGGAACCGCCACGCTCCGGGCCGGCTGGTGCGGCTCTCGTTGGAGCATCTGACGTTGCACCTGTCCTCGCAGGCGTCGCTGGAGCCGGGGCAGGCCGCGTCCGTGGTGCTGGGGCAGGGCGAGCGTTGGGCCACCGCGCTGGACGCGGAGGTCATGGGCGTCAGCGGGCCGGCCGAGGTGAGCCTGCGCTTCGTGGCGCCGCCCCTGGACGCGGGCCGCCGCATCGTGTCCGTGCTGGAGGCGCTGCGTGACAACGGGCTGTTGCTGCCGCCCGAAACGCGGCCGGTGTGGAAGGAGCGCATCGACCACCCGAGCCGCGTGGCGCGCATCTGCGACTCGCTGGCGTCGCGCAAGGCGCGCGGCGTGGCGCGGCTGCCGGACGGGCGCAAGGTGAAGGTGACGGCGGACTTCTTCGACGCGCTCGAGGGCCTCATGGGCTGGCGCTTCGAGGGCGAGCTGCCCCCGTGCCCCTTCGTGCTGGAGGCGTTCGGCTACACCAGCGTGGTGCACCTGGAGGTGTGCGAGGCGCGCGAGGAGTCCGGGCTGGTGGTGATGCCGGTGCCGAAGGAGCTGGAGCGCTACCGCCACCGCTGGCTGCGCCGCGCGCCGCCGAGCAGCCCGTGCGAGCTGTCGTTCGACCATGCGCTGTGGCCGCAGGTGCACGTGCGCCGGCCGGTGCTGGACCTCTCCTACGAGGGACTGGCCTTCATGACCGAGCCGGGCGAGGACCTGCTCTACCCGGGCATGCGCCAGCCGGTGCTGGAGGTGGCCATGGAGGGCCTGGCCCCGGTGCGGCTGCGCGCGGAGGTGCGCAACATCTCCGGCACGTCCGAGGGCCGGCGGTGCGGCATGTCCGTGCGGCCGCTGGACGCGGCGGGGGCCAAGGCGTGGCGCACGCTGGTGGAGGCGCAGCTGCACCCCACGACGAAGGTGGGCGGCGACTGGAGCGACGCGACGTGGGAGCTGTTCGAGCGCTCGGGCTACTTCCGGCTGCCGGGCAAGACGCCGGAGGACTTCGCGGACCAGCGGCCCACCTTCGACGCCACGCTGGCGCGGCTGGAGGGCCGCACGCGGCTGGGCTACCGGGTGGTGCGGCCGGCGGGTGAGGCCGTGGAGGCCACGCTGTCGGTGGTGAAGCCGTACGAGGGCAGCTGGATGGCGCACCAGCTCGCGCGGCAGGGCGTGCCGGGCGTGCGCACGTCGGCGCGCGAGGCGCTGCGCGACATCTACCTGCGCGGCTACGAGCCCACGCAGGTGGACCCGGACGTGAAGTGGTTCTTCGCCTTCTGCGAGGCGAACGTGCGCTGGGTGCGCTTCACGAAGTTCGACTTCGCCACCTGGTACGAGCACACGGGGCAGACGTGCCTGGTGCCCTTCCGCCTCATGGAGGGCGAGGTGGAGCGCGCGTGGGAGATGCCCGCGGGCATCGAGGTGGCGGCGCCCACGGCGGAGGAGCGCGCGCGCTTCTTCGAGCAGGTGGCCAACACGCGGCCGGTGGCGTACCGCGAGGCGCTGGACCTGGTGCCGGAGCGCTTCGACCTGAAGCACGCGCGCGAGCAGTGGAGCGAGGCGGCGATGGGCCGCGAGCGCGAGCTGTTCGTGGCGCGGCACGAGGGCCGGCCGCTGGTGCTGGCGGTGGTGGAGTCGGCGCAGCCGGGGCTGAACCTCTTCAACGTGCTGGACGGCGTGCGGCTGGTGCCGCTGGCGGACGACTCGCTGCCGGAGGTGCAGGACGCCATGGTGGCGCTGCTGGCGCGCGCGGCGGACTGGTACCGGGCGCGGGGCCGCAAGGTGTTCGTCCACTACGTGGAGGCCACCAGCGTGGAGTACGTGGAGCGCGCGGCGCTCGCGGACCTGGGCGAGGGCAAGCTGTGGGTCATCTCCGCCAGCCTGCTGCCCGAGTTCCTCGAGCACCTGCACGAGTCCACCACGCCGCGTCAGGGGCAGTGAGGCCGCGGTAGCCTCGCCGCGGTCCACCCGCGAGACGTGTTCCGAGCCCGAGAGGCCTGGGTGCCTCGCGGGCTCGTTACGTTTCCGGGTGCGAGGTCTACCCGCGAGACGAGGTCCATCCATCTCGCGGGCTCGCCGTGCCTCGCGGAGCGAGGCGGTACGACTTCAGTCGTCGCAGCGCTGCACGTCCTCGGTGACGAAGCCGTTCCGGGTGGAGATCTGTCGGTCGTAGCAGTCGCCGTGCTCTCCGGTCAGCCGGTAGTGGTGCGTGGAGATGCCCACCGCGTTGCGCTGCGGGCGCGGCACGCCGAGGTTGTACGAGGCCTCACCCGTGTACACGTCGCTGAGCTTCTGCTGGTCGAGCGTGAACAGGCCCCGGGTGGTGCGCTCGTCGGCCAGGTCGCTGACGGTGATGGTGGTGGTGAGCCGGTTCTCCGGCGTCACGCTGATGAGCCCATCCAGCACGTAGCGCTTGTTGGAGCGGCTCACCGTCGGGAAGAAGCCGTGGCCCGCCACCGTGATGGTGCTGGAGTCATTCCACGTCGAGGTGAGCGCGTCCGGGTTCTCGGCATCTCCCTGCCAGCGGTGCAGGCTCTCGTTGGACACGGACTGCTCGACGGTGGTCACCACCTTGCCGCGCGAGGTCCGCACGTAGCCGGTGACGCGCAGGTGATGGTTGCCCTGCGTGTCCACGTGGTTCCACCCGTCCACCACCGTGTGCGTCGACTCGTTGGACACGGCTCCAACGCGGTGCTCCAGCAGCCCGCCCGTCACCTGTGCGCTGCGAGCGTCGCGCCAGACGAGCACGTTGGTCGGCAGGTCCCAGCCGGGGCGGCCCGCGGGAACGCCGAGCACCGTCACCTTGACCTGGTGGGGCTTGCCGTCGGTCAGCAGGCCGGCGAAGGGGGTGAGGTCATAGCGGATGGGGCGCACGTCGAAGGCGCGCGGCGCCGGCAGCACGTACCAGAGGAACGGGTTGGACCAGCCGCCCGTGTAGACGTGGGGGAACGGCATCGCGATGCCGGCCACCTTGCCGTCCACTTCAATCTGCACCTCGCGGTATGGGCCCTCGTCGGCGGGGCAGGAGTACGGCACGTTGGCGGGCGCGGTGATGTACCAGAACTCCTCGCAGCCGCCGCCGGAGCCCGTCGCGTACACCTCGGCGACGAGCCGCTCGGTGTTGCGCGGCACCGTCACCTCGCCGAGCAACGCGGTGTCCTCGCGACGCGGGTTGGTGAGGGGGAGCACCTCGTCGGCGGTATCGGCGGGCTTGTAGCGGCCGTGCGCGCGGTAGAAGGTCAGGTAGACCTGCACGTCGAGCACGCCGGTATAGGTGTCATTGACGACGTTGCCGATGAGCATCCACACGGGGCGGGGCTGGCTCAGCAGCGGGGCGTAGGCGGTGACGTCCTTCTCCACGGCCCAGGAGATGCCGTCACGGGAGGGCTCGGGGGTGGACGTCTTGAAGAGGGTGACGCCGCCCACTTCGAGGTGCCCGAGCCGGTCGTACTGGACGCCCTGGACCTTGCCCTCCATGCGCAGGACGACCTTGTTCCAGGGGCCGGGGCATTCGGCGGGTGGGGTGAAGGTGCCGGTGTAGGGCGTGAAGTCGTCGAACCGCTCGTTGACAATCTGCACGGTGCACGAGGCCGTGGGCGGCTTCGCGATGGCGGGGACGGCGGTGCGGGGGTCGTCCCAGTCGGTGCCGAACTCGGGGGGCGGCTCGGCGGCCATCGCGGGGGTCACCGTGCCGAGCACGAGGCCCGCCGCGGTGAATACAGCGGAGAGACGTTTCACGTGTTTCTCCAGGTGATGAAACAACGCCCGGAGACTAGGTCTCCCGGAAATCCCGGGCAACGCTGTTTCCGGATAGCGCGGTGCGTTTGGCGTGCTGCGTTCTGCTCGGAGTCCGGTGGTGGGGTCGTGTTGGGTATGTCAGACCGGTGGCTACCCTGGACGTCACATGGCCTCCGTCTATGACCTGATACTGCGCCGGTTGGTGCAGGGGCATCCCGAGCAGCTGCTGCTCCTGCTCTTCGGCCCCGACGCGCCGACGTTGGTTCGTGCCGTGGACTCCAGCCTGCCCCAGTCCGAGCGACGCGCGGATGCGCTGCTCATCGCGGAGGCCCGGGGCGAGCGCTTCGTGGTGGAGGTGGAACTCCAGGCCCAGCCGGAGGCGGGCTTCGCGCGCAGGCTGCTGGACTACACGGTGCGCGCCCACCTGCGGGAGGGGCTCCCGGTGTTGCCCGTCGCGCTCTACCTGCTGCCCGAGGCCGAAGGGGCGCCGCCGCCCTACGTCTTCGGCTGTGCGGGGCAGCGTGTGCTCTCGTTCGACTTCCAGGTGGTGAGGCTGTGGGAGGTGGACTTCTCCCTGCCTGCCCTCCAGGCGCCCGCATTGATGGCCCTCTCCGTCATGGAGCAGACGGCGGGGCCGGAAAGAGCGACCTGGGCCGAAGCCCGATTGCGCCAGGAGCCGGGCCTGTCGGAAGAGGAGCGGTTAGACTTGCTCGTGGTGCTGGGTTCCCTGGCCGCCCGCCGATTCGGCGCCGAGTGGCTCAGTCAGTCTCTGAGGAGCGTCATGCTGGATTGGCCTTTCTGGAATGAAGCGGCTGCCGAGGAACGCATCAAGGAGCGTGTCAGGGAGCGCACCCGGACACTGCTGATGTTCGCCAGGGCCCGAGGGATGGTGCTTCCACCCGAAGCCGAGCAGCGCCTCATCGAGCTGGGCGCTGACAGGCTCGAACAGCTCATCAATCAGGCCTTTGTCGCGCCCGACGAAGCTGCAACGGCGCTCCTCCAGTCAGTCGCGCCGCGCAATCACTGAAGGTCGTACCGCTCAGAGCCCCTCGTCCTCATCCGGGTCCGGGTAGGACTCCAGCTCCTCGTCCTCCTCCTCGGCGTGGGCATGGCGCTTCTTGCCCTTGGTCTCTCCATGGGCACCGAGGTCCGAGTCCGCCGCCACCACGTACCACTGGCGGCCCTGCTGGATGCGCCGCAGCAGTCCCTCCTGCTCCAGCGCGGCCAGCAGCCGGGCGAAGGTGGAGAAGCCGTGCTCGCGCTCGTCGAAGTCCGGCTCCTTGCGGACGATGGCCTCCTTGATGAGCGACGGATTCACCGGTCCCGTCGCCCGGGCGAGCATGCTCTGCACCACCTCGCGGGCCATCTCCGGCACCTCCGTCTTGGCGTGCCCCTTGCCACCCGCATGCGCGGCGTGCGCCGCCTCGCTCTTGGCGCCCTTGCCGCCGCTCGCCTTGTGTCCGTGATGCCCGCGCTTGCCGTGGCCCGCGTCGTCCGCGGCCACGCTGTGCCGGCCCTTCTCCTTGTCACCCTTGTCCTTGTCCGAGCGCGACTGGCGCGGGCGCAGGTAGATGAACTCGTCGCAGGCCTTCACGAACAGGGGCGACGTGGACTCCTTCACCGCGAGCCCGATGACGGTGCGGCCGTTCTCACGCAGCTTGTAGGCCAGCGGGCAGAAGTCGCTGTCCCCCGAGCCGATGACGAAGGTGTCGATGCTCTCGCGCGCGTAGCACAGCTCCAGCGCGTCGATGACCAGGCGCATGTCCGCGCCGTTCTTCCCGGCCCGCGTGGAGGGCGGCACGTCGATGAGCTCCACGCCGAAGTCGTGCAGGCGAATCTTCGCCTCCGCGAAGCGGGACCAGTCGCAGTACGCGCGGCGGAAGACGACCTTGCCCTTCTCCAGCAGCCGGTCCAGCGACGGCTGGAGGTCGAAGTTCGCCGAGCTGATGCCCGTGTTGGTGACGAGGTTCTCGAAATCGATGAAGAGGGCGATGCGGTGTTCTTCGGTGCGACCGTTCAAGTGCGGCCTCTGCGTGCGACCGCCCCGACAGAGGCGGTGGATATGGGTCCGGGCGCTCGCTGTGGAGCCGTGCCGGACACCCCACCCTAGCCCTTTCCTGGCGGTATGGGGCGGAAGGCTTCACGGGTTGAACACTCCATGTCACGTCCGCACCGTCGCCATGCGGTCAAGCGTCGCCCGGGAGCACGAGGGCCCGGGGCTTCGCTCCACGTCCCCCCGCGCCCACGTCATGGCCTGCGGGAGCGCGAGCGCCCGAAGGAGGCCCGTGGGCCCGGTGGTGCGATGCGACGCCACGAGGCAGTGACACGGCGCGGAGAGAGGCCCGGCGCTCGGGACGGAGCCCGGGCCTCGGTGCGTCGCGGGTATCGCGGGTCCTGCGCGGGCGTCGGTCCGGGTCCAGGCTTCAGGGGAACCGGGGCGATGACCCCCCCTGCCGGAGCCGACCGATGACACGGATGATTCCCAGACGCTGGCGCGCCCTCGCGCTGGCGGCACCCTCGCTGGCGGCGCTGCTGCTGCCCCTCGCCGCGCCTGCGCGCGAGCCGGCGCAGCCCACGCATGAACGGAAGCGGACGGACTGGATGGACCAGGGGGGCTTCGGCCGCGCGGGCACCATGCCCCCGGTGACCCGCGCGGGCATCAACGCGCTCAACGTGGGCCCGCAGGGCAGCAGCGCGGGCGTGCCGGTGCGGCGCGTGACACCCGACGAGGACCGGATGCGCGAGCTGTCCGGACAGGTGGTGAAGCTCAACGGCATGGTGCTCTACGTGCAGACCCAGGTCGGCGCGGTGGTGCCGCTCGACCTGAGCGCGCTGCAGCTGCGGAAGATGCCCCAGAAGGGCCAGGAGGTCGTGGCCGTCTACCAGGTGGAGAACACGACGGAGAACGTCGCGCTGTCGCTCGCGGGAGAGGTGACGGACAAGGGCTGAGCCCGAGGCTCACTCCTCCGGCTGGAGCTGCACCAGGGCGGGGAGCTCCGGCGCCCGCGCGCGCAGGCGGGGCTTGGGCCGGATGGCCACGGGCACGCGAGATGCCGCGAGCATCTCGAAGTCGAACACGTTGTCACCGAAGGCCGCGTAGAGCGGCTGGGACGTGCGCGCCCGCAGGCACTGCACCTTCCCGGCGGCGTAGGGAATGGGCTCGACGATGGCGGGCAGCACGAAGCCTCCGTCCTCGCGCGGCGTGCACGCGAGCACGTTGGAGGGGCTCAGCCCCTCCACCTCCACCACGGCTGCCTGCACCACCGCGAGCGGTGACGCGCTGACCACGTAGCAGGGGATGCCCCGGCCCCGGGCCCACTCGACGACGCGCCGGGCCTCGGGGTGGATGCGGCGCTTCACCTCGCGGCGGGCCACCACGTCGCGGGCGAAGTCGCGCACGGCCTCCACGCGCCAGCCGGCGAAGAGCCACGCCACCATCTCGTAGACTTCCTTCTCCGGGATGCGGCCCGCCTCGAACTCGGCGAAGAGCTGGTGGGCCAGCTCGCGTGCCCCCAGGCCCGCCTCCAGGCCGTGCGCCGCGCCCAGCCGCACCAGGGCCGCGTGCGCCTCCGGGCGGATGTCGCCGTTGTCCAGCAGGGCGAGGAAGAGGTCATCCCCCACGTCTCCGCTCCACAGCGTGCCGTCTCCGTCGAACGCCAGCACTCCACCGGGGGTGCGCAGGGCCTCCTGGCCGATGCGCTCCAGCGTCTCCTCCACGCGCTCCATCCTCATGGGCGCGCATCCTCCCCCGGCGAGGGGCCTTCCGTCACCCTCATGAGGTGACCGCGCGTCGACGGATGTACGAACGGTGTCCGGTCGGGCTCCTCCGGGCCGCCGGGCGCTCGTGCGCTACCCGCGATGCGGCCCTGGGTTCCGCTCCGGCGGCTCACTTCTTCGCCGCGGCGCCGCGCACCTCCTCGAGGACGCTGAGGTCCACCAGGCCCTTGATGTCGTCATCGGTGGTGAAGCCCAGCTCCTTCGCGTGCTTCGCGGCGGTGGCCAGCGCCGAGGGCACCGGGTCCAGGCTGGGCTCCAGCCGGGAGAAGGCGTCCTGCACGATGTTCGCCGGCAGCGGCTTGCTGGTGAGCTTGCCGAAGGCCGCGTTGGCGGACGTGGCGAAGCCGGCGCGGTCTGCCTGCCAGCGCTCGGTGAGCCGCACGTGCGCGCGCAGCAGGGCGGCGATGCGCGGGCGCTGTGTCTCCAGCACCTTGCGGGTCGTCACGATGACGGTGGTGGGGAAGCGGCGGTCGGGCCACAGCTCGCGCTCGTCCACGAGGATGCGGCCGCCGCCCTCGGCCACCATGCGCGCGCCCCAGGGCTCGGGCACCCACGCGCCCTCGATGCCGCCGCGCAGGTACTGGCCGAGGATGTCCGGGTTGCTCAGCGGGACAATCTGCACGTCGCCGGTGCCCGACAGGTGGGTGCTCAGCCCCTGCCGCTTCAGCCAGTGGCGCAGGGCGATGTCCTGCGTGTTGCCGAGCTGCGGCGTCGCCAGCTTCTTTCCCTTCAGCTCCGCGGCGGACTGCACGTTGCGCACCACCAGCACCGCGCCGCCATTCACCGCGCCGGAGATGATGCGCAGCTCGCGCCCGGCCTTGAGGAACGTGTTGATGGCCGGACCGCTGCCCACGTAGGACACGTCCAGCGAACCGGCCACCAGCGCCTCCATGGCGGCGGGGCCGGCGTTGAACTGCTTCACCTCCAGGCGTCCGACGCCGGGCTGCGAGGCGAAGGAGCCCTCGGCGTTGCCCACCAGCGCCTGCGCGTGGGTGATGTTGGGGAAGAAGCCCAGCCGCAGCGGGGCATCCGGGCTGCCGGCGGCCGGCTCACGCTTGCAGCCGGCGCCGAGCACCGCCAGTCCGGCGAGTACCAGGAGGAACAGGGAGCGGGTTGCATGCATATGGCGCCAAGGAAAGGTACGGCCGCACGGGATTTCAACGGTCCATGGTGCGAAGCGTCGAGCGGCTCACGTCCAATGCCTCACACGGCGCCGGCCAGGCCCCAGCGGCGCCGCAGCCGGCCCTCCACCGTCTGGAAGAGGACACGGTCCACGGTGATGCCGATGAGGATGATGGCCACCATCACGGCCATGACCTGCGGCACGTCCATCAGCTCGCGTCCCACGGTGAGCAACTGTCCCAGGCCGCCGGAGACGAAGAGCAGCTCCCCGGCCAGCAGCGCGCGCCACGCGAAGCTCCACCCCAGCTTGAGGCCGGTGACGATGCCGGGCAGGGCCGCCGGCAGCATGACGCCGAACTGGAAGCGCAGGCCCTTCACGCCCAGGGTGCTGGCCACGCGCACGAGCTGCGGGTCCACGCCGTTGACGCTGTCCTCGGTGGCGATGGCGATGCCCAGCACGCTGCCCATGACGACGACGAAGAGGATGGCCGCGTCCGTCAGCCCGAACCACAGGAGCGCCAGCGGCAGCCAGCAGATGGACGGCAGCGCCTGCAGCCCCGAGACGATGGGCTTCACCGCGTTGCGGAAGAAGGCGATGCGCGCAATCAAGAGCCCCAGCGGGATGCCGATACCCACGGACATGAGGTAGGCGCGGAACAGCCGGCCCATGGAGCGCAGCGTGGCCTCCGCCATCCGGCCGTCGGAGAGCATGGCGCCCAGGCTCTTCGCCACCGTGAACGGACCGGGGAACAGGTGCGGAGACCAGACGCCCAGCCGGGCCACCAGCTCCCAGACCCCCAGCAGCAGCAAGACCATGGACAGCTTATGGATGTAGCGCTTCATGGCTCCTACCTCACCGGCCGGGGAAGTCCCTGCGCGGGCAGGCCGGGCCGCGACGCGGTGCGCTCGGGAGGCCGCCGGGGCGCGGGCTCCTGCAGTCCGGGGCCCTCCACCTGACGCAGCAGCTCGCGCACGTGCCGCACCATCTCATTGAGGCCGGCGTCCTCCGCCTTGCGCGGCATGGGCAGGTGGACCTCCAGGTCCCTCACCACGCGGCCGGGGCGGGGCGCCATGAGCACCACGCGGGTGCCGAGCATCAACGCCTCGTGCACGTCGTGGGTGACGAACACCACCGTCTTGCCGGTGCGCATCCAGATGGACTGCAACAGCTCCTGCATGTGGATGCGCGTCTGCGCGTCCAGCGAGCCGAAGGGCTCGTCCATGAGCAGCACCGTCGGGTCCATGGCCAGCGCGCGGGCCAGCGAGGCGCGCATCTTCATGCCGCCGGAGAGCTGGTGGGGCAGGGTGTCCTCGAAGCCGGTGAGCTGGACGCGGCGGATGAAGGCATCCGCGCGCTCGCGGCGCTCGGCGCGCGGCACGCCCTTGGCGCCCAGGGCGAAGGTGATGTTGCCGCGCACCGTGAGCCACGGGAACAGCGCCGCCTCCTGGAACATCAGGAGCCGCTCCGGCCCGGGCCCGGTGATGGTCTTCCCGTCGATGGCCACGGTGCCGCCCGTGGGCTTCACCTGCCCCGCCAGCGCGTAGAGGAGCGTGGACTTGCCGCAGCCGGACGGGCCCAGCAAGCACACGAACTCTCCCGAGCGGACGTTGAGGCTCACATCCTGGAGGGCGACGACCTTGTTGGCGTACTGGTGGCCAAGCTGGGCGACGGCGATTTTCGCGCGGTCCGCATCCACATGCGCCGGCCGGAGCAGGCTCAGGGAACTTCGCCATCGGCCGAGAAGGGCACGCAGCATCGGCCACAAACTAGGCACGTAGGTGCAGGTGGGAAGTGGGGAGTGCACGGCCGGCACCCCGAGCGCCCGTCCGCCTGCCTCCTCTCATCCTTGATTTGAGGACGTACGGCAGCTGTGCCTGCCTTGCATCTGTGCCCGGGTTCCACCCGGGGCCCACCGCTAGACGCGGAAGCCGCCCACCAGTCCCTGGATGCGCGCGAAGGCGACGTTGAGCCGGTCGATGGCGGACTCCACGTCCTGGTTGGTCTGCACGCTGTCCTTCATCATCTTCGAGAAGTCCGTCACCACCGCCGTCATCTGGGTGATGCCGGCGTTCTGCCGGGTGACGGAGGTGACGATGTCCTGGGCGGCCTGGCTGCTGTGTTGCACCGCCTCGGCCATGCCCTGGAGGCTCTGGCCGGAGGCGAGCGCCTCGGAGATGCCCGCCGCCATCTCCCGGTGGCTGGTCTCCACCGAGGTGGTGACGGCGCGCACGGTGGCGGCCATCTCCGACAGCAGCGCGCCGATGCTCTGCGTGCTGCGCATGGACTGCTGGGCCAGCGAGCGCATCTCACGGGCCACCACCGAGAAGCCCCGGCCCTGGTCCCCCGAGCGCGCCGCCTCGATGGCGGCGTTGATGGCCAGCACATTGGACTGGTCGGCCAGGTCCTTGACCGTCTGGATGATGGCGGCGGCCTTGGCGGAGCTCTCGGTGAGCTGGCCGATGGTGGGCATCAGTCCGCCCACCTGGGCGCGCAGGTGCTCCAGCGCCACGCCGCTCTCCTTGAGGCGCGCCTGCCCGGCGACGCTCAGCGACTCCGCCCGCGACGCGACCTCGAGCACGGTGCCGGCCTGCGAGGAGGCGCTGCGCGAGCTGGACTCGATGTCGCGCATGGCCAGGGTGGCTTCCTCCAGGCTCGCCGCCTGGCGCGTCAGGTGCTGCGACTGCTCGCGGCTGATGTGCGTGAGCCGCTCCACGCTGCCCGCCAGCTCCTTCAGCGACTCCTGGAGCGTGAGGGGGATGGTGCGCAGGCGGAGCACGAGCTGGTTGAAGCTTTGCGCCAGCATGCCCACCTCGTCGCGGGAGGGGATGGAGATTTCCTGGGTGAGGTCTCCGTCGGTGGCGATGCGCGAGGCCACCTCGGTGAGGCGTCCCAGCGGCCGGGCCACCTGGGCCACCAGCCACACCGACAGCGAGGCGAGCACCGCGATGAGGAGGGCGCCCAGCAGGACCATGCGCTTCTGCGAGTTGCCGTGCTCCTCCATCATGAACACGAAGGACTCGCCCATCTTCCGCTGGTCGTCCTCGGTGCCCCGCTGGAGGGCCTCCTTCACCCGGGTGTAGCGCGCGCTCATCTCCGGCAGCCGTGAGGCGGCGTCCGGGTCCTTCTGAATCATCCGCGCGCTCGTCTCGCGGGCGATGCGCGCGTAGTCGCGCACCTGCGCCTCGAGCGCGTCCAGGCGCGCCGCCTCGATGACCGTGTTGGCGCGGCCCTCGGCGACACGGGCGAGGAAACGCTCGACGAGGGCGTCGGCCTCGTCGAGCTGCTCGGTGTCCTCGGCCGCCACCGCGTCCTGGAGCGTCCGCTGGAGCTGCTGCAGCAGGTCGTCCAAATCCCGGCTCAGCAGCACCGCGGGCACATAGCCCTTCTCGATGCGCTGCAGGTGCTCGCGGGTGCTGCGTCCCAGCAGCTCGGAGAAGCCGATGATGGCCACGAGGAAGACGGCGGCCAGCACCGGCAGCAGCAACACCTTGTGCTTGAAGCGCATGGAGGGGCCTTGCTCCTCAGTCGACGACGGTGACGACCTTCACGCCGGAGGGGGCGCTGCCCGAGGCGACGTAGCCCACCGCGCCGGGATTGGCGCGCACGAAGGCCAGCACCTCCGCCTCGGTGGGGCGCTCGGGCGGGGGCACGTCACGGCCGGAGAAGATGCGCTGCTGCCACCACGCGCGCACGGCGGGCAGCGAGCGCTTCAGCACGTCCTCGCTGAAGGCGGCGCGCACCGGCGTGTCCCCGGCCAGGTCCACGGGCTGGGCCGTCTGCCCGGACTCCCACTTCGTGCTCTTCTTGAAGAACAGCTGCGACAGCACCGAGCGCTTCACGCTCGTCACCGGGTTGGAGGGGTGCACCACCACCTGGTAGCCCGCGGACTCGGCGCCCACGGAGGGGCGGGCCCACAGCAGCAGGGCGACACACGTCAGGACAAGGCTGAGTGTTTTCATGTTTCGCGCCTAGAAGCTGAACTGCGTGCCCAGGGAGACGGTCCGGGTGTGCGGCTCCGTGGGGAACACGAACCCGCCCTCCGGAGACGGCTTGGGCAGGGCGAACCGGTTCCCAATCACGTTGTGGAAGGACAGCTTGATGACGAGGTTGGGGTTGAACCAGTAGTTCACCCCGGCGGCGAACTCACGGTGGCGGAAGAGGGTGAGCAGGTTGTCGGGCATCGGCTCGGGGAACCAGCTGCGCGAGCCCTCCACGCGCCCGGCCACCTGCCAGTGCGAGGTGAGGAAGTACGCCGCCTCCAGGTAGCCGGTGCGGGTGTCGGCCTGCTCGGAGAAGAGGCTGAAGAACTCCGCCCGCACCCACAGCTTCTCACCGAGGTACTCGGCGCCCAGCCCCGCCACGCCCCGGGTGAGGTTCTCGCCCTGCACCTCCTGCGGGTCCCTCGACGCGTAGCCGGAGGCGGTGACGCGCAGGCCCTCGACGGGCGTCCACAGGGCCACGCGCGCGCCCAGCGCGTGCGTGGAGCGCAGGCAGAGACTGGTCGCGCTGCAGCCCTCGGAGGCGGCGTCCTTCAGGTCCAGGAAGCCGGCGTAGGCGTCGTACTCCAGCATCCAGTCCGCGGGCAGGCCGATGCGGCCCGTCACCCCCGCGCCGTCATAGTTCTCCACGCCAATGGACGTGCCGCCGTACGTGCCCTGGGGCAGATAGTTGAAGGGGCGCAGCGTGCCGACGTCGTAGACCTCCGAGTACAGCGCCAGCGGGAGCTGGTTGCGGCCCACGCGCACGCGGAGCTTGTCGGAGAAGGCCCACTCGGCGAAGGCGTAGTCCACGCCCGGCGCGAAGCGGGTGGAGCCGGGCGACTTCTCGAAGGAGAACTGCGTGTTGAGCGTGAGCCCCTCCGTCGGCAGCGCCCGGAACATGAGCGTGGAGCCCACGTCGTGCAGGCCGAAGTCCTCGTCCGCTCCGAGGTAGACGTTGCCGCCGCCCCAGCTCCTCCCGGTGGTCAGGCGCCCGTAGCCGTTGATGAAGAACTTGCCCTCTTCCAGAGGCATGCCGGACGCGGCGCCCCCCAGCAGCAGGGCTGCACTCAGGACGAGACTGCGGATGTGAGACATGGGTCTGTCTTTCAGGGGCGCCAGCAATGGCGCCCCCGCGCGTGTTGCACGCGCCGTGAGGGAGACCCAATCTGTAATATTTGAAACAATTTTTTTTGTCGAGACCAGGGGGGGACGCAGCTCTCTCGTCTGGTTCAGTCCGGAGAAGCTGAGTTGTGTTTGACCCTGGAGGATGTGTCTGTCTATGGGGGCTGTCTGATTAAACCCGTGACGCGGGTTGAGCCCCTCAAGTCCGGGCTGTACGGATTTCGAGCCGCCCCGAGGCTCAGGTCCCGAGGCCGCGCTCCGCCCGCCGGTGCGCCCGCGTCCGGACGATGAGCCAGCCGGCGAACACGAGCAGCAGGGTGCCCACGCCGGTGAAGGCGCCGCCCACGCGCAGGGAAGCCCGCCGGTCGTCGCGCACCAGCTCCAGCCGCTCCGCCTGGGGCGCCGCGAGGTAGCGCCGCACCTGCTCGGCCGCGCGCGTGGCCTCGGCCTCGTCGGTGGCCCACTGGTGGAAGAGGGGGAACTTGCCCCGGGTCGTCTCCAACTCGGGCCGGAAGATGGGGACGCTCTTGCGCCGGGCGCTGCGCGTGCGGTCCACCTTCACTCCCTGGATTTCGTCCAGGTTGAAGCGGCCCACCTCGTTCCGGGTGAGCCACCCGGCCCGGTGGAGCGTGCAGGGGCCACCGGGCTCGCACCGCAGCTCCACGCGCGCCTTCGCGTCCAGCAGGTAGGGGCCGAGCACGAGGAATGGCAGCGCCAGCAGCACGCAGGCCGCGGCGCCAATGGCGGTGGAGCGGCTGCGGCGCGGCTCATCGGAAGGCAGGGGGGTGGACTCGCTCACAAGCCCGTTTCATAGACCCGCGCGCCCCCGGGCGGCAGCGGTTTCGTGCGCCCGCGCGGAGCGTTGACCCCTGGGCAGCAGGCAGGCGGGCGCTGTGCACCGGCGGACCCCAGACACCACCGTACCGTGCGCGCCCGCGGCGCTTCCGGCAGGAGTCAGGCCCTGCCCGCGCTCTCGCGGCACCCGCGCCCGGACACGAAGGAGCCCGCGTATGAAGGCCGTCGCCGTCTTTCCGAAGCAACGCGAGGTGCGCGTCATCGACGCCCCGGAGCCCCGGCTCCAATCGCCCACCCAGGTGAAGGTGCGTACGCTCGAGGTGGGGGTGTGCGGCACGGACAAGGACATTGCCCAGTTCACCTACGGCACGCCCCCGTCCGGCTCGGAGTACCTCATCGTCGGCCACGAGTGCCTGGGCGAGGTGGTGGAGGTGGGCAGCGCCGTGCAAGGCCTCCAGAAGGGGGACCTCGTCGTGCCCCGCGTGCGCCGGCCCTGCCCGCACGCCACCTGCCCCGCGTGCCGGCACGGCCACCCGGACTTCTGCATCACCGAGGACTACACCGAGCGGGGCATCAAGGAGGCGCACGGCTTCTGCGCGGAGTTCTTCGTCGAGGACGTGGCGTACGTGCACCGCGTGCCCAAGGAGCTGCGGGACGTGGCGGTGCTCACCGAGCCGCTCACCATCGCGGAGAAGGCCCTGCGCGAGGTGAAGCGCGTGCAGGAGCGGCTGCCCTGGAAGCCCGAGGTGGGCCGCGCGGTGGTGCTGGGGGCGGGGCCGGTGG
>NZ_JABBJJ010000157.1 GCF_012933655.1 Pyxidicoccus fallax | reverse complement strand
CCTCCCACTTCCACCCGGCTTCGCCAGGGCTCCGGAATCGTTCGGCTTTTCCTGGCCGGGGGGCCCCGGAGTCGGTGGGAGGGCTGGCATCCGCCTTGCTCAGGAAGCCCCGTCGATGAACCCCCGCCTCCTCGCCCTCCTGCTGTGCCTGCTTTCTGGCGTACCCGCCTGGGGTGCGTCCGGACTGGAGGCCGTGCGTGGACGGGCGCAGACGGCGCGCTCGGAGGTGCGCTCGCTGCGCGGCCAGCAGCAGGCGTTGCGCGACGAGCTGAATGGGCTGGCGGCGAAAATCGAGGCGCTGAAGGCGGAGCGCCAGGGGCGGCTGACGGCGGGGACGGACCTGGAGTCGGCGCTGCGGCGCTCGCAGGAGCTGAGCGGCTCGCTCACCGGGCTGGCGCAGTCGGTGGCGGCGGCGGAGGGCGAGTCGGAGCGCGCGCACCTGGCGCTGCACACCGCGCTGTCCGACGAGCTGGCGCGGCTGCGCGCGGCGTGGGACGGGACGACGGACCGCGCCCAGCGCGCGAAGCTGTTGGAGGCCATGCGCTCGGTGCGCGCCGAGCGCGAGGCGGTCCGCGCGGCGCTGCCGGCCTCGCGCGTGCCGGCGTTGGACCGGGCGGCCCCGGCGGGGGATGACCCGGAGGACCTGCTGGAGCAGGCGGACACCCTGCGCGACACCGAGGACAAGGTGCGCGAGCGGCTCAAGGCCCTGCGCGGCCGCATCACTGAGGTGCGCGAGGAGCGCGACCTGGACCGGCGCATGAACGACTTCCTCGGCGAGGAGTCCATGTTCGACGAGCAGGACCGCCGCCTGCGCGTCCGGCTCAGCGGTGACCGCGTGCAGGTGGAGCGCAGCACGCGCGGGGGACGCAGCCCCTCCTTCCAGGGCGAAGTGCCCGACATCGGGTCGCCTCTCCCCAGCCAGCCGAACTCGCCCGCCACGGAGGACAACGATCCGGGCGGCCCGACTCCCCTCCCGAATCCACCCCCAAGCCCCAACCCGGGCACTGTCGGCACCCCGAGAGACCCCGTCGTCGAGCCTCGCGCCAGCGACCGCCGTCCCCAGGTGGAGACGGCGCGCGCCCAGGCGCTGGCGGCCGGTGGGCCGGTGGACCTGGCGGCGATGGAGGCCGAGGCCGCGAGGCTGGAGGCGCTGGCCCGGGAGCTGGACAGCCGCGCCTCCTCGTTGGAGCGCCGGGCCCACGAGCTGGAGAAGCCCTGAGGGGCGCGGGCCCGAGCTACAGCAGCCCGCCCTCCACCTCGAGCGTCACCACCGCCTGCAGGCGCACCTCGCGCTCCGGCATGACGCCGCGGCCGCGGACGATGATGCTCATGGTGGGAGCGGAGACGAAGGGTTGCAGCTCCACGCCATCCGTCCCCAGCCCGAGGACGGGGTTGGGTGGCTTGAGGTTCAGCCGGGAGACGTCCTGCCGCCGGGCGATGCGCTCCTCGCGGTCTCCGGCCCGGGCGTAGAACTCCACCGTCTCCAGGAAGGAGAAATCCTGGTCATTGGGACTGAGCACCTTGAGCGTCACGGACTTCACGTGGACGGACGTGGCTTCGTCCTTGCGAAGCCCCTGGTTCTTGAAGTCCTGGTTCTCGTTGAAGTCCATCCCCGAGAAGCTGCTGATGGCGGGGAAGGCGTTGAGGACGGTGGTGCCGCCAGGGGGGCCCGCGGGCACGGTCATCTCGCCCTTCAGCTCGGTGGTGAAGGAGGAGGACGCGCAGCCGGCCAGCCCCAGCGCGGCCGCCGCGAGAAGGGACGCGAGACGCATGTATCGAGTGTATCGGGCGGTGGGGGGGGCCGTCACGGTTCCCACCAGCCAGACGGACGGGCCCGCCCTCCCGCGAGTGGGGCGTGCAGGCGCGAGGCCGGCTATGGTGCGCGCGCCGTGGCCCGCCTTCGTCCACACCTGCTGCTTGCCCTCACCGTGCTCGCCGCCAGTGGTGCGTCCGCGGCCGAGTGGGAGGGCTCGCTGAAGGCCACCAGCCGTGTGCTGGTGGACACCAACGCGTCGCGGGACTTCTCCGACGCGAACACCCCCAGCACCGGCCTGGACCAGGCCCTCAGCCTGCTGGGCTCCGCCGAGGGCCGCGCCACCTTCGAGCGCTCCCAGCTGGTGGGCCGCTACGAGCTGGGGCTGCGCAAGTACCTGGGCTTCACGGACGAGGACACGCTGGTGCACTCCGGCGCGGTGGAGGGCTCGTTGGCCCTGGGCGCGGAGCTGGGACTGGGCGTGGAGGGACACGCGAAGGACCGGCGGGGTGGCTCGCGGGCGTACTCGGACCTGGGGGCGAGCGCCTTCGTCGAGTACGCACCCGACGTGCGGCTGGCGCTGCGCCTGCGCGCGGGGGCCCGGCGCTTCGTCTACCGGCCGGACTCCACCGCCAACTTCGGCGGGCCGGAGTTCGGCGTGCTGGGACGCTACCGCTTCAACCGCCGGCACAGCGTGTCCGTCTTCGGCGAGTGGGGTTCGCGGGGCTTCGGCACCCAGGCGCGGACGCGGCCGGCCACGCCCGACACGCCCGCCCCCGCCGCCCCGGGCCGGCGCGAGGACGGGGGGCTCACGGCCGGCGTCTCCTACACGTACCGGGGCCCGGTGGCGCTGGGGCTGGGGTACGCGTATCAGGAGGTCTCCTCCAACAGCTTCGGGGAGACGGTGATGCGGCACCGCGTCACCGGCAACGCCGGGGTGCGCCTGCCCTGGAAGCTGACGCTGCTGGCGCAGGGTTCGCTGGGCTACACCACGTACCCGGACGGCATCTACCTGTCCCCCCAAATCATCCTCATCGAGGAGGACGAGGGGCAGAACTCCCTCTCCCTGAAGCTGGCCCGCCCCGTGACGGAGCGGGTGGACGTGGAGGTGTCCTGGGGCCTGTGGAGCACGCGGCTGCCCCGCAACGCGCTCACCTACACGCGCCAGGTGTTCGGCGTGGGCTTCACCTGGCGCGACTGACGCGCTCCGGCCTCGGACGGGGCGTTCCGGGCCGGCTCAGCCCAGGTCGGCGACGCGCTCGTCGATTTCCTCGGCGAGGCCGGGGTGCCCCTGGGCCAGGGCGTGCTCCTTGGCGCGGGCGAACGCGTCCCGGGCCTTCTGTGTCTCCCCGGCCCCGGCCCAGGCGTCCCCCAGGGCGACGAGGGCGGCCGCATAGCCAGGGTCCAGCCGGACGGCGGACTCGAGGCTCTGGGCGGCTTCGGTGTACTGCCGGCGTTCCAGGTACAGCTTCCCCAGGGAGAAATGACTCATGGGGGAGTCCGGGAAGTCGGCCACCATCTTCTTGAACTGCTCCAGCCGGGCGTCACTCATGGACAACACGAGATAGAGGACCGCTGCCGCCTTGCCAAGGGTGCGCTAGGGTGCGCGACACATGGCCACGAAGAAGAAGACGAGCGCGAAAAAGAGCGCCGGCCGGGCACCGGCGGCGCGGAAGAAGGCAGCAGGCAAGGGAGCGGCGGGTAAGGTCCCCGCGCGCAAGAAGACCGCGGGCCGGGCTCCGGCGCGCAAGAAGGCGAAGCTGCCACCCGCCCCACAGCAGCAGGTGGGCCCGGCGGAGAACCCCGCGGCGAAGGCGCTGGCGCAGCGCATCGCCCAGCTCCTGCTGGACAAGAAGGCGCTGGACGTCGTCATCCTCGACGTGCGCGGGATGACGTCCTACGCGGACTACTTCGTCGTTGCCTCCGGCGAGAGCGACCGCCAGGTGAGCGCCATGGCGGAGAACGTCCAGGTCCAGCTCAAGACGTCCGAGGAGGGCGGCCACCGCCCCATCGGCACCGAGGGTCTGGAGACGGGCCAGTGGGTGCTGCTCGACTACGGCGAGGTGGTGGCGCACCTGTTCCTCACGGACCTGCGCGCGCACTATGACCTCGAGGGCCTCTGGGCCGACGCGGCGCGGGAGAAGGTGGCCTGAAGGTCCGTCTCCTCTCCATCGGCAGGGACCGCTCGGGCCTGTACGAGCCCGCGGTCCAGGAGTACGCCAAACGCCTGGGGCACTACACCCGCTTCGAGCTGGTGGAGCTGCCCGAGGCGAGTGGCAAGAAGCTCAAGCCCGGCGAGGCGAAGGCCGCGGAGGCCGACGCGATTCTGGCGAAGCGCAAGCCGCAGGACTGGGTGGTGGCGCTGGACGAGCGCGGCTCGCTGCTCGACTCGGTGGAGCTGAGCCGCTACGTGGGCAAGGCGCAGACGGGCGCGAAGGACCTGCTCTTCGTCATCGGTGGTGACGAGGGGCTGGACGAGCGGGTGCGGGAGGCGGCGAACCTGACGTTGTCGCTGTCGAAGATGACGCTGCCGCACCGGCTGGCGCGCGTGGTCCTCATCGAGCAGCTCTACCGCGCCTTCACCATTCTCAAGGGCGAGCCCTACCACAAGTAGGCGACCAGACAGGCCGGGCCCCACCGTATGGGGCCTGGCCCGCGAAGCCCGTCAGGGCCGGCACCGGCCTGGCGTCAGCGGGGGCATGAGTACCGCTGCCGCGAATACCGATTCTTCCTCCGCGCCCCCGGCGCACGTCCGCGTCATCGCCTCGCCCCAGTCCTGGATAGAGGGCGAGGCCGTGCGCCAGCTGGAAGCCATGGCGCGACTGCCCGGCATGCGCCTGGCGGTGGGGCTTCCGGACCTGCACCCCGGCAAGGGCGCCCCCGTCGGCGCCGCCTTCACGTCCGAGGGCTTCTTCTATCCCTACCTCGTCGGCAACGACATCGGCTGCGGCATGGGCCTGTGGAGCGTGGACCTGCCGGCGCGAAAGGCGAAGGCGGAGCGGTGGGCGGCGAAGCTGGATTTGGAAGGGCCGTGGAGCGGGGACGTGGAGGGCTTCCTCCAGGAGCAGGGCGTGAAGGCCTCCGGCTTCGAACTGGCGCTGGGCACGGTGGGCGGGGGCAACCACTTCGCGGAGGTGCAGCGGGTGGAGGCGGTGCACGACGCGGAGGTCTTCGCGGCGCTGGGGCTGGAGGCGGACCGGCTGATGTTGCTGGTGCACTCGGGCTCGCGGGGACTGGGCGAGGCGATTCTCCGGGCCCACGTGGACCGGCATGCGGCGGGCGGGCTGGTGGAGGACTCGGAGGAGGCGCTGCGCTACCTCGCGAGGCATGACCACGCGGTGGCGTGGGGCCGGGCCAACCGGGCGCTGGTGGCGCGGCGGGTGCTGGACGGCATCGGCGCGCAGGGCCAGCGGGTTTTGGACGTGTGCCACAACAGCGTGACGCCCCGCCGTGTGGAGGGAAGGACGCAGTGGCTGCACCGCAAGGGCGCGGCCCCGGCGGACGAAGGGCCGGTGGTGATTCCCGGCAGCCGCGGCGCCCTGAGCTACCTGGTGGCGCCGGTGGGAGACGGCCTGGGCAGCGCGCACAGCCTGGCGCACGGCGCCGGCCGCAAGTGGACGCGCACCTCCGCCCGCGAGCGCATGCGCGAGCGCTTCACCGCGGAGTCCCTCACGCGCACCTCCTTCAAGAGCCACGTCGTCTGTGAGAACAAGGACCTCCTGTTCGAGGAGGCCCCGCCCGCGTACAAGCCCATCGACCGCGTGGTGACGGACCTGGTGGAGGCGGGCCTCGTGCGCGTGGTGGCCACGCTCGCCCCCGTCCTGACGTACAAGACGCGCTCCCAGGAGGAATAGCGTGAAGACCTTCGTCGAGCCGGGCTCCCCGCTCGTGCCGTCCGCCATGGAGGCCAACATGGTGGAGCACATGACGTACCTCGCGCGGCGGATTCCCGGAGCCACCGTGAAGGACGAGCCCGGGCTGCTGCTCGTGGACTCCGGTATCCCTTCCAACACCTTCAACGTCGTGTGCCGCGCACGGCTGCGGCCCCAGGACGCGGATGCGCGCATCTCCGCCGCGATTGGCCACTTCCGGGAGAAGGGCTTCCCCTTCGCCTGGTGGGTGGGGCCGGGGGCGATGCCGGAGGACCTGGAGACGCGCCTGACGGCGCAGGGACTGGCGAACGCCGAGGCCGAGCAGGGCATGGCCGCGGACCTGTCGCGGCTGCCAGCGCTCACGGTGCCGGCGGGGCTCGACCTGCGCCGCGTCTCCACCGAGCGCGAGCTGGCGGATGTCGCTCGGGTGCTGGCCGCGAACTGGGACCCGCCGGACCCGGGCGTGATGGACTTCTACGCGAGGACGGCGCGCGTCGCGCTCGCACCGGACAGCCCCGTCCGCTTCTACGTGGGCTACCTGGACGGCGTGGCCGTCGCCGCGAGCGAGTGCTTTCTCGCGCACGGGGTGGCGGGGCTCTATTCGGTGGCCACGGTGAAGGCCGCCCGGCGGCGCGGCATCGGCACCGCGCTCACCCTGGCACCGCTGCTGGATGCCCGGGAAGCCGGCTACCGCACGGCGACCCTCCAGGCATCGGCCGATGGCCAGCCCGTCTACGCCCGGCTCGGGTTCGAGCCGTGTGGCGCCTTCCGCGAGTACCAGTGACCGGTGGGGCGTCTCGGGAGGGGAGGCCCCGTCCCCCTGGCGGGACGGGGTGCGGCGCTTTTGTGCTCTCCGCCCGACGCCCGCGTGGTTAGGGTTCGGGCATGACTGCCAAGCACAAGGTCCTGCTCTGCATCCTGGATGGCTGGGGCATCCGCCAGGAGCGCGATTCGAACGCCATCCTCCTGGCCGGCACGCCGCACCTCGACAAGCTGGCGAGCCCCTACCCCTTCACCGAGCTGCAGACGGCCGGGCTGGCGGTGGGCCTCCCCGAGGGGCAGATGGGCAACTCCGAGGTGGGCCACACCAACATCGGCGCGGGCCGCATCGTCTACCAGGACCTGGTGCGCATCAATCGCGCCGCCGAGTCCGGCGAGCTCGCGCAGAACCCCGTGCTGCGCGCGGCCATGGACGGCGTGAAGGCGGACGGCAAGGCGCTGCACCTGCTGGGACTCGTGTCTCCGGGCGGCGTGCACTCGTCCATGGAGCACCTCTACGCGCTGCTGCGCGCGGCTCGCGAGCGGGCCGTGCCGCATGTCTACGTGCACGCCTTCCTGGACGGGCGCGACACGCCGCCGCAGAGCGCGCTGGGCTACATCGAGGAACTGGAGCGCTTCCTCCACGAGACGCACGCGGGCCGCATCGCCACGGTGAGCGGGCGCTACTACGCCATGGACCGCGACAAGCGGTGGGACCGCGTGCACCTGGCCTACGACGCGCTGGTGTTCGGCCGCGGCCCCAAGGCGCCGGACGCGCTGAGCGCCATCCGCGCCTCCTACGCGGAGAAGGTGACGGACGAGTTCGTGAAGCCCACGGTGCTGGCCAGCGGCGACGGCACGCCGGTGGGCCGCATCCAGGACGGAGACACCGTCCTCTTCTTCAACTTCCGCGCGGACCGCGCGCGTGAGCTGACGAAGGCGCTGGCGTACCCGGACTTCAAGGAGTTCGACCGAGGTGGGCTGCGGCTGGGGCGCTACGTGTGCATGACCCAGTACGACGAGACGTTCGACCTGCCGGTGGCCTTCGGGCCGGACCAGCCGCAGGACATCTTCCCGGAGCTGCTGTCGCGCAAGGGCCTGCGCCAGTTCCGCACGGCGGAGACGGAGAAGTACGCGCACGTGACGTTCTTCTTCAACGGCGGCCGCGAGGTGGTGTACCCCGGCGAGGACCGGCACCTGGTGCCCAGCCCGCGCGACGTGAAGACGTATGACTTGAAGCCGGAGATGTCCGCGCGCGAGGTGACGGCGGAGCTGGTGCGCCGGCTCGACTCGGGGTCGTACGACTTCGCGCTGGTGAACTTCGCCAACCCGGACATGGTGGGTCACAGCGGCCGGCTGGACGCGGCGATGCAGGCGGTGCGCGTGGTGGACGAGTGCCTCGGCGTGCTGGGCAAGGCGTGCGAGCGCAACGGCTGGGTGATGGCCATCTCCGCCGACCACGGCAACTGCGAGCAGATGGTGGACCCGACGACGGGCGAGCCGCACACCGCGCACACCCTCAACCCGGTGCCCTTCCATCTCATCCACCCGGAGTTCCGGGGACAGAAGCTGCGTCCCGGCATCCTCGCGGACATCGCTCCCACGCTGTGCAAGGTGATGGGACTGCCGCAGTCCAAGGAGATGAACCGGCAGGGCCTGCTGCCCTGAGCAACCCCGCGCCCACGTTTTGCATGGTGGGCCGCCATGGTCGAAAGAACTGAACCCGCGGAGCCTGCCGCCGTGAGGCTCCTCGCGCCCACGCCGTGCAGGGGTGATGGGACTGCCCGACCGGCGGGGCTCGTTGCCGTGAGCCTCCTCGTGCCTGTGTCGTGTCAGGGTGAGGGGGCCGCCAGCGTTGCCATGACGGACACGGAGGCGTTCCGGTGCTGAGCGCGCTGCTGGACCTGCTCTACCCGCCTGCGTGCATCGCCTGCGCGAAGGTGCTACCGGGGGCCGGGAGTCACTTCTGCGAGACGTGCGACACCGCGCTGGAGCGGCTGCCTCCAGCGTGCTGCCTCACCTGCGCGGAGCCCGGGACGTTCCCCGGGGGCAGATGTCATCGCTGCCGCGCGGCGCCGCCCCCGTTCTCCCGTGCCTGGGCGCCCTTCTCCCATGAGGGCCCTCTGGCGCGCGCCATCCATCGGTTCAAGTACGAGGACCACCCGGAGCTGGCCGCGCCGCTGGGGGAATTGCTGGCGGACGAGGCGCGGAGCTTCCTCGACAAGGCTCCCGCGTTCGTGGTGGCGCTGCCGCTGCACACGCGCCGCTATCACGCGCGCAAGTACGACCAGGCACAGCTCCTCGTGGGCGTGCTGGCGAAGCGCATCGGCCGCGAGGCACCGGTGGGCTGGCTCACGCGCACCCGAGAGACGCAGCGGCAGGTGGGGCTGAGCGAGACCGAGCGCGCGAACAACATGGCCGACGCCTTCACCGCGTCCTCCATGGTGAAGGGCCGCGAGGTCTTGCTCGTGGACGATGTGTTCACCACGGGGGCCACCGCACGCGCGGCCGCCGTGGCACTGCGGGGCGCGGGAGCAACACGGGTGGAGGTGCTCACCGTGGCGCGGGCCTTCTCACTGGCGTGATTTCTTGCCGCTGCCCCGGCGTCGTCTAGGATCGAAAGCGGCTTGAAGTCCCGGCAAGAACCGAACACTCCCGAAGTACAGGACTACCATACTGCAGGTCAAAACACTACGAGTTGCTAGAACCACACCTATTCCATGCTGCAAGAGCAACTAGTCTCGAATATCGGACTATCTCAGGCGCTAAGTCAGTTCGGCTTCTAGTCTAAGGAATCATGAGGGATATACCGCATGAGCTTCACATGGGACAATCTACTCACAAGCAAGCGCATCTCACGGCTCGATGCTCAACATGCGACATCCCCAGAAGAAGCAGATGCCGTCGAGCGGCGCACGGAGTGGGAGCGGGACTACGATAGAATCCTGTTTTCAACGCCCGTGCGCAGACTTGCTGATAAGACACAAGTTTTCCCTCTAGAGATTCATGATAGCGTTCGGACTCGTCTGACGCACAGTCATGAAGTCTCGAACCTTGCCCGTGCAATGGGCACATTTCTGGCTTATGGTTTTGGCCACACTCACACCATTGCCAACGCAGCTCGAATCCTGCCCCCCATTCTAGCAGCCGTTGGCCTTGCGCATGATCTTGGCAACCCACCATTCGGCCATCAGGGCGAGCGCACCATTCAGCAGTGGTTTGCAAAGCACTCCGATATTTTTGATTCCTGCAGTGTTTCCAAAAATGATCCGGAGAGACCGCAAAAACAGAAGGATATTGGTTCTCTCACGCAGGCGATGCGCAATGACTTCCTGAAGTTTGAAGGAAACGCACAAACCTTCAGGCTTTTAACTCGGCTTCAGACGGTCACCAATGACCGCGGCCTAAACCTCACCCTGGCCACGCTGGCTGCGGTACTCAAGTACCCAACCTCATCCGACAAGACAGACGACAGCCATCCCGCAACCAAGAAGCACGGCTATTTCCAGAGTGAGAGTGGTGTTATTTCCACGGTCTTTGAGCACACTGGACTCTCACAGGGGAAGCGGCATCCGCTCACATGGCTCATGGAGGCGTGTGACGACATGGCGTATCTGATTCTTGATGCCGAGGACGCAGTCAAAAAAGGCCTCGTATCAGTTTCCGACCTGTTTGCCTTTCTTGAGGCGGAAGCCCCCGACGATCCTCAAACAAGAAGCTTGGTCGAGTTCGGCAGAAATAAACACAGCGAGCATCGAGCGTACGGGCTCTCTCCTTCAGAGCTAAACGACAGCACCATGCAGAGATTTCGCGTCAACACCATTTCAATAATGGTCGATGCGACACTTAATGCATTTAGCAAAAATTACAACAACATCATCGCGGGCGATCATTCCAGCGACCTTATTTCGTGCAGTTCCGCCAAGAGCCTCGCAAAGGCTCTTAGACGGTTCGACTTTACGCATGCATATCGTCACAAGTCAGTGCTCGCGCTGGAACTCAAGGGTCATAATACGATCTATACGCTGATGGATATGCTATGGGAGGGGATAACAAGCCGGGAGAAATACGACGAGCCTGACTCGAAACGACAGACGCCCTTTGCCCAGTATGTGTACAGCCGAATCTCAGAAAACTATCGGAGGATATTTGAGGGCCGTACTCAGAGTTCCAAGGGGCTCCCAATTCGCTATCGGGAGGCGCAACTTCTGACTGACATGATTTCAGGCATGACGGACAACTACGTGCTTGCTCTGCATGCCGAATTGGAGGCGTTCCGAAGTGGACCTAGCGGTAGCAAATAGCCTGGACCTAGTCCGTCGTCGGGTGCGCTATGTCGTCAAGCACTACGCCCAAGGCGAACTTGCACCGTTTCTCTCGGACCTAGGTCAGTTGGGAGAGGTAGTGCTATTTGGAGGAGTCCTCCGAGACCTAGCCTTGAATTCGCCTTCAAACTTCCGCAGCGACGTCGACTTAGTTGTGGTTGCATCAAGCGAGCGCGCATTTGATAGATTTTTTAGCAATAAGAATGCGCGCATCAATCGATTTGGAGGGTACCGCCTTGCGTTGTCCGGCGGCAGTGTCGATGTATGGCCACTGCAACGGACTTGGGCGTTTAGAACAGGAGCTATCAATGGCTCATCTCCAAGAGATCTCATTAGAACAACCTATTTTTCTTGGGACTCCATTGCATATTCCTGGCAAACAGGTCGCATTCTGTGTCGCCCTGCATATCTCGAAGAACTCAGCAGTAGAATTGTCGATCTGGAGTTCCCTGACAACCCATATCCCTTAGGGGTCCTTGTCCGCACTCTTCGATTGATGACATCCCGCAGGGCAGGGCTAACTAATCGACTTGCACGACACACATATCGTCTCATGAAGATGTACAGCGTTCATGAAATTGTCAAAGCCGAGCGCCGAGGCTTTCCCCTTTCTTATCTCAGTGACGATGTTGTCGCTCAGTTGTCGGAGCTTATAATGGACTTCTTGCTTAGATCCGGCACGTCGCTCTCAATACTTAGTCCTAAATTGCTCACGCAGCTCGTTCTTCCCTTTTCGAAAGAAGTCCAGTTCCGTCAATCTATCCGCCAGGGCGAGTATTTTTGATTGCAGATTGTCTAGAGTTGCAGGACAGAATGGTTCTCGGAGACTAGAGCTTTGCGCGTGGAGTGGCCCGCACGCGGGCCAAGCCACCTTACTCGAGTGAGTCGCGCGCGTGACACCCTCAAGAAGAGGACCAATTCGGCGGTGCTGATTCGCGGGGGAGTGGTGCGCCCTCATGTCACCTTGGCTCTCGCTCAATTACGCCCAGTTCTTCGCCCGGTTCTGAAATCCGGACGAAGCACGCGAAACGAGGCGCGCGGACGGGGAGTATCGGCCCCACACCTCGCCGGGGCGCGGTAGCCTCGCCCCATGCGTCGCTCCTTCCCCCTCCTCCTCGCATTGCTCGCGCTCCGGTGCGCTCACGCACCGGAGTCGCCGCCCCCCGCCGAGCAACCCGTGGCCGCGGCCCCGCGGTGGCCCGAGCCCCAGCCTCCCGCGCTGCGGCTGCCCGACACCGTCCGGCCCGTCCTCTACCACCTGGACCTGAAGCTCCTCCCCGCCGAGCCCACCTTCTCCGGCACCGTCACCATCGACGTGGACGTCCGCGAGTCCGTGCGCCAGGTGTGGCTGCATGGCCAGGACCTGGAAATCACCCAGGCCCGCGTCGAGTCCGGCGCGCGCACGCTGGAGGCCCGCGCCGTCACCGCCAGCGAGGGCCGCCTCGGCCTGCTCCTTCCCGAGCCGCTCGCGCCCGGCAAGGCCCGCATCCACCTGTCCTTCACCGGCCACATCGACCGCGAGCGCAGCCGCGGCCTCTACGGCGTGGACGAGGGCGGTGAGCCCTACCTCTACACCTTCTTCGAGCCCGTGGACGCGCGCCGCGCCTTCCCCTGCTTCGACGAGCCCGGCTTCAAGGTGCCCTGGAAGCTGCGCTTCACCGTGAAGGCCGGCCACGTCGCGCTCGCCAACCACGCCATCGTCTCCAAGGAAGCCCTCCCGGATGGCCTCGAGCGCGTCACCTTCGCCGAGAGCCGCCCCATGCCCAGCTACCTCGTGGCCTTCATGGTGGGCCCCTTCGACATCGTCGACGCGGGCACCGCCGGGCGGAACTCGGTGCCGCTGCGCTTCATCGTGCCCAAGGGCCGCGGCCCGGAGACGGCCTACGCCGCCAGCGTCACCCCGCGCATCGTCACGCTGCTGGAGGACTTCTTCGACCAGCCCTACCCGTACGAGAAGCTCGACGTGGCGGTGGTGCCCCGCTACTGGGGCACCATGGAGCACCCGGGCCTCGTGGCGCTCGGGCAGCCCCTCACCCTCATCCGCCCCGGTGAGGAGACGCTCGCGCGCCGCAAGCACTACGTCACCATCGCCAACCACGAGCTGGGCCACTACTGGTTCGGCAACATCGTCACCTGCAAGTGGTGGGACGACATCTGGCTCAACGAGTCGCTCACCTCGTGGCTGGACCGCAAGACGGTGGACCCATTCGACCCGAGCTGGGGCTTCGCGCGCGAGGCCCGCATGAACGCGATTTCCTACGCCCTCAACTCGGACGCGCTCGCCTCCGCGCTGCCCGTGCGCAAGCCGGCGGACACCCACGACGACGTCCTCGGAGCGTTCGACAACGGCACCACCTACGCCAAGGGCTCGGCCATCATCGGCATGTTCGAGTCGTGGCTCGGGCCGGAGAAGATGCGCGACCTGCTGCGCGGCCACATCCGCAAGCACGCCTGGGGCGTGGCCACCTCCGAGGACTTCGCCACCACGCTCTCCGAGGCCGCCAGCCCCGACGTCGCCCGCGCCTTCCGCAGCTTCATCGACCAGGCGGGCGCCCCGTACATCACCGCCTCGCTCCAGTGCCGGCCCGGCACGCCCGCGCGCCTGAAGCTGTCCCAGCAGCGCTATGTGCCGGCCGGCTCCACCGCCAGCACCGCGCAGACCTGGTCCGTGCCGGTGTGCGTGCGCGCCGGAGTCCGGGGCGGTGACTCGCACCGCGTCTGCACGCTGTTGTCCGAGGCCACCGGCGAGCTGTCGCTGCCCATGCGGGACTGCCCGTCGTGGGTGCTGCTCAACGCGGACGGCGCCGGCTACTACCGCTCCGGCTACACGCGCGAGCAGCTCGCCCAGGTGCTGGCCGCGCCGCCCGGGATGCTGACGGTGGAGGAGCGCCTGTCCGTGCTGGCGGACGTGGAGGGCGCGGTGCGCAAGGGCGACCTGCCGCTGGGCGAGGCGCTGAAGCTCGTGCCCACCACCGCCGCCGACAAGGACCGCACCATCGTCCAGCGCGGGGCCCAGCTCCTCCAGTGGGTGAACGAGGACAGGCTGTCCGCGGCCGACCGCGCGCGCTACCGCAAGTGGGTGGGCGAGGTGTACGGCCCCCGCGCCCGCGAGCTGGGCTGGGAGCCGAAGCCGGGTGACAGCGACGACCTGAAGCAGACGCGCTCGCGGCTCTTGGAGCTGTCGACCTTGACTGGCGAGGACCCCACCCTCGTGCGCGAGGCGAGCCGGCTCGCGCGGGCGTGGCTCGCGGACCGCAAGGCGGTGAATCCGGAGGCGGTGCCCCTGGTGCTGGGCGTGGCGGCGCGCAACGGCGACCGGGCCCTCTTCGACGCCCTGCTCGCGGGGGCGCGCAAGGCGGAGGACCGCAACGAGCGCGCCCGGCTGATTGCCGCCATCTCCAACTTCCGGGAGCCGGCGCTGGTGCGCGAGGCGCTCGCCCTGGTGGTGGGCAACGAGCTGGACATCCGCGACACGCGGCCCCTGCTCATCGGCGCCTTCTCCATGCCCGAGACGCGCGAGCTGGCCTGGGCCTTCTACCGCGAGCACTTCGACGCGCTCGCGCAGAAGCTCCGCTCCGACGAGCTGGCCTGGTTCATCGGGCTGGTGGGCAACCTCTGCGGGGAGCAGCAGCTCGCGGAGGTGGAGTCCTTCCTCGGCCCGCGCGTGGCGAAGCTGGAGAACGCGCCGCGTGCCCTGGCCCGCGCCCGTGAGTCCATCCAGCTGTGCACCGAGTCGGACCGCCTCCACCGGCAGGGCGTGCAGTCCTTCCTGCGCGCCCCTCCCGGCGTGCCCGCGCCGACGCGGACGCGCTGACGTCAGCGCCGAGAAAACGCCACCCCGCGAGTCCGTCCCCCGACAGACTCGCGAGGTGGCCGCCACGGCGAATGACTGCCGCGGCATCTCTCTTCGTGAGAGCGCGGATGTTCGGCTCCACCCTCTTCGTGCGCCCTCGAGCTGGATACGCGGGAGCGTGATTTTCCTGGTCGTACCGGCGGTGCTTTCTCGCGCTCCCGGGCGGGGCTACCGTGGCGCCATGCTCTACGTCCTGGGCGGCGGGCTGCTGGCCCTCGCCGCGTTCCTCGGCTTCCGCTTCGTCCGTCGCGGCCTGCCGCCCTCTCCGAATGCCTGCGCGAAGTGCGGCAAGACGCGCGTGAAGCTCGCCGAGGAGGACGACGACTACTGGCTGGAGGAGGGCCAGCGGCGCGAGGAGCACCTGGGCACCGGTGACTTCGACGTGTGGTGGTGCGCGCCCTGCGAGGACGTCATCGTCGTCCGCAACGCCCGCTTCCAGCCCACCGTGGCCACCTGCGAGAAGTGCCGTGGCGTGATGACACCGGAAATCCTCGAGACGGTGCGGGCCGCCAGCTTCCAGCACGGCGGTGAACTCAAGGTGCAACTGAGTTGCGGCCATTGCGGCTTTTCCGAGCGCTTCATGCGCTACACGCCGCGCTTCTCCCGCCCCGCGTCCTGAAGCGCTTCGTCCCCGGGACGAGGCGCGCCGTGAATGCTTGTCATTCCATCGGTGAAGCGGTACCCCTTCCGCCACCTGATTCAGGATTCAGCGGAAGCCTTCTCAGAATCGACATCATGATGAACGCCGGCACCCAGGTGAGAGCCGAGCCGTACCTTCACTTCGTCGTGGGCGGAGAGCACTACGCCGCGCCCTCCGCGCGCGTGGCCGAGGTGGTACCCGAGGCGCACGTGGAGCCGGTGCGCGACGCGCCGCCCCACGTGCGCGGGGTGCTCGTCCAGGAAGGCCACCCCGTGCCGGTGGTGGACCTGTCCCGCCTGCTGGGCCAGGCGCTGCGCACGGTGAAGGCGCGGCCCACCGTGGTGGTGGCCCAGGTCCAGTGCTGTGGCGAGCCGCTGCGGCTGGGCCTCGCGGTGGATGGCGTGGGTGGCCCCCTGGAGCTGTCCTCTCGCGACGTGGTGCCCGCGCCCTCCTTCGGCGCCGCCGTCCCGGTGGACTTCCTGGTGGGCATGGGCCGGCACGGCGAGGGGCTCGTCCTCCTGATGGACGTGGAGCGCGTCCTCTCCGAGCCCCAGCTCCACACCGCCCTGAAGCTCGTGTCCGGCTCCGGGCCGTCACACCGGAGCTGACACACACTCGCTCCTACGTCGTCTCCTGCTGTACGCTGCGTGACGTTTTCGGTTGCCTGCCCGCCGCCCGGGGCCACATGCAGGGGAAGGCCCCGAAGGGGTCACCTGTTCATCGGCGTCGGCGCCCCTGCCCAGGGCTCGGTGCCCCTACCGTAGACGTCAACGAGGAGAACGGATGTCCCGCTTCACATGGCTTGCCGCGGTTTTCGTGCTCACCTGCCCGCTCTGGGCCCAGGCGAGGCCGGCGGCGGACGAAACGGCCCGCGTGTACGCGGCCGAGGCGCTGAAGCAGGCCTCTTCCCCCCGGGGCGCCGCCATGCTGCTGCGGCTGCACGACCTGGTGGACGACGTGGAGGACCTGACGCCGCTGCTCAGCACCTATGCCCAGGTGGCGTCGCGGCGCACGTCGGACCCGAACACGCGCGCCACCGCGCAGATGCTGCTGCTGGACACCGAGCGCGCCCGCGGCCGGCTGGTGCGCGCCAACGAGGTGCGCCAGTGGCTGGGCTTCGTTGGCGACTACTACGTCGTCGGCGGCTTCGAGAACGAGGGCAAGGCCGGGTGTGACACGGACTTCGGTCCCGAGGCGGCCAACCTGGACCTGTCCGCCACCTTCGCGGGCGCCAAGGGCCGCGAGGTGTCCTGGCGCAAGCTGACCGCGCAGCCGGCCGACGGCTACGTGGACCTGTCCACCGCGGTGCGCCCCAACCGCGAGGCGGTGGCCTACGCCCTCACCTGGCTGGAGGCGCCGCAGGAGACGCGCGTGGCCATGGGCGTGGGCACCTCGGGCGGCTTCCGCCTGTGGGTGAACGGGCAGCTCGCCGCGAAGGAGGACCGCTACAACCTGCCGCGCCCGGACCAGTCCCGCGTGTCCGTGAAGCTGCGCAAGGGCCTCAACCGCGTGCTCATCAAGGTGTGCCAGGAGTCCGGGCCGCTGGGCTTCTACCTGCGCCACGAGTCGCCCTCCGTGCGCGCGTCGCTGCCCGCGAAGGCGCCCGCCCTGGAGCGCGGCGCCGCCCCCGCGCCCCAGCCGCTGCCCACCCTCACCTCCGCGCTGCGCGCCCAGGTGGAGAAGAACCCCAACGACGCCGAGCTGCGCGGCGACTACGCCCGCGTGCTGGGCTTCTTCCGCGCCTATGACGAGCGCGAGCACACCGCCACCGTGGAGGCCACGCGCGCGGCCGAGGCCGCCCCGCAGAACGCGGCCCTGCAGCTGCTCGCCGCCCGCGAGCAGCGCGACGACCTCAACGAGCGCCGCCGCTTCCTGGAGGCCGCGCTGAAGGCGGACCCTGCTTCCGCCGAGGCCCGCGTGGCCCTGGCCGACCACGAGCTGGACCGCGGCCACCCCGAGCGCGTGCCGGACCTGGTCAACCCCGTGCTGGCGAAGGACCCGGACTCGGTGAACGCCCGGCTGATGCTGGCCCGCGCGCTGGAGGCGCTGGGTGAGCGTCCGGCCGCCCACGCGCAGGTGGAGGAGGCCTTCCGCCGCCAGCCCCGCGTGCCCCGCGCGGTGCGCGCCGCCGCGCAGGCGTCCCGTCAGGTGGGCCGCAACCGCGAGGCCATGGACCGCATGCGCGTGGTGCTGGCGCTGCGCTTCGACGACAGCGGCACGCGCCGGGGGCTCGCCTCCATGCTGGCGGACGCCGGCCAGGTGGAAGCCGCCCAGCGTGAGTACACGCAGCTCGTCACCCTCAACCCCTTCGACAACGGCGCCCGCGTGCGGCTGGCCGAGCTGAAGGCCAACAACGGCGCGGTGGAGGAGGCGGTAGCCCTCTTCGCCGACGCCCGCGCGCTGTCCCCGGACGAGCCCGAGGTGTACGAGCGCGAGGGCCGCGCCCTCCTGGCCGCCGGCCGCCGCGAGCCGGCGCTGGCCGCCTTCGAGCGCTCGCTGGCGCTGCGCCCGCAGAACCCCGGCCTGAAGGAAGCGCTGCGCGCCCTCAAGGGGGAGACGACGGGCGCCGGCCTGCAGTACCTGGTGGACGCCAAGGGCGTGGCCAGGGAGGCCGAGGCCTACGTCCACGAGGACGCCGTGTACCTCGTCGACAGCACCTACGTGCGCGTCCAGAAGAGCGGCCTGTCCAGCCGGCTGCACCAGATGGCGGTGAAGGTGCTCAACCAGCGCGGCGTGGACGCGTTCCGCACCATGCCCGTCACCTACTCGCCGGACCGCCAGGAAGTGCGCGTGCTGAAGGCCCGCGTGGTGAAGGCGGACGGCTCCGTGGTGGAGAGCTACGGGGAGAGCGACCGCAACATCAACGAGCCGTGGACGGGCATGTACTACGACGCCCGCGCCAAGGTGCTGTCCTTCCCCTCGCTGGCCGCCGGCGACACGCTGGAGCTGACGTACCGGCTGGACGACACCGCGCAGGAGAACCTCCTGTCCGACTACTGGGGTGACGTGGAGAGCGTGCAGGGCGTCTACCCGAAGGTGCGCTTCCAGTACCTCGTGGACATGCCGAAGGAGCGGCCCCTCTACTGGAACAAGAGCAAGCTCAACGGCGTGCAGAGCGAGCAGGAGAACCTGGACGGCGGGCGCGTGCTCTACAAGTGGAACGCCAGGCACGTGGCCAAGGTGGTCCCGGAGCCGGGCATGCCGGGCTGGGCCGAGGTGGCGCAGAACCTCCACGTGTCCACGTACAAGACGTGGGACCAGGTGGGCCGCTACTGGTGGGGCCTCGTGCGGGATCAGCTCCAGCCCAACGCGGAGCTGCGCCAGACGGTGGACCAGGTGCTCAAGGGCGTGGACCGCAAGGACGAGCTGGCGGTGGTGCGCGCCATCTACAACTTCGTGGTGACGAACACGCGCTACGTGGCGCTGGAGTTCGGCATCCATGGCTTCAAGCCGTACCGGGTGGACCGGGTGCTGGCGCGCCGCTTCGGTGACTGCAAGGACAAGGCGAGCCTCATCCACTCCATGCTGCGCGTGGCGGGCGTGGACAGCCGGCTGGTGCTGCTGCGCATGCGCAACCTGGGCGCCATCGGCGAGGAGCCGGCGAGCCTCGCGGCCTTCAACCACGCCATCGCCTACGTGCCGAAGTACGACCTGTACCTGGACGGCACGGCGGAGTTCCACGGCGCCAAGGAGCTGCCCAGCGCGGACCGGGTGGCCAACGTGCTGGTGGTGGAGCCGGACGGCCAGAGCACCTTCCTCACCACGCCGGAGGCGAAGGCCGAGGACAACGCCACGAAGCTGACGCTGGACGTGGACCTGCGCGCGGACGGCAGCGCGGAGGTTTCGGGCTCCAGCACGGTGAGCGGCCAGACGGCGCCGGACTACCGCCGGGCGTACCGGCCGGAGGCCACGCGCAAGTCCACCTTCGAGCGCGCCTGGGCGCAGAGCTTCCCCGGCCTGACGGTGCGCGAGGTGAAGCTGAGCGACACCACGCGGCTGGACGACGACGTGGCGCTGGACTTCAAGATGGGCATTCCGCGCTACGCCGAGGTGATGCCGGGCGCCATGCGCTTCCTGCCCTTCGGCACGGGCCGCACGTACCAGCAGGCGTACGCGTCGCTGGCCGAGCGCCGCTTCGACCTGCAGATGCAGGGCCCGTGGCTCAACAGCTTCACGCTGCGCTACACGCTGCCCGCCGGGTGGACGGTGGCGGAGCTGCCGCAGGCGGTGGAGGAAACCACCCCGTTCGGCTACGTGAAGCTGCGCTACCGGGTGGAGGGCGGCAAGCTGGTGGCCGAGGGTGACATGGCCCTCACCGCCGCGCGCGTGAAGGCGGAGGACTACGCCGCGTTCCGCGAGTTCCTCGGCCGCGTGGACCGCGCCTTCATGCGCCGGGTGCTCATCCAGGCTCCCGGCAACCGCACCGCGTCCGCGACTCCGTAGTTCCGACGGCGCGCCGCCGCGGGTGGATGCGCTCCACCCGCGGCGGCGCCCCTTCCCTACGGCTCCGATCTCCGGCTTCCGGCGACCCGTCCCTCCTCGGGCGCTCCGCCCATCGCCGCCACGATGATGCGGCCGGCGACCGCGGGCTGCTGCAACTGCCCCATCCGCAGCGTGTTGACGGAGAAGACGAGGCGCCGCCGCAGGTCTCGCGTGGCCCCCACTCCGTTGTTGTAGCCGTGGCGGTCTCCGCTCTTGCCCCAGACGGTGACGCCGTTGATGACGAAGCGCGCGAGCCCCGCGCTGTAGTTGGCCCGGCCCCCATCCACGCTGGGCAGGTCCGGAACGGTGAACAGCTCCTCCATCTGCGCGCGAGGCAGCAGCCGCCCCGCGAAGAGCGCGACGATGAAGCGGTCCACGTCGGACAGGGTGGAGATCATCTCCCCCGCCGCCCAGGGCACGGACTGGCTGGCCTCGGTGACGTCGATGAGGCACTGCCCCTGGTAATCGATGGCGCCCGCCGGGCACCCCGTCTCGTCACGGTCGACGACCTGGTAGCCGCGCGCATGAGGCCCGTCGATGTCCACCTCGTTCCCCGGCACCGACGTGTCCCGCAGGCCCAGGGGACGCAGGATGCGCTCGCGCACCTCGTGCCCGTACGGGTTCCCGGTGACCTTCTCGATGAGCAGCCCCGCGATGAGGTAGCCGATGTTGCCGTAGTCCTGTTGCTCTCCGGGGTCGAAGCGGGGCCCCTGCGCGAGCGCGAGGTTGACCAGCTCCAGGGGCCGGTAGCGGCGGAACCGGTTCTCGCGGAACCACTCCCACTCCTTCTGCGGCACCGGCACGCCATTGAGTCCATGGGTGTGATTGAGCACCTGCCGCACGGTGATGGGCTTGAAGACACCGGCGGGCAGCAGCCCCGGCAGGTAGTGCTGGACGGGCCGGTCCAGGTCCACGCGGCGCTCGGCGGCGAGCTGCAGCACGACGGTGGCGGTGAACATCTTGGTGATGCTGCCGATGCGGAAGCGGCCGTTGGGATTCACCGGCGCCCCGGTGACGACGTCCGACACCCCGGACATCCCGAGCCAGTGGCTCCCCGGCCCGCTCACGCGGACCATGGCGCCCGTGATGTCCGCGTCCGGCAGGTTCGCGATGGCCTGCCGCAGCGCCTCGCGATTCAGGGGCGGCAGCGGCGAGTGTCCGACCTCCAGGTCCGCCTCGCCCACGTCCAATCCGCCCACCTCCCGCTCTGGCGCCTCCGGCCCACAGGCGGGATTCAGGAAGCTCGCGAGCAACGCCATGCCAACCCGCAGACCACGGTTGAGGACAGCCATGTTCCATCTCCAGTGAGGGACGGCCGCCGGCTCCGGCCGCGGGAGGGGAACACCGTCCCCTCACGGAGCTGTCACTGAATGGCGGAAGTCAGGCCTGGGCGAGGAGCCCGCCCAGGAGCTTGCGCACCTCGCCCGGCCCGTTGACGCGGTAGGCCGCGCGCGTGGGCTTGTTGCCCGCGTGAATCGTGAGCCCACCCTCGGGAACGGACGCGAAGAGGTCCTCGTCCGTGCGGTCATCGCCCATGGCCACCACCAGCGTGCCCGGAGGCAATCCCGCCGTGGCCTCGCCCACCACGCGGCCCTTGTGCACGCCCTTCGGCCGCACCTCCACCACCCTGTCGCCGGGGAGGATGTCCAGCGGCTGGTCCCCGAACAGCTCGGCCAGGTGCAGGCGCAATTCGCGCGCCTGGAGGGCGCCGAACTCCGGGTCCACCAGCCGGTAGTGCCAGGCCAGGGACGCCGTCTTCTCCTCCACGAACGAGCCCGGCACCCGCGCGGAGAAGGCGTCCAGCACCCGCCGCACGGGCCCCTTCCAGTCGAAGGACACCCCGTCCAGCATCCGCCACTGCTGGCCCGGGCGCGTGCGCGACCACAGGCCGTGCTCCGCGTGCAGGCCGATGGGCAGCGCTCCGAACCACTCCTCCAGCGTCTCCCGGGGCCGGCCGCTGACGATGCTCAGGGACGTGTTCGGCCGCGCCAG
This sequence comes from Pyxidicoccus fallax, assembly GCF_012933655.1. Taxonomy (GTDB): domain Bacteria; phylum Myxococcota; class Myxococcia; order Myxococcales; family Myxococcaceae; genus Myxococcus; species Myxococcus fallax. Next base: position 6,680 of record NZ_JABBJJ010000157.1, on the reverse strand, counting down.
CAGCTTCGCCAGGAGCTCCCGCAGGGCATCGTCGGGCGCGGCCAGCTCCGGCCGGGGGGCGAAGCCCACCAGGGTACCGTCGTAGTCCAGTAGCAGATGCAGCCGGGGTGCCGCCTTCATCCGCTCCAGCACCTCCGGGCCGCCCGCCGTCTTCTGCTCCGCCACGGCGGGCAGTCCCTCCAGCCGCGTGAGGAAGGAGGACGTCCACCAGTGGACGTCCTGTTCCTTCACCTGGACGCGCAGGGCCCGCATCCGCTTGCGGCGCTCGTCCTCGGACATCTCCAGCGCCTCTTCAATCGCGTCCGCCATGGCCTCCACGTCGAAGGCGTTGACGATGAGCGCGCTGCTCATCTCCGCGGCGGCGCCGGCGAACTCGCTGAGCACCAGCACGCCGTCCTCGTCCGGGCGCGCCGCGCAGAACTCCTTGGCCACCAGGTTCATGCCGTCGCGCACCGGGGTGACGAGCATGACGTCCGCGGCCCGGTACAGCGCCACGAGCTGCCGCTCGTTGAAGGAGCGGTAGAGGTAGTGCACGGGCACGTTGTGGACGCCGCCGTACAGGCCGTTGATGCGCCCCACCAGCTCGTCCACCGTCTCGCGGTAGGCGGCGTACGCCTCCACCTGGGTGCGGCTGGGCACCGCCACCTGGACGAAGCGCAGGCGCCCGCGCCAGGCGGGCTCGCGCTCCAGCACGCGCTGCACCGCCAGGAGCCGGCGGGGAATGCCCTTGGTGTAGTCCAGCCGGTCGATGCCCAGGAGGATGCGCTGGCCCTCGGCCTTGCCGCGGATGGTGGCCACCTCCTCCAGCACGCCCGGGTCGTTCGCGAGCGTCTCGAAGGCCGTGGCGTCGATGCCCATGGGGAAGGCGCCCACGCGCACCTGGCGGCCCTCCCAGATGATGCGGTCGATGTCCGTGTCCGGCCCCAGGTGGCGCAGCAGCGCGCCGGAGAAGTGCCGCACGTAGCTCACCGTGTGGAAGCCGATGAGGTCCGCGCCCAGCAGGCCCTTGAGCAGCTCCTGGCGGCGGGGCAGCGTGCTGAAGATTTCCGACGACGGGAAGGGAATGTGGTGGAAGTAGCCGATGCGCGCCTCGGGCAGGCGCTGGCGGAGCATTCCGGGCACCAGCATGAGCTGGTAGTCGTGCACCCAGATGGTGTCCCCGGGCCGGTACTGCTGGGCCACCAGGTCGGCGAAGCGCTCGTTGACCTTGCGGTAGACCTCCCAGTCCCGGTCCTGCCGGGGGATGCGGTCCAGCATGTAGTGGCAGAGCGGCCAGAGGACCCGGTTGGAATAGCCCTCGTAGTAGCGGTTCACCTCGCTGGCGCTGAGGTACAGCGGCACACAGCGCAGGTTGGCGAGCTGGGACTCCACCTGGGCGCGCTGGGCGTCCGTCAGGCGGGACACATCTCCCGGCCAGCCAACCCAGACGCCACCGGAGCGCTCATGCGGGCGGCTCAGGCCGGTGGCCAGCCCTCCCATGCTGCGGACCACGGTGACGCCGTCCTTGTCCGCCTTGACGGTGACAGGGAGGCGATTCGAGACGAGCAGGAGTCGGGACATAGGCTCTTCACGCTTATTCATTCCCTCCTGGAATGGCCATCGTTGAAACGGGCAGCCTGCTGTCTGGTGGACCCTCGGGTCCGCCCGGAGGGCCCCAGCCCAGCCGGGACAGGAGCGTCGGCTCGCGGCCGGGCTTCCACACGAAGGCGTCCAGGACGTAGTGCGTGGCCTGCGGCAGCGCCAGCAGCGGCACCACGAGCGCGAGCAGATCCGCCGGCAGCTCCAATGAGCTGGGCCCGAAGAGGGTGGAGCGCTCGTGCCAGATGAGCCAATCCCAGAGCAGCTCCTCCGCCAGGGCCAGCGCCACCAGGAAGAGCACGAAGCCCGGCAGCCCCGCCCGCAGGAGGGTGCCGCCCACGCCATAGCCCCCTTCCGCGCGCCGCCCCCGGGCGTAGCGGAACAGCAGCGCGAAGTAGGGCACGCCGTGAAGCAGGACGTTCAGCACCGTGAAGGCGAAGTCATCGCGCGCCACGACGATGCCGCCGAACCACGCCACCCAGGTGGCGGCCACGAGCAGCACCTTGCCTGCCTGCACGCCCTCCCCCCGGGCCACGCGCACGGCCTGGAAGCCGGCCCAGGCCACGAGGACGGCGGCATGGACGGCCAGCGCCACCGTGCCCGCCTCCCGGGGCAGGCCCGCGAGGAAGTCGCCCTCCACGAACCACCAGAAGCTCCGGGGGAGGTTGGCGTGCCACCAGACGACGGGCCCCAGGGTGGCGGCGTAGATGGCGGCGGCGTCCAGGCGGCGCTCCAGGGCGGAGGCGCGGGCCTTGCGGCCGTAGAGGGCCACCCAGCCGTACTGCTGGCGGACGAAGTGGGTGAGGGCCACGTACGCGAACAGCGTCCAGAAGGCCCCGGGGGATACGAGGTACGCGGCCACGCCCGCGACGTAGGCGGCGAGCGGCGCGCCCAGGTAGAGCCCGGGCCGGCGGCGCAATTCGTCCGCGTCCAGGTAGGTGCGGAACAGCGTGGACCAGACGTGGGCCACGTCCACGCAGACGACGAAGAGGACCCAGGCCCACAGCGGAGTGTCTCCCACCGCGCCCAGCCAGGGCGCGGCGAGCACGAAGAGCACGGAGACGAGCGCGCTGCCGGCGAAGACGGTCAGGTCCACTCCCGGGCCGAACAGCCAGCCCTGGGAGGGGGCGAGAAGACGAGGCATCGGAGGCCGCAGGCTAGCACGGCATCAGGACCGCGGGTCCGCGCCTCGAAGGGCCTCGGGGAGCGGGAAGGTGGCGCTCGCGCCCGCCAGTCCCGCCTGGATGGAGTGCTGCCAGTAGGCCATGCCCGCGGCGAGCGTCACGCCCTCGGTTCCGGGCAGGCCGCGCAGCACGCGGTCCCCGCTGACGATGAGGGCGCGCACGGCGGGCAGCGCGAAGCGCCAGCGGCTCTTGGGATAGCCGAGCGCATCCGCGTACGTGTCGCCGATGAGATAGCGGCTGAGCGCGTAGGTGATGGAGACGAAGCGCTCGGTCGCGAGCCGCTCGGAGCGCGTCTTCGCATCGCGCAGGGGGCTCTCCAGGAGAGCGCGGGCCAGCGTCCGGCTGTCCTCGTCGGGCGGCGCCTGGGTCATGGTGATGAGCCCCCAGAGCACCTCGGCCTCGTGCTCGCTGGTGGAGAGCAGCTCCTCCTCGGTGCCGAGGACACGGCCCACGTGGCGCCACAGGTGCAGCAGATCCTCGCGCTCGTCTCGCGACAGCGTGACGCCGAGCTGCTGGAGCCCCTGGGCCAGCACGTGGCTGAAGAGCAGCACCGTGCCGGCCATGTCCACCTGGTTGATGGGAGTGCCCCAGTCCTCCGCCTTCCAGCGCGGGTCCTTGGACAGCAGGTGGCGCACCTGGGCATGCATGAGCCGCACGCGCACGCTGGTGCGCCAGCCCTCGTGCCCCGGGCGCATTCCGTCCCGCTCGCACACGGCCTGGACGAAGCGGCCGGTCTCCGCGAGGCGCCGGGCCGCCGTCTCCTGCAGGCGTCCGCTGAAGATGAGCGGCTTGTTGCCGGCGGGAGAGCAGTAGCCGCCCACCAGCGACTTGAGCCCCAACACCATGCCGGACAGCACTCCGGCCCTCATGCACACCGCGCCGCCTCGCGCCGCCCGCTCGAAGTCCACCCAGAAGGGCACGTCCGAGCAGTGCGCCACCAGCGCGGCCAGTGCCTCGGGCACTCCCTCCGACGGGCCATGCAGCGCCGCCTGGATGGCTTGCTCGCGCGCTCGTGGCCCACGTTCCGCGAGGGCGGCCACGGCCGCGTCGGCGAGCGGGTCTCCCCGTGTGAGGAAGCGGCCAAGCCGGTCCACCCGCTCGCCATGGCGGGCACGGGCCTCGGTCAATCCGACGTAGCGCGAGGGAAAGGTCATGTCTTCAGCGGATAACGGGCAGGCCCCTCCCTCGCAGCACCGGCCCCGACAGGACTTCAGCGGCGACCGTCGCATCCAGTAGGCGGGCTTTGGCCCCCTCCCTTGGAGGCCAGCCCTCAGCGCGGCGCTACCGCACCACGATGTTGACGATCTTGTCCGGCACGACGATGACCTTGGCCACCGTCTTCCCGCCCTCCAGCTGCCGGACGACGTTGGGCAGCGCCAGGGCCTGCTCTCGCACGGTGGCCTCCGGCGTGCCGCGCTCCACCTCCAGGTTGCCGCGCAGCTTGCCGTTCACCTGGACGGCGTACGTCACCACCGCGTCCACCGTGAGCGCCACGTCGAACACGGGCCACGCCTGCTCCAGCAGGAAGCCCTTGCCGCCGAGCCGCTCCCACGCCTCGTCACCCAGGTGCGGCGCGAAGGGGCCCACCAGCTTCACCAGCGTGACGAGGTCCTCGCGGGTGCCGCCCTTCGACGTCAGCTCGTTGGTGAAGGTCATCAGCGCGGCGATGGCGGTGTTGAACTGGAGGCGCTCCAGGTCCGCCGTCACGCGCTGAATCGTCTTGTGGCGCAGCCGCTGGTGCGGGTCCCCCTCGGGAGCGCTCGCCGTCGCGTGCTCCTCGACGAGCCGCCAGACGCGGCGCAGGAAGCGGCCGCAGCCCTCGATGGCGCGCGGGTCCCAGGGCTTGGACAGCTCGAACTCGCCCATGAAGAGTTCATACAGGCGCAGCACGTCCGCGCCGTGCTCGGCCACCACGGTGTCCGGGTTCACGCCGTTGAGCTTGGACTTCGCCATCTTCTCGACCTGGACGCTCAGCTTCTCGCCGGTGGCGCGCAGGAAGGCGTCCTCGCCACGCAGCTCCACCTCGGACAGCTCGTGGTAGTGGGCCGTCGCGTCCTGGTACGTGTACGCCAGCACCGTGCCCTGGTGGCGCAGCTTCTTGAAGGGCTCCTTCGTGGTGACGTGGCCCAGGTCGAAGAGCACCTTGTGCCAGAAGCGCGAGTACAGCAGGTGCAGCACCGCGTGCTCGGCGCCGCCCACGTACAGGTCCACGTTCATCCACTGCCGCTCGGCTTCTTTCGACCAGGGCTCCTTGTCGTTGGTCGGGTCGAGGTAGCGCAGGTAGTACCAGCACGAGCCGGCCCACTGCGGCATGGTGTTCGTCTCGCGGCGGCCCGGGCCTCCACACTGGGGGCAGTGCGTGTTCAGCCACTCGGGGATGGTGGCCAGCGGGGACTCGCCGGTGCCGGAGGGCTCGTAGCGCTCCACCTCGGGCAGGGTGACGGGGAGCTGGTCCTCGGGCACGGGCACCGCGCCGCACTTCGCGCAGTGGATGATGGGGATGGGCTCGCCCCAGTAGCGCTGGCGCGAGAAAATCCAGTCGCGCAGGCGGTAGCTCACCGTGCGGCGGCCCTGGCCTTTTGCCTCCAGCGTGGCCGCCACCCGCTGCTTCACCTCGGCGGTGGGCAGGCCGTCCAGCTCGCCCGAGTTCACCGCGACGCCGGCCTCCGTGAAGGCCTTGCCGGACTCGGGCTCGGAGCCGTCCGCCGGGCGTACCACTTGACGGATGGGCAGCCGGAACTTCACGGCGAAGTCATGGTCTCTCTGGTCGTGCGCGGGCACGGCCATGATGGCGCCGGTGCCGTAGGTGGCCAGGACGTAGTCGGCGATCCAGATGGGGACGCGCTCGCCGTTGATGGGATTGATGGCGTGGCTGCCCGTGAAGGCGCCCGTCTTGTCCTTCGCCAGCTCGGTGCGCTCCAGGTCGCTCTTGAGGCGCGCGGCGGCCTGGTAGTCCGTCACCGAGGTGCGCTGCTCCGGCGTCGTCAGGGGCTCGACGAGCGCGTGCTCGGGCGAGAGCACCAGGTACGTGGCCCCGTGCAGCGTGTCCGGGCGGGTGGTGAACACGCGAATCTCCGCGCCCGCCGCCGGGCCGTCCGCCACGCGGAAGACCACCTCGGCGCCCTCGGAGCGGCCAATCCAGTTGCGCTGCATGGCCAGCGTGGACTCGGGCCAGTCCACATCGACCAGGTCCTCCAGCAGGCGGTCCGCGTACGCGGTGATGCGCAGCATCCACTGGCGCAAGTCCTTGCGCTCCACCTGGGTGCCGCAGCGGTCACACCGTCCGCCAGCAGCCTCCTCGTTGGCGAGGCCCGTCTTGCAGGACGGGCACCAGTTGATGGGCATCACGCTTTCGTAGGCGAGGCCCTTCTTGAACAGCTGGAGGAAGATCCACTGGGTCCACTTGTAGTAGCGCGGGTCGGTGGTGTTGACCTCGCGCTCCCAGTCGTAGGCGAAGCCCACCGAGTCAATCTGCCGGCGGAAGTTGGAGATGGCCTGCTCGGTGGTGACGCGCGGGTGGATGCCCGTCTTGATGGCGTAGTTCTCGGCGGGCAGGCCGAAGGCGTCCCAGCCCATGGGGTGGAGCACGTTCCAGCCCTGCATCCGCTTCCACCGCGTGAGCACGTCCGTGGCCGTGTAGCCCTCGCAGTGCCCGACGTGTAGCCCCGCTCCGGAAGGGTACGGGAACATGTCGAGCGCGTAGAACTTGGGCTTCTTCGGGTCGAACGTCGTTCGATGCAGGCGGGCCTCGCGCCAGCGCGCCTGCCACTTCGGCTCTACCTCACGGGGGTCAAAGGGCATGGTTCCTATTTAGTACGCCCGTAGCGGCGGATTCCTGACCTGACCCGAGGGGTCGGTGTCACCCGGGCGACGCCCCCGGGATGCGATATGAACCCCACCTCATGCGCGGCCCCCCGC
>NZ_JABBJJ010000156.1 GCF_012933655.1 Pyxidicoccus fallax | reverse complement strand
CCACCCGCCCGGTCTCCCTGGGCCGACCCATGCCCCGGTGCCAGCTCTACGTCCTGGACGAGCTGCTCCAGCCGCTGCCGGTGGGCGTGCCCGGCGAGGTGTTCATTGGCGGCGCCGGGCTGGCCCGGGGCTACAGGGGCCGCCCGGACCTGACGGCCGAGCGCTTCATCCCGGACCCCTTCAGCGACGAACCCGGTGGCCGCCTCTACCGCACCGGCGACCGGGCGCGCTGGAGCGAGGAGGGCACCCTCAACTTCCTGGGCCGCGCCGACTTCCAGCTCAAGGTGCGCGGCGTGCGCGTGGAGCTGGAGGAAATCGAGGCCGCGCTGCTGCGCCTCTCCGGCGTGCGTCAGGCGGCGGTCCTGGCCCGGCAGGGCGCGCGGGACATGGAGCTGGTGGCCTTCCTCGTGCTAGAGCCTTCCGCTCCCGAGCTCCGGACACTGCGCAGGTCGCTGGCCGCGGTACTCCCCGAGGCCATGGTGCCCTCGCGCTTCCAGGTGCTGGACGCGCTGCCCACCACCACCAGCGGCAAGGTGGACCGCAAGGCCCTCACTCCCCTCCTCCAGCAGGTGGCCTCGGACTCCAACGAAGAGGAGGCCCCCCATCAGCCTCCTCGCGGCCCGGTGGAGGAGTTGCTCGCGCAGCTCTTCGGTCAGGTGCTGGGCCTGGAGCGGGTGTCGCGCGACGCGGACTTCTTCGTGCTGGGAGGGCACTCGCTGAGCGCCACCCGGTTGGTGGCCCGCGTGCGCCAGGCCTTCGGCGTGGAGCTGCCCCTGGCGGCGCTCTTCACTTCTCCCACGGTGGAGTCGCTGGCCCGCGTGCTCTCCGGGCACCAGCTTGCTCGCGTCCCTCCCCTGCCCGCGCCCACGCCGCGCCCCGCCGACGAGCCCGCGCTGCTCACCTTCGCGCAGGAGCGGCTGTGGTTCCTCCACCAGCTGCAGCCGGAGCTGCGCTCGTACATCATCCCCGAGGCGGTGGAGCTTCGTGGCGCCCTCGATGTGGGGGCGCTGGAGGGGGCCCTCCGGCTGCTGCTGGAGCGTCACGCCTCGCTGTGCACGGTGCTCATCTCCGAAGAGGGACACCCGGTGCCCCGCGTCGAGCCGCTCCCCTCCCAGGTGCTGCATGTGGAAGAGGTGGTCGCGGCGGCGGACGGCACCACGGCGGTGCCCTGGGCCCGGCTGGTGGAGGAGTCCACGCGGCCCTTCTCGCTGGAGCAGGGGCCGCTGTACCGCTTCCGCCTCTTCCGGCTGGGTGCCGAGCACCACGTGTTGCTGCTGGTGCTGCACCACGTCCTCGTGGACGGCGTGGGCATGGACGTCCTCACCCGTGAGCTGGCCCAGGCGTACGCCGCCCTGAGCCAGCACCGGCAGCCCGCCTTGCCGCCCGTGGTGCTCGACTCCGCGGACGTGGCCGCGTGGCAGCGCACGCCGGCGGTGCGGGCCCACGAGGAGGCCCACCTCGAATACTGGAAGCAGCAGCTCGCGGGCGCCCCCACGCTGCTGGCCCTACCGCTCGACAAGCCTCGCCCCACGGCGCGCGGGGACCGGGGCGCGAGCAGCCGCATCCACCGGCTGCGCCCCGAGCTGTCCCGGGCCCTCGTCGCGCTGTGCCGCCAGCATCAGGTGACGCCGTTCACGCCCCTGTGCGCGGCCTTCGTCGCGCTGCTGCACCGCTACTCCGGACAGGAGGAGCTGTGCGTGGGCACGCCCGTCTCCGGCCGCTACCACCCGGCCACCGAGGACGTGGTGGGCCTGTTCATGAACACCGTGGTGCTGCGCGGCCACATCACGCCGGACCTGAGCTTCTCCGCCCTGCTCTCCCAGGTGCGCGCCACCACGCTGGAGGCCTTCTCCCATCAGGCGGCTCCCTTCGAGCGCGTGGTGCAGGAACTCCAGGTGGAGCGGACGCCCGGCCATCCCCCGCTCGTGCAGGTGATGTTCGACCTGATGCGCGTGGAGGCCCCGCTGGAGCGCGCCTTCCCGGGACTGGAGGCGCGGCAGCTCCCGCTCGACACCCGCACCAGCCAGGTCGACCTGGCGCTCCAGGCCACCGAGGACGCGGACGGGTTCACGCTCGCCCTGGAGCACAGCACCGACCTGTTCGAGGACGCCACCGCCGAGCGGATGCTGGCCCACTATCTCCAGCTCCTCGAAGGTGCCCTCCTGTCGCCCCAGACGCCCGTGTCGCGGCTGCCGCTGCTGACGGAGGCCGAGCGAGAGGCCGCGCTGCGCGAGGCGCGCACGGCCCCCGTGGAGTCTCCCGCGGCGTGCGTGCACGAGGTCTTCGCCGCCCAGGCCCTCCGCGCGCCGGAGCGCGTCGCGCTGGCCTTCGACGGAGGCCAGTGGACGTATGGCGCCCTGGCGGCCTGGACGAACCGGGCCGCGCGGCGGCTCGTGGCGCAGGGGGTGGGACTGGAGTCGCTGGTGGCCGTGCTCGGCCCCCGTGACGAGGCGCTGGTGCGCGCCATCCTCGCCGTCCACACGGCCGGCGGCGCCCACCTCCCGCTGGACGCGCGGCTGCCTCCGGCGCGCGTGGCGCGGTTGCTCGCCGAGAGCCGGGCGCCCTTCCTCCTGGTGACGCGTCCCGCCGAGGCGCTCGTCACGGAGGCCCTGGCCCTGGTGCCCCCGGAGCTGCGTCCCACGCTGCTGTCGCTCGACGCGGTGGAGGCGGAGAGCGCCGCGCCGCTGCCGGGGCGCGCGTCGCCGGACGGGCTCGCCTACGTGCTCTTCACCTCGGGCTCCACCGGCACACCCAAGGGCGTGATGGTCCACCACCGGGGCATGCTCAATCACATCCTCGGGATGTGCTCGGGGCTGGGCCTGGGCGAGGACGACGTCATCGCGCAGACGGCGGCGCTCAGCTTCGACATCTCGGTGTGGCAGATGCTCGGTGCGCTCACGCTCGGCGCCACCACCCGGATGGTGCCCGAGGACGTCGCCCGGGAGCCGCAGCGGCTGGCCGCCGTGCTGGACGCCTCCGGTGTCACCTTCGCGGAGCTGGTGCCCTCGGTGCTCCAGGCCCTGCTGGAGGACACCGCCGGCAACGCCCCCGCCTTCTCGCGGCTGCGGTGCATGGCCACCATCGGCGAGGTGCTCCCGCCGGCCGTCTGCCGTGCCTGGTTCGAGCGGTACCCGGGCGTGACGCTCGTCAACGCCTACGGCCCCGCCGAGGCCTCCGACACCGCGACGCTGCACCCGCTCCATGCGCCGCCCATCGGCGTCAGCACGCCCATTGGCCGGCCCAAGCTCGGCATGGAGGTGCACGTCCTGGACGAGGCCCTGCAGCCGGTGCCACGGGGCGTGGTGGGTGAGCTGTACATCGGCGGTATCGGCGTGGGCCGCGGCTACCGCCTCCGCCCCGAGCTGACCGCCGAGCGCTTCGTGCCGGACCCCTTCGCTCGCGAGCCGGGCGCGCGGCTGTACCGCACGGGCGACCTGGGACGCCGCCTGCCCGACGGGAGCCTGGAGTTCGTCACCCGCGCGGACTTCCAGGTGAAGGTGCGCGGCATGCGCATCGAGCTGGCCGAGGTGGAGGCCGCGCTGGCCGCGCTGCCCCAGGTGCGCGCCTGCGTGGTGACGGCCCGCGAGCGCCGCCCGGGCGACAAGGAGCTGGTGGCGTGGGTGGTGCCGGTGGACGCCCACGTTTCGGAGTCCGCCCTGCGCGAGGCGCTCGGCCAGCGGCTGCCGGCGTACATGGTGCCCTCGCGCCTCGCGCTGCTGGACGCGCTCCCGCTCAACGCCAACGGCAAGGTGGACCGCAAGGCCCTGGCCTCGCGCCCCCTGCCGCTGCCTTCGCCCGACGAGGCCGGGAGCGAGCCGCCCCAGGGGCCGACGGAGGAGCTGCTGGCCCGCTTCTTCCGCGAGTCGCTCGGTGTGGACGCCGTGTCGCGCCATGCGGACTTCTTCTCGCTGGGCGGCCACTCCTTGAGCGCCACGCGGCTGGTGGCCCGCGTCCGGCAGGCGCTCGCCGTGGAGCTTCCGCTGAGCGCGTTCTTCACCGCGCCCACCGTGGCCGGGCTCGCGCGCGCCGTCGCCGCGGCCCCGCGCGCCGGTGAGCTGCCGGTGAGGCGCAAGGGCCCGGCGCCGGAAGCGCTGCCCGCCTCGCGAGTGCAGGAGCGCCTCTGGTACGCGTTGCAGCTCCCGGACGCGCCGCCCTACGTCCTCACCCTGGGGCTGGTGCTGGAGGGAGACCTCCGGCCCGACACGCTCGAGGCGGCGCTCGCCGCGGTGGTGGAGCGCAACGAGACGCTGCGCACCGTGTTCTTCCAGGAGCGCGACGCCGTCCTCGTCCGCATCCGCCCGCCCGTCCTCCCGCTGCTGTCTCGCCAGGACCTGTCGCACCTGCCGCCCGACGAGGCCCTCGCCGCGGCGCGCGCCGTCATGGCGCGGTACGACCACCAGCACCTGGACCTCGGCGCGGGCCCGCTGTACCGCTTCGAGCTGCTCCGGCTGGAGGCGGCGGGACGCCGGCACGTGCTCGTGCTGTCCATCAGCCACCTCGTCATCGACGCGCTGGGGTTCCAGGCCCTCACGTCGGAGCTGGACGCCGCGTACCGTGCCGCGCTCGCCGGCCAGTCCCCGCTGCTGTCACCGCCCGCGCTCCAGTACACCGACGTGGCCCTGTGGGAGCGCGGCGAGGGCCCCACGCGCCACGAGGAGGAAGGGCTCGCGTCGTGGAAGCAGGCGCTGGCGAACGTGCCTCCGGTGTTGGATCTGCCGCTGGACTTCCCCCGCCGGGCTCCCGCGCTCAACGCCAACATGCGGCCGGTGCGCGTGTCGCTCTCCGCCGCGGACGGAGCCGCGCTGCGCGAGCTGTCCCGGCGCGAGGGTGTCTCCGCCTTCACCGCCGTGCTGGCGCTCACGCAGGGCTGGCTGCACCGGCTCAGCGGCCAGGGCCACGTGGCGGTGGCCTCACCGTTCTCCGGGCGCACCCTGCCCGAGACGGAGCGGATGGTGGGCTACTTCGCCAACGTCCTGCCCCTGTGCACGGACGTGTCTGGCAACCCGTCCTTCCGCGGCCTCCTCCAGCGCGCCCAGGCGGTGGTGGCGCATGCCTCCTCTCACCAGGACGTGCCCCTCAAGCGCATCTCGGACGCAGTGGCGCCGGACGGCCCGCGCACCGCGCCGCCGCTGGCCCAGGCGCTGTTGATGCTGCAGGCGTCTGGCCGGGTGGCCCTGGACGGGCTCGCCGTGTCGGAGCTGGAGGCCCGGGGCGTCATCCCCGCGTATGACGTGGTGGTCTCCCTCATCGAGGATGCGCACGGCGCGCTGGAGGGCATCATCGCCGTCGACGGCGCCCTCTTCACGCCTGAGTCCGGCGAGCGCATGGCCCGCTCCTTCGAGCAGCTCGTCGCCTCGGCGGTGCGCGCCCCGGACGCGCCGCTGTCGCGCCTGGCCCTGCTGTCCGGACAGCAGCGGGCCGCGGTGCTGGCCGCGCTGGACGGAGGTCCGCGCGCGGCGCCCCCGGCCACCTGCATCCACACCCTCTTCGAGGCCCAGGTGCGCCGTACGCCCGGCGCGCCCGCGGTGGCGCATGGAGAGACGACGTGGAGCTACGCGGAGCTCAACACCCGCGCCAACCTGCTGGCCCGCCGGCTGGTGGCCCAGGGCCTGCGCGCCGAGGAGCGCGTGGGCGTCATCATGGAGCCCTCCGCCCAGGCGCTCGCGGTGCTGCTGGGCATCCTCAAGGCGGGCGGCGCCTACGTCCCGCTGGACGCGGGCTGGCCCGAGCCGCGCAAGCACGCGGTGCTGGAGCGCGCGGGCGTCCGGCGGCTGTGGGTGGACGCGGAAGTCCTCGCGGACCACTACGAGCTCGCGCCCTTCGTGGAGGTGCCGCCCCGGCCGGAGACGCTGGCCCAGGAGGACCTGGGGCCCGGGCCGCGCGAGGTCTCCGACGCGCAGCTCGCGTACATCGTCTTCACCTCCGGCTCCACGGGCGAGCCCAAGGGCGTCATGGTGGAGCACCGCTCGGTGGTGAACCACAACCTCGCCATCGTCCAGCGCTTCGGCCTGCGCGCCGGGGACAGGATGCTCAACTTCGCCCCGCTCACCTTCGACGCGGCGGCCGAGGACCTCTACCCGCCGCTGGTGGTGGGCGGCACCGTCGTGCTGCGCAGCGGGCTCGTGCCCGCGCACACGATGACGCCCTATCTGGAGCAGACGGACATCTCCATCATCAGCCTGCCCCCCACGTACATCGAGGAGTGGATTCGTCAGATGGAGACGCTGGGCCAGCGCGTCCCCGAGCGCCTGCGGTTGCTCGCCCCGGGCGGTGATGTGCTCAAGCGCGAGACGTACGAGGCCTGGGTGCGCGTGGGCGGTGCGCACGCGCCCTGGGTCAACGTCTACGGCCCCACCGAGTGCACCATCACCACCGCCACGTGCGACATCCCCGGCGTGGAGGGCCTGGGCACCGCGGCCACCTTCCCCATCGGCCGGCCCATCCCCGGCGCGCGCTTCTACCTGCTGGACGAGCACCTGGAGCCCGTCCCGCCCGGCCTGCCCGGCGGCGTCTACATCGGCGGGGCGGCGCTCTCGCGCGGCTACCTGGGCGCGCCCGACGCGACGGCGGACCGCTTCATGCCGGACCCGTTCTCCGCGAGCCCCGGCGCGCGCATGTACCGGACGGGAGACCTGGCCCGGCTGCTGCCGGATGGCCGGCTGCGCTTCCTCGGCCGCGCGGACCACCAGGTGAAGATTCGCGGCTTCCGCATCGAGCTGTCGGAGATAGAGCATTGCCTGCGCCTCGCGCCCCAGGTGGAAGAGGCCGTCGTCCTCGCCCACGCATCGGCGGCGGGTGTGCAGGCGCTCCACGCCTACGTGCAGGCCCCGGCCGGCGTGCGCCCGGACGCGCTGCGCGAGCACGTGGCCTCGCGGCTCCCCGCGTACATGGTGCCCGCCTCCTTCGTGGTGCTGGAGCAGCTGCCCATCAACGCCAACGGCAAGGTGGACCGCCACGCGCTGAAGGCCCTGGAGCCGGCGCCCGCCGCGCCGCCTTCGCTCAGCGCCCCGGCCGCGGCTCCCGTGAAGCTGAAGTTGGAGACGCCCTACCGCAACTCGCTGGAGATGACGCTGCAGCGGCTGTGGCAGGAAGTCCTCGGGCGCCCGGACGTGGGCGTCGGGGATGACTTCTTCGCCCTGGGCGGCGACTCCATCATCGCCATGCGCCTGCTGGCGCGGCTGGAGGACGAGTTCGGCATCCCGGTGCCCCTGGCCGTCCTCTTCCAGAGCCCCACCCTCAAGGAGTCCGCGGATGCCCTGCTGGAGCACTTCCGCGAGGGCGCGCCGGCCACCAGCCTGGTGCGCATGGCGAGCCGGGGCCTCCCCGAGACGGCGGAGCCCTTCTTCCTCTTCCACGGCGGAGACGGCGAGGTCTTCCACTACCGCGAGCTGGTGCCCTTGCTGGAGCCGCGCTTCCGCTGCTTCGGCATCCAGGCGCCGGAGACGCTGAACCCGGACAAGCCCCTGGCCTCCTTCGACGCGCGCGTGGCCGCGTACGCGCGGGACGTGCGCTCCGTGCAGCCGCACGGGCCATACCGGCTGCTCGGCTTCTCGTACGGCGGCTACCCCGCGCTGGGCGTGGCCGGGCTGCTGGAGGCGGAGGGCGAAGAGGTGGAGCTGGTCGCCGTGGTGGACACCCTCACCTCCGAAATCATCCGCGACTCCATCCCCTCGCAGGCGCAGGGGCCGCTGCTGGCCATCGCGGACGTGTTCGGCGTTTACGACGCGGGGCTGGCCCAGGCGCTGGAGCCGCTCGCGCCCGAGGCGAAGTGGGAGCGGGTGGCGGAGCTGGCCCGCGCCAGTGGCCTGGCGTCCCCGCACTTCATGGGCCGGGACTTGAAGCACATGTGGCGGGTGCTCGGCGAGGTGCTGACGCCGCAGGCCGCGGCGTGGACCGTCAAGGCGCCGCGCCGCGTCCGCCCGCTCATCGTCCGCAGCGAGGCCACGCTGGCCGAGTTCGGTGACGAGACGTTCGGCTGGGCACGGCACGTGCCGCGAGAGCAGCTGGAGCTGCTGACGCTGCCGGGCAGCCACGCCACCCAGCTCCGGCGGCCCGGAGTGGAGGAGCTCGCCCGGCAGGTGCTGGCCCGGCTCGCGAGGTGAGCGGGGCCCTGGGGGGCGGGCCTAGCGGACCCGCCCCTCCAGCCACGTCTTGGTGAAGATGTTGGGGCTCAGCGGCGCCAGTTCCACGTTGTCGTAGCGCACCGTGTACTGCGAGCCCGCCACCTCCTCCACCTCCAGCACCTCCTTGTACGGGTACACCTTCTTCCCGGCCACGGGGTCCTGGATGGGCTGGTAGCTGCGGATGAGGTCGGTGCGCAGCGGGCGGCCGGAGGGGGCGTAGCC
Organism: Pyxidicoccus fallax; assembly: GCF_012933655.1. Lineage (GTDB taxonomy): Bacteria > Myxococcota > Myxococcia > Myxococcales > Myxococcaceae > Myxococcus > Myxococcus fallax. The sequence goes on along the minus strand of NZ_JABBJJ010000156.1, from coordinate 20,467 downwards.
GATGCGCTTGACGATGTTGAAGTCCGGGTCCACCCACAGGCGCAGCTGCGCGAAGGTGACGTCCACGCCCTGCTTCGCGGTGAGGTGCAGCTTCCGGAAGGAGACGCCGTTGACGACCTCGTCGCCCTCGTCCTTCGCGTCGTAGTTCTCCACCAGCCGCGAGCGGTCGAAGTCCTCCTCGCAGGACACGGTGTTGACGATGTTGCCCCGCTGGGTGGTGCGCTGCCACTGGCCGGTCCCGGACTCGTACTCCCAGAGGTTGCGGCCGATGCGCAGGTAGCCACCGCCGGCCAGGTGGCGCGGCTTGGTGATGTAGATGAGCAAATCCCTCGACTTGTCGCGCCGGTAGACCTGCACCTCCATCAGCTGCTCCGTGCCGTCCTTGCGCAGCTCCCGCAGGCGCACCGTGCCCTTGTAGTCGCTCTGGAAGGACAGGCGCTCGTCGATGCGGCGCAGCACCTCCAGGGCGGACGGCTTCTCGGCGGCCGCGGGCTTCGTGGCGTTCCCCGCCGCGCCCGCCAGGGACGGCAGCAGCGCGGCGAGCACGGCGAAGCGGCGGATGGACGCGGGCAGGTGCATCACAGGGCCTCCATGGCGGAGCGGGGAGACAACGAGGCGGCGCGGAAGGCGGGCACCAGCGCCGCCAGGCACGCGGAGGCCGTGACGAGCCCCACCGCGAGCACCACCGCGCCCACGCCGGGCTCCAGCGGCAGCGTGGTGCTGAAGAAGAAGCTGACGAGGGGACCGGGCAGCGCCACCGCGCCGTGCAGCAGCGAGCACAGCGCCACGGCCGCGGCGGCGCCCGTCGCGGAGCCCACGAGCCCGAGCAGCAGCCCCTCCAGCATGAACAGCGCCACCACGGAGGGACGCTGCATGCCCATGGCGCGCAGGGTGCCAATCTCCCGCGTCCGCTCGCGCACCGCGACGCTCAGCGCGGTGAAGAGGCCCACGATGACGACGGCCAGCACGATGAGCCCCAGCAGCACCGTCAGCGCGCCCAGGCCGTCCGTCACGAAGGACAGGAAGGAGGACTCGTCCTCCCACGTGCTGACGTCCAGCCGCTGCCCCCGCCAGCCCTCGCGCAGCATGGGCACCAGCTTGTCGCCGTAGGCCTGGCGCTCGGCCGGGAGCACCTCGAAGCCCGCCTTGCGCAGCGCCTCGCGCCACTGGCCGCCCAGCGCGTCCAGGTCCCCCAGCCGCGAGGTGTCGCCGCCACACGCCAGCTGCAGCACGCTGGCGGAGCCGGGGCGGTAGCCCTCCAGCTCCCGCAGCGTGCCGTTGGAGACGAGGAGGCCCGCGGAGCCGCCGAACAGGCCCGCGTTCTCCAGGATGGCCACCACCTCCACGTCCAGCGCGTTGCGCCGGAGCGTGCCCACCGGCTCCGCGTACAGCGTGACCTGGTCCCCCTTCGCCGCCTGGAGGATTTCGGCCACCGTGGCGGACAAGGCCACCGTCCTCGGCCGGGCCAGCGCGTCCAGGCCTCCGTCCACCAGGCGGAAGGCCCCGAGCCCGTCGCGCTCCGCCACCGGGTCCAGTGAGGTCAGGTAGGACGCGAAGCGCTGCCGGCCCAGGCCCGCGGTGGCCCGGCCCCGGCCGCGCTCGCGCAGCAGGCAGCCGGTGGGCACGAGCGGCGCCACCACCTGGCGCACCCGGCCCGCGTCTCCCATCACCGGCGCGATGCTGTCCGGGTGGACCTTGAAGTAGCCGCCGACGTTGAGCTCGCCGCTGAGGAGCGTGGTGATGGCCGCGCGCTGCGCGGAGGCGACGCCCGCCGACAGCGCCATCGTCAGCACCAGCACCGCGCTGGCGCCGGCCGCGACGGCGAAGAGCAGCAGCGCCCGCTCGCGGTGGGCGAAGAGGTTGCGCAGCGCCATTCCGAAGAGAGGCGGCATGGCTCAGTCCTCCCTCTTGCGCATGGCCGTGATGGGCGACACCGCGCTGCCGCGCCACGCGGGCGCCAGCGACGCCGTCACCACCACCGTGAGCACGCCCAGCACCACGGCGACCACGGCGGTCAGGGAGAGCCGCGGCATCAGCACCGTGCCTCCCATGAAGAACTGGATGGACTCGTCCTGGATGGAGATGCCGTTGCCCGCCAGCAGCTCCAGCAGCACCACGCCGAGCCCCGCTCCCAGGCCCGCGCCCAGCGTGCCCAGCAGCAGCCCCTCCAGCAGCAGCACGGCGAAGGCCTCCCGGCGCTGCATGCCCACCGCGCGCAGCGTCCCCACCTCGCCCACCCGCTCCCGCGCCAGCACCAGCAGCGTGCTCGCGGAGACCAGCACCACGAACAGCGCCAGCAGCCCGGAGAACGCCAGCAGCACCACCCGCGCCATGCCCACCGTGCCCGCGAGCATTCCGCCCGCCTGCTCCCAGTCCACCGTGGCCAGGGGGAGGTGGGCCTCCTTCGCCACCGCGTCGATGCGCGCGGCCACCGCCTGGGGCTCCGCGTCCGGCGCCAGCACCACCGCCGCCTGCAGGACGCTGCCGCCGCGCAGCTCCTCCGGGGTGAAGCGCTCCGGCCAGGACTGCTCCTTCTCGAAGACGGGCGCCTCGGATGCCGCGCCCGCGGGAGCCGGCGGCGCCGCTTCCTCGAGGACGGCGGCGGGTTGCAGGGCCATGTCCAGGGGCACGAGACCGCCGCCCATGCCGAGCGCCTCCACGTCGCGGCGGACCTCCTCCAGCTCGGCCTGCGTGCGCCGGCCGACGAGGAAGCGCGCGGTGACGAGGTCCATGAGCCCCAGCATGTTCACCCGGCTGCTGTCCCCGCCGAGCCCCTTGAAGCGGAAGGTGCCCCACACCTTCACCGGCACGGCGCCGACGCCGAGCCCGCTGGTGGTGCCCCTCAGCACCAGCGTGTCCCCGGGCCGCACGCGGTACAGCGGCAGGTGCGGGGCCAGCTCGCGCTGGAACTGCTCGTAGCGCGCGTCGAAGTTGGCGTCGTCCAGCGTGAGGAACTCGCGCAAGAGCGGCTCCAGCTCGCCGGGGTGGCCCAGCAGCTTCGCCAGCGTCCCCGCCAGGGCCTGGGAGCGCTCCACGTCGAGCCGCGACAGCAGGTCCGGCAGCTCCACGCGGCAGCGCTCCGCCAGCGTGGTGAGCGACTCGTCCGTGGCGAAGGTGGCGCCCCGCTCCCGCTCGCGGTGAAGCTGGTCCAGCAGCGCCGCCACCGGCAGCTTGAAGCCCTGCTCGTAGAGGCCGTGCCCCAGCAGCAGCCCGCGCTGGCCCGGCGGTGGAATGCTTCCGGTGACGAGCTCGAAGCGCGGGAAGGCGCGGGCGAACTGCTCCAGGTCCGAGCCCAGGTACTCGATGTCGATGGTCTGCCCCTCGCCCACCTGCCGGGCCACGCGGTTCTCCAGGTACTCCAGCGTGTCCAGCGGGTTGGCGCGGAAGCGCTCCCAGAACTCCGGCGTGCCCACCGCCTCCATGGCGCTCCGGTCCTCGCGGGCCTCCTCCGCGTCGAGGAAGGCGAAGGCCTCGGCGCGGCGGGCGTCGTCGCGCGCCACCTCCCGCAGGGTGCGCTCCAGGTCCTCGCCGAGCCGCGCCAGCCGCGCGTCCCGCGCCTCGGAGGCCGGCTCGCGCGCCACGCGGCGGACGGTGGCCAGCTTCTCGTCCAGGTAGTTGCCTCGCACCACCCAGGTGAAGCCCACCTCCATGGGCACCACCTCGCGCACGCCCTCCAGGGCCTTGAGGCGCGCCTCGATGGCGGGGAAGTCGGGCAGCGGCTGGAGCTCCAGCGCGCCGCCCGAGTCCATCACCACCACGGGCTGGCCCGCGGAGGAGGAGTTGTAGAGCTGGAAGTGGCCCGTGCCGCTCTCGATGAGGCTGCGCCGCGTGCCTTCGGAGACGCCCTCCACGAGCGCCGCGCCCACGGTGAGCAGCGCCGCGCTGCCCGCGGCGAGCAGGGCCACCACCCAGCTCCGCGGCCGGGCCAGCACGCTCTGCAGGGCGAATGACAGCAACGTCACCGGGGACTCCTCGCGATGCGGGCCCACCGCCGACGCGCCGGGGGGAGCGGGGCGGGGTTGACTCAACCGGACGTGGGAGCCCGGACGATAGAGAACCCCTCCTGACGAGGCAAGCCAGCCACCCTCCGTGGGTTGATTGCTCCCGGCGGACCGGTGAAGCTGCCGGCATGACGCCAAGCCCCTCCCTGGCGCAGTCGCTGCACTTCTGGGCCCGCAACGCCTCCAACGAGTCCGCGCTGCTCCAGGCCTCGCTGCGCCTGGGACTTTTCGACGCACTCCCCGTGGACGGAGCCGCCGAGCCCGTGTCGCTGGAGTCGCTGGCCCGCACGCTGGGTGCGTCGCCCCGGGGCCTCCGCTCGCTGCTGGAGCTGCTGGTGTGCATGGGGCTGGCGGTCCAGGAGGGCCAGGACGCGGGGCGCCGCTTCGCGCTCGCGCGGACCACGGCGGGCTTCCTGCGCGACGCGGCCTTCACCGCGAGGCTCCAGGCCGAGCTGCCCTGGTGGGCGCCCATGGGCCTGCTGGACGAGGCGGTGAAGCGCGGCGAGCCGGTGGAGCACGGCGGGCAGCGGTGGGACGTGCTCGGCCACTACCGGGCGCTCTTCCTGGATGCGCCCGGCGCCGGGGCCTCGCCCGAGGCGGAGGACTTCTTCGACCGCTTCGCCCGGAGCGCGGCGCGCACGCAGCTCCTCGTGACGGCGGGACGGCTGGGCCTGCTGGAGCTGCTCGCCACGGCGCCCCGGACGATGCCCGAGCTGGGCGCGGCGACTTACCTGACCACGGCGGGCCTGCGCGTGGTGGTGGAGGTGCTGGCGAGGCTCGGAATCACCCGTGAGGAGGGTGGCGCCTGGGGCCTGTCGCCGGAGGCGCGGCAGCTGCTGGAGGGCAAGGCGCTGGCGTACCTGGTGCGCTCGCTGTCGGTGTCCGCGCAGTACTGGGAGGCGCTGGGCCGGCTGGACGAGACGGTGCGTCACGAGCACTTCGTGTTGGACTTGAAGGACCCGGAGGTGAGCCGGCGCTTCTACGCGGACAACTCGAATCAAATCACCGCGGTGTTCGCCTCGCACTTCCAGCTCAGCCGGCGGGCGGCCACCACGCTGGCGCAGGCGCGGCCGCTGGAGGGCGCGGCGGTGCTGGACATCGGCACCGGCTCCGGCGTGTGGGGCGCGGCCTTCGCGCGGGCCACGCCGACGACGCACGTCACCTACTTCGACCAGGCGGTGGTGCTGGAGCAGGTGCGCCGCAACACGGAGAGCCTCAAGGTGGCGGACCGGGCGCGCTTCTGGCCCGGGGACTTGTTCACCCAGGACTTCGGCGCCGCGGCGTTCGACGTCATCATCCTGCCGCAGGTGCTCAACGTGCTCCGGCCGGAGGCGCTGCCGGGCATCTTCTCTCGTGTGGCGCGGGCGCTGCGGCCGGATGGCGTGTTGCTCATCGCCGAGTACGTGCTCGACGAGCGCCGCGACGGTCCGCTGGACCACCTCTACTTCGGGCTGCGGCGCTTCATGACGAACGAGGGCGACCTGCTGTCCGCCTCCGAGTACGGGCGCCTGCTGGCGGACGTGGGCCTCACCTCCACCGTCTGCATTCCCCTGCCCACGCAGGAGATGATTCTGGCCTCACGGCCCGGGGTGGCGCTTCCCACCCGGCTCGCGCCGGCCGACAGCGTGCCGCGTCAGGAGTCCGCCCGCCGGGCGTGAGCAGGGCTTCAGGCGGCGTCGGGCCAGGGGACATCGCCCCGGTGGGCGACGACGACCTGTTGAATGGGCATGTCGAAGGCGCGCGCGGCGGTGAGGCCCACGGGCTCCAATAGCGCTCGGAACTCCGGGAGGGACAGCACGTCGCCCTCGTTGGACACGTACCGGCGCAGCGCGAAGTAGAGCGCGTCCAGCGGGCCGTCGCGCCGGTCCGTGAGCAGGTAGCCGGAGATGAGCAGCACGCCCCCGGGCCTGAGCGCGCGGGCCAGCAGGGAGAAGAAGCCCGGCAGCTCCACGGGCGGCAGCGCGGGGATGATTTGCGGCAGGAGGATGACGTCGTACGTGTCCTCGCCGTAGTCCACGCCCAGGCAGTCTCCGGCCCACAGGCGCGAGCGCGGCTCCAGCTTCAGCTTCGCCAGGTGCGGGCGCACGGCGTCCAGCACGTGCGGCGAGTCCAGGAAGGTGACGTGCGTGGACGGGTCCGCCAGCCCGAAGGCCGCGCCCCACACGCCCGAGCCGGTGCCCACGTCCAGCACCCGCGCCCCCGCCAGCGAGCGCATGGACTTCACCAGCTCCGCCGCCTTGCGGCTCAGCCGCAGGTGCGAGGCGAAGATGCTGGAGATGCGCGACGCGTTCTCCTGGTAGATGCGGCGCGCCGTCTCCGGGTCCCTCAAGTCCAACCGGAACTTCCGCTCGCGCACCGCCTCGTCCAGGTGTCCGAAGGCCTCCCAGTACGCCATGGTGGCCGGCAGCGCGCGCTGGAAGTACGGCAGGCTCTGCGCGTCCAGCGCCTTGCCCGCGGCCTCCGTGAAGCCCCAGGCCTCGCCTTCCGAGCGGGTGATGCCCAGGGTGCCCAGCACGCCCAGCAGCACGCCCAGCCCTTCCGCGGAGGCGCCCGTCCCACGCGCCAGCTCCGCCAGCGCCACGGGGCCGGACAGCAGGCGCTCCAGCAGCCCCAGCTCCGCGGCCGTCACCAGGGCCTGGGTGCGCGCGAAGGCGCGGGCCAGCCGGTCATGGAAGTCCGCGGCCTCGGGGCTCGGGGCCGGCACCGGGGGGCCCAGGAACAGCGCGCGGTACCACCCGAGCAAATCCCACGACGCACCGTTCCATTCCACGGCCGCGCCGGTGCGCACGGCCTCCGGCAGCTTCGCGGCCACGTGCCACCAGCGCCGTGCCTCGTGAAGCCGCGCGGTGAAGGCCTCATCCCGGAGGAAGCCCGCCGTCGTCGCCGGCAGCGAGTAGCCCCGGCCCTCCTCGAAGAGGACGAAGCCCAGCGCCACCAGCGGCTCGATGACGGCGCGCGCGCCACGGAGGTTGCCGCCCACGTGCCGGGCCAGGGTGGCCAGCGGCACGGGCGCGCCCAGGCCCGTCTCCGGCAGGTGCGCCAGCAGCCCGAGCGAGAGCGCGGCCTGGAGCGCCGCGGACTCGTTGCTGGCGTCGCGGGCGTGGAAGTTGAGCCGCTGGACGAAGGCCGGGGATGACGCGACGGGCTCGGACATGGCGGAGGGCTCCTGTCGGTCCCAGCGAGACAAGCCCTTCCACCTCGATGGCGAGCTCGTCCTTGGATGTCATGAACAGGGGGCTGGGGGTGGGCGGCAGTATGGCCCAACGGTGAGCCGGTGCACACCCCACGCGCCCCGAGAAAGCAGCGGGCTCGTGCGGGGGGTGCTACGGTCCGCTCCGTGTCCGAGAGCGACTCACTGGAAGCACGGGTGGAGCGGCTGGAACTGCCGTTCAACGAGTACGGCGTGGACCCGTACGGAATCTCGAAGCGCCACCTGAAGCAGGCGCTCCAGGTCTTCGCCGCCCTGTACCGGTACTACTTCCGGGTGCGCTGCTTCGGCATCGAGCACGTCCCCCCGCGCGGCCGGGCGATGCTGGTGGGCAACCACTCCGGCGGCGTGGCGGTGGACGGCGCCATGGTGCTCACCTCCACCATGCTGGAGATGGAGCCGCCCCGGCTGGCGCAGAGCATGGTGGAACGGTTCCTCCACAAGTTCCCCGTGTCCTCGCTGTGGGCCAGCCGCACCGGCCAGTTCACCGGGCTGCCCGAGCATGCGAGGCGGTTGTTGGAGGATGACCGGCTGCTCGTCGTCTTCCCCGAGGGGGCGAAGGGCACGGCCAAGCTCTACCCGCAGCGCTACTCGCTGGTGGACTTCGGCACGGGCTTCATCCGGCTGGCCCTGCAGACGGGCTCCCCCATCGTCCCGTTCGCCTTCCTGGGGGGCGGCACGGCCGTCCCCACGGTGTTCAACGCGTACACGCTGGGCAAGCTCCTGGGGGTGCCATACGTGCCCCTCACCCCGTACGTGCTGCCCCTGCCCCTGCCGGTGCAGCTCGAAATCCATTACGGCGAGCCGCTCGTCTTCCAGGGCACGGGGGATGAAGAGGACCACGTCATCGAGGGCTATGTGCAGAAGGTGAAGGCGCGAATCGCGGGACTCATCGAGCGGGGCCGCGCCGAGCGTCACGGCCGGCGGTCGGGGAGGAAGCTGCTGCCATGAGGGTGTTGATTCCGGGCATTAGCGGAGGCATCGCGCGAAAGCTGGCCCTGCGGCTGCACGAGGCGGGGCACCAGGTGGCGGGCATCGACATCCGCCCGTGGGAGGAAGCGCGCGAGGTGGGCATCGAGGTGTTCCGCGGCGACGTGCGCAAGCGCGCGGCGGAGGACGTGTTCCGGCGCTGGCGTCCGGAGGCGGTGGTGCACATGGCCACCGTCACGGCCTTCACGGTGCAGGGCGCGGAGCGTGGCCGCATCAACCTGGACGGCACCAAGGCGCTGTTCGACCACTGCGCGGCGCACGGCGTGAAGCAGATTCTCTTCGTGGGGCGGCACACGTTCTACGGGGCGGCGCCGGACTCGCCGCTGTACCACTCGGAGGACGAGCCCCCGCGCGCGCTGGAGGCGATTCCAGAGCTGGCGGACCTGGTGGCGGCGGACCTGTACGCGGCCACGGCGCTGTGGCGCTTCCCGAAGCTGACGACGGCGGTGCTGCGGCTGCCGTACACGCTGGGCGCGCCGGGCACGGGCACGCTGGCGTCCTTCATCCGAGGCCGGCGCGTGCCGCTGGTGCTGGGGTACGACCCGCTCTTCCATGTGCTGCAGGAGGAGGACGTGGTGGCGGCGCTGATGCTGGCGCTGGAGAAGGGGCTGCGGGGCATCTTCAACGTGGCGGGCCCGCCGCCGATTCCGCTCTCGGTCATCGTCCGTGAGACGGGGCGCACCGGGATTCCGCTGCCGGCGCCGGCGCTGCGGCTGCTGCTGGGACGGGGCGGCTTCCCGCGGCTGTCGGTGGGGGCGCTGGAGCACCTGCGCTACCCCATCGTCGTGGACAACCGCCGCTTCCTGGAGGCCACGGGCTTCGAGTACCAGTCCAGCGTGGCGGACATCCTGCGCATCTACCGGGAGTCCGCCCCGGTGCCGCGGAGCTGAGGAGGGGTCGCATCCCCGCGGTCCAGGAGGCATGCTGTTCCCGAGCCAGGGCACTGCAAGACTTCCGGGGGGAAGACATGGCGGCGAGCACGGGTGACGTGGATGTGGTCATCGCGGGAGGCGGTCCGGTGGGCGTGCTCACCGCCAACCTGCTGGGCCTCCACGGTGTGCGCGTGCTGGTGGTGGAGCGCGAGTCCACGCCTCACGGCCAGCCCCGTGCCTTCTCGTGCGACGACGAGGCGCTGCGCATCTACCAGTCCGCGGGCCTCATCGACGCGCTGATGCCAGACCTGCGGCAGAGCCGGCGCGTCACGTACACGGGCGTGGGAGGCAAACCCATCGCGGAGCTCCACCTGAGCGAGGTGGACTTCGGCTTCGGGTACACCCCCATCTGGTTCTTCTACCAACCCCTGCTGGAGAAGGCGCTCCGCGAGGGACTCCGGCGCTTCGAGTCAGCGGAGCTGCGGCTCGGCGCGGAGGTCGAGGCGCTCGAACAGGACAACACTGGCGTCACGGTGCGAATCCGAGACCTCGCCAGCGGAGAACGCAGCGCGGTGCGCGCCCGCTACCTCGTGGGCTGCGACGGAGGACGGAGCACCGTGCGCGGGCTGCTCGGCATCTCCATGGAGGGCCGCAGCTACGAGGAGCCCTGGATTGCCATCTCCGGCACCGTGCCGGAGGAAGACGCGCCCTCCGAGTGCAACATCGTTTGCGACCCGGTGCGACCCGGCTTCGTGGGCCGGGGGCCCGTCGGCCAGTTCCGCTGGGAGTTCCGGCTGCGCCCCGGCGAGACGGGCGAGGAGATGACGCAGCCCGGCTCCATCCGCCGGCTGATGGCCCCCTATGTGAATCCGGACCGCGTGAAGGTGGAGCGGGCACAGCTCTACACGTTCCGCTGTCTGGTCGCGCCGCACTGGCGGCAGGGGCGCACCTTCCTCGCGGGGGATGCGGCCCACATGATGCCTCCCTTCATGGGCCAGGGGCTCGTCTCCGGCCTGCGCGACGCGGCGAACCTCGCCTGGAAGCTGGCGCGAGTGATTCACGGGCGCGCCTCGGAAGCATTGCTGGATACGTACGAACAGGAGCGCCGTCCCCACGTGCGCGCCATGCTCGATGCCACCGTGAGGCTGGGCTACGTGTTCCAGGCGCGCAACACCCCCACGGCCTTGCTGCGAGACGTGCTGCTGCGCGGCCTCCAGCGCGTCCCCGACGTGCGCCGCTTCGTGGAGGGCTTCCGCTTCAAGCCACCGCCGTCCATCGAGGAGGGCTGGCTGTTGGGCGGCCGTCGCTCCGGACGCGATGCTCCCGAGGGCAGCTATCTCCCGCAGCCCCGGGTGCGGCTGTCTTCCGGAGAGGAGCGGCTGTTCGACGACGCGCTGGGCTCCGGGTTCGCCGTGTTGAGCAGGAAGAACTCTCCCGCCACCGACGCGGCTCGCGGGCTCGCGGAGGCCCTGGGCGGCAGGGCCGTCACCGTGGGCCCGGCGGGCATGAGGAGCACGGGCGCGGCCGCGGTCGAGGACCACACGGGGAGGCTGGCGGAGTGGTTCACCCGGCACGGAGTGGACCTCGCGGTGGTCCGCCCGGACCGCTTCGTCTTCGGCGCGGTGCCGCTGGCGCGGCTGCAGGAATTGCGCACCGCGCTAGGCATGAGTCGCGATTGACCTGAGCCTGCTTGCAAGCTCTCCCGGCTTGCATCGCTCAATGACAGACACTCGTCCATACCACCCCGGTGGTAGGTCGCCAAAGCCTCATCACCGCCCCGACTTGCAACGAGGCTGATAAGAGGAGCAGGCTTCATCCCCAACGTGGCGGGTCACTGTCACGGAGCCTCGGGGGGCTCTGCTTGCAACCAATGCTCGACAGCGCGCTGTTCGACACGCTGGACCGTCATGGCCGGCGGCGCGCGGAAGGCATCTCCACGCTGAGCACCCTGGTGGGTCCTCCAGAGCGGGCACTCGCGCTGCTCACCGAATGGGTCCACCGCCAGGGTTTGAGCGTCGTCGTGGTGGAAGGAGACGACCCGCGAGCCATCGTCTCCGCCTGGGCCACCGCGCTCGCACGGGAGAAGGATTTGGCCGCCCACGCGGAGGCCTTCGTCGTCCTCTCCCAGCCCCTGGGCGGCAAGCGCGAGCTGCTCTTCCGGGGCAAGACGTTTCACGAGCGCCGCGTGCTCCTGGAGGGCCTGACGCCGCCCCGGTCCGGGACCGCCACCTGGGAGCTGTGTCGCCGCATCCTGGAGTCCCCTGCCCTGCCCCCGCCCGGAACCCTGCCCTCCACGGTGGACGAGGCCATCCAACAGGACCCGGTGCACACGCTCCAGGCACTGCTGGCGCTCGTGCCCGTGGGGAGTACGCCCATCCTCCGCGTCCGGGGAGGCCCTTCCGACTTCCGCGTGCTCCGCACCGCCGCCTCCCTCTGCGCCGAGGCCCCGGCGCTCACCACCGTCTGCGTGCTCGCGCCGGAGTCCTTCGCCGAGCACCTGCGCCGCGGTGAGTCGCGCGTCCTCGCGATGCTGCGGGAGGGCCAGGTGGACGTGCCGGTGGAGCCGCCAGCGGCCCTCGCCGCCACTCCGGTGAACTCGGTGGCCCCCACCCTTGCCCGGCTCCAGCAGGAGGGCCTCCCGGAGCCCATCCTCGCCCGCTATGCCGAAGCGGCCCGCTCGCTCATCACCGCGCGCCGCGAGGTCGAGGACCGCGCCCGCAGCAAGGAGGAGCGCTTCCTCTTCGACCTGCTCGAGCACCTCCCATCGACGCGGGGACTGTTCGCCCTCAATGCGCCCGTGGACGTGGGCCCGGGCTGCCGGCCGCTCGTCGTCGACCTGCTGTGCCGCGAACTGCGGCTGGCGGTGGAGCTGGATGGCTACTTCCACTTCCGCGAGGAGGAGCGCTTCCGGATGGACCGGCGCAAGGACCTCGCCCTCCAGCGCGCGGGCTACTGGGTGGTCCGCTTCCTCTCCTCCGACGTCGTTCCCCGACTGGAAGAAATCCTCGAAACCCTCAACACCCTGATTGCCGCTCGGAGGCAGGAGCGCTTCGGGCCGGAGACACACCATGGACACCGCTGACACCCGTCTGCGAGGGCTGGCCCTCGCGTGGCTCACCACGCGCCTCAAGCGCCCCGGTACGCGCAAGGAATTGGAGGGGGCGCTGGCCCCGTTCGTGGAGCACCGCCTCAGCCGCGCCGAGTGGAAGGCCCGCTTCGACACGCTGCTGGAAGGACTCCTCCACGACGAGCTGGTGGCGGAGCGCGGGCGCAGTGGCCTGACGCTGACGGCCCAGGGACGTAGCGAGGCGCTCGCGTTTCTCCAACTGGAGACGCTCCCTCGCGGGCTCACGTGGAAGAAGCTGAAGGCCACGTACCTGCTCGCGCTCGGCCTGGACCTGGAGCAGACGAAGGCGGTGCGGGAGCGGCTGGCGAGCGCCGACGGCGTGCGCGCCGCCGTCCTGAAGCGCGAGCACCCCGTGGAGGACTCGGACGTCCTCTCGTTGGCGCAGATGCGGGACCGGCTGCTGTGGCGCCAGCTCGGCGTGGAGACGGAGCGCCCATTCACCCTGGCCGCCGTGCAGGCCCACCTGCTCGGCCAGCTCCTGGACACGGAGACGAAGGACCCGCGCAAGGCCGTGGAGCAGCTCGCGGCCCGCGCCGCCGGTGCCACGCGGGTGGACGCGGAGGCCGTGCGCCTGGCTCTGCTGCGCCAGTGGGCCATGGCCGAGCCGGGCACTTCGCCCGCGCCCGAGGAGACACCTGCTCCGGCGTCCGAAGCCGAGTCCCAGGACTCCGTGGCGAGCTTCGCCGAGCGCGTGCTCGCGGTGGCCCGCGCCCTGCCCACGGGGCGCTTCGGGCAGAACAAGGTCTTCATCTCGCACGTGTGGAAGGCCCTCCAGCCCGAGTGGAGCAGCCGCGAGGCCTTCGACGTGGCGCTGCTGGAGGCCAACCGCACCCGCCACCTGTCGCTGACGCGGGCGGACCTCGTATCGGCCATGGACCCCCGGGACGTGGCCGAGTCCGAGGTGCGCTCCTACGGCGCCAGCTTCCACTTCGTCGTCGTCTGACCTGTCATCCCGGGAGCGCACGTGCCCACCGACCCTCGACTCGAAGCCTTTCTCACCGAAGGCCGTGAGGTCTTCAGCAGCGTCCAGCAGGGCCAGCACCTCTGGCAGGCGGACCCGTTCGACGTGGAGGCCCTCAACGCTCCGGCCCGCCGCGCCTTCAAGCGGCTGCTGGAGCGCGCGGCGTCCGACTCGCCTCCGGAGGCAGGCAAGCTGTTGCTCCTGCTCGGAGAGTCCGGCAGCGGCAAGACGCACCTGGTGCGGGCCTTCCGGAACCTCGCGCACGGCCAGCGCCTGGGCTTCGTCGGCTACATGCCGATGACGGTCGATGCGAGCAACTACGACCGCTATATCCTCTCCAACCTCGTCGACTCGCTGGACCGTCCTTACGACCTTGGCACCGGGGAGGACACCGGGCTGATGCGGCTGTCGGACGCGCTGATGACGCACTGCCGGAGCGTCTTCGCGCCGCTCATCCCCGACGAGAAGGTGCTGGAGGACGAGGAGCTCCACGGCACCATCCGCGCGGTGGCCGACGAGCTGCTGTCGGACGCGCGCTTCCAGCACGTGGAGGTGGACCTGTTGCGCGCGCTCATCTACCTGCAGCGCAGGGACCCGCGCATCAACCGCCGCATCTTCCACTGGCTGCGCTGCGAGGAGCTGTCGCAGGCGGACCGGGAGGTCATCGGGCAGCTCATTCCCCGCACGGCCGATGACGGGCCGGCGCGGATGGTGGAGCACCTGGGCCGGCTGATGGGGGCGCTGGGGCATGCGCTCGTGCTGTGCGTGGACCAGGTGGAGGACTTCAACGACTTCGAGCAGCGCCCGCAGTTGGAGAACTCCTTCCGGAGGGCCATGAGCAGCCTCGCAGCCATTGTCAGCCGGGTGCCCAGGGCGGTGGTGGTCGTCTGCTGCCTCGCCGACTACTGGGCGAAGATGCGTCCCCTGCTGCATCGCTCGCAGGTGGACCGCATCGAGCAAGATCCCGAGCCGGTGAACCTGGAACCCACGGTTACAGCGGAGACGGCCCGGGACATTGCGGCACGCAGGCTGAGGGCACTGTACGAATACCAGGGCGTGGCTATCGATCCGGCGGACCCGACGTGGCCCATTCCGGCCAGGGGCTTGGAGGCGCTCGGAGGTCTTCGTGCACGAGACGTGCTGAACGAATGCCAACGCTATCGCGAGCGTGCCCTCCAGGACCGCCGGTTGCCGGACAGCTTTCCCCTGCCTCGCATTGGGCAGGACAAGACCTCGGGCGCCGGAGGCGCCATCACTCCGAAGGTGGACCTGGACCAGATGTGGACCGACTTCAAGGCCACGTACCGGCCAAAGCTGCCGGACGACGCCTCGGACATCGCGATGCTGCTCGCGTGGGCGATTGAAGTCGGCAGTGACGAGCTGGGCGGGGCGCCGCGCTTCACCGTCAAGCCCCGGGACGAGGAGGCGATAGACGTCAGCGTGCAGCCCGATGGGAGCAAGCTACTCGTCGCGCTCTGCGAGATGGACTCACGTGGCGGCGGACTTGGGCGGCAGATGGCCAAGGCGCTCAAGGCAGCCGGTGGCAAGACGCCCGTTCTCGTGCGGACCTCGGAGTTCCCATCGAGGGCGGGCACGGTGGTCGCGGACCAGATTGGCCTGCTCACACGCAAGGGTGGGCGGCGCGTGGTGGTTGGCGATGGCGAGCTGCGCGAGTTGGTGACGCTGCGCGCGTTCCGCGAGAAGCACGCGGGACAGTCGGTGCTTATCGAGTGGAGCCGGACGGCGCGTCCCGTCACCCGGCTGAAGTCCGTGGGGGACATTCTCGGGCTGGAGCGCCTGGGAGGGACGACGCCGCCTTCCGGTCCGTCGAAGCCCCCCTCGGAGCCCACGTCGAAGAATGGCAAAGCCGCCGCGGAATCGGGCGCTTCGCCGTCCAACATGAAGCGGAACGGCTCATCATCGGGGCAGGCGACGCTCTTCGAGGATGCTCGGGTCACCCTCACGGCTGCTTCCGTGAGCGAGCAGGCCACTTCGTCGCGGGACGCCACCCGGGGGGCCTCCCATGGTGAGAGCGACACCGAGGGTTCCCGGCTGGAGTTCAAGAACGCGGGCGATCCGCTGTTCTCCTCGCAGCGCAAGGAGACTCCCGCGGGAGGCACGGCCATTCCTTCCGGTCTGCAGCCCGCCACGCGCACCGTCACGCCCACGCAGCTTCCGGTGGTTCCCAAGGAGGTCCTCACCGGATCCATGCGGTTGGGCACATCCGAGGGCATCATGGCCAAGGAGGTCTCACTGGAGCCGGTGGACCTGACGAAGCACAGCGCCTTTCTCGGAGGAACGGGCAGCGGCAAGACGACGCTGGCCCTCAATGCGGTGGAGCAACTGCTGCTGCGCGGCATCCCGGCCATCCTCATCGACCGCAAGGGAGATCTGGCCACCTACGCACGCGAGCTTTCGTGGCAGGAACGGCTGGAGAGCCCCGCGCTCCTGGAGCGGCGGAGGCTGTTGCGTGAGCGTGTCGACGTGGCGCTCTACACGCCGGGTCGCTCGGATGGGAGGCCCCTGGCCATGCCCGTCATTCCCCGGGGCCTGGAGTTGTTCTCACCGGAGGAGCGTGAGCAGGGCGTCCAGCAGGCGGCGGACGCCATCGCGGGGATGCTCGACTACAAGAGCAGCGCGCGAGATAGGGCGACGCGCATGTTGCTCACCCAGGCGCTCCGGCTGCTGGTGCAGCACCCGCCTGGGACCGAGCTCACGCTCGACATGGTGCACCACCTCGTGGACTCACGGGAGCCCGCGCTGGTCCAGGAAGCGAGTGGCCTCGACCCGCGTGCATTTCCCAAGCTCGCGCAGGACCTGGCCTGGTTGCGGATGAACCTGCGCCCCTTCCTGTCGACGGGCGGTGAGCGGCTGGACATGGAGGAGTTGCTCGGGCGCGGCGTCGCGGGCGTTCCGGGACGGACGCGGCTGAGCATCATCAGCACCAAGTTCCTGGGGGACAACTCGCGCATCCTCTTCTGGGTGTCCCAGCTCCTCCTGGAGGCGAACCGTTGGACCAGCCAGCACCCCGCCTCGCAGCTTCAGGCGGTGGTCCTCTTCGACGAGGCGGACTTGTACCTGCCGGCATTGAGCCAACCCGCCACGAAGCAGCCCATGGAGAACCTGCTCAAGCGGGCTCGGTCCGCTGGCCTGGGCGTGATGCTCGCCACCCAGAGCCCGGGCGACCTGGACTACAAGTGCAGGGAGAACGTGCGCACCTGGTTCGTGGGCGCGGTGACCCAGGAAACCGCCCTCAAGAAGCTGCGGCCCATGTTCGCCGAGGCGCGGGTCGACGCTGACGCGAAGCTCCCCGCGCAGAAGCCGGGTCAGTTCCACCTGCTCCGCGACGGACAGGTCCAGCAGTTCAAGGCGGACCGCTCCGTCATGCGCACGGAGCAGCTCCCCGAGGACGAAATCCTCCGACTCGCCCGCCAGACGCGGGAGAAGAGCACGGCCACCGGTGCCTCCAAGGCCAGTGGCTCCCGCTGACGCCTCCGCGTGACGACCCGGCGAACCCGGCTCCCCACCGGGCCGCCGGACGCTGGGTGGGGAGGCGGTCACGAAGCTCCGGCCCGCCGGGGAGGTTCCTGCTAGGAAGCGCTCCAGCATGGACTCCCCGTCTCCCCCACTCCCTCCCTTCGACCGGGCCCACTTCGAGGCGCTCGTGGCCCGGGGCTACAATCAGGTGCCGGTGGTGCGGCGGCTGGCGCTGGGGGCACTGCGGCCGACGGACCTGTTGCGCGCCCTGCCCACCGGGCATCGCTTCCTGCTGGAGAGCACCCGCGTCAGCCCGGAAGGACGCTACTCCCTTCTCGGCTCGCGACCGTTCCTCCACTTCTCCGCGAAGGGCGGCCAGTGCTTCCTCAATGGAGAGCCCCAACCGGGCGCCCCCCTGGACGTGCTGCGCGGCCTGCTGCGCCGCTGGCGAGCCCCCCGCTTGCCGGGGATGCCCCTCTTCCTCGGCGGCGCGGTGGGCTTCTTCAGCTACGAGGCCAGCCACTACTTCGAGTCCCTCCCCCGCCATACCCACGATGACCTGAAGCTGCCGGACATCGCCCTGTCCTTCGTGGACACCTTCCTCGCGGTGGACCACCAGGAGGGCCACCTGCTCATGGTGGCCACCGGCTCGGAGTGGGAGGACTGTCTGCGCCGCCTGGAGTCGCTGGAGACGTCCGTGCGCCGGGCCGTTCCCACGCCGCCTCCAACTCCACCCACACTGCCAGCGCCCACGGTGGAGTACCGCTCCAACTTCACCCAGGACGCCTACCTGACCTCGGTGGAGCGCGTGCGCGAGTACATCCGCGCCGGAGACACGTACCAGGTCAACCTCTCCCAGCGGCTGGAGGTGGACTTCCCCGGAGCGCCGCTCGCGCTCTACGAGACGCTGTCGGCCACCAACCCCGTCCACTTCGCCAGCTATCTCGAAGGGGACGGCTTCCACGTGGTGAGCGCCTCGCCGGAGCGGCTGGTCCGCGTGGAGGACGGCCGCGCCATCACCCGGCCCATCGCCGGCACGCGCCGCCGGGGCACGCCGGAGGAGGAGGCCCGCTTCGTCCAGGAGCTGCGCACCAGCCACAAGGAGCGCGCCGAGCACGCCATGCTCGTGGACCTGGAGCGCAACGACCTGGGCAAGGTGTGCGCCTACGGCACGGTGCAGGTGGCGAAGCTGATGGAAATCGTCGAGTACGCCCACGTCTTGCACATCGAGTCGGAGGTGACGGGCCAGCTCGCGCCGGGCGTGGAGCCGCTGGACGTGGTGGGCGCCCTGTTCCCTGGAGGCACCATCACCGGCGTGCCCAAGATTCGCACCATGCAGATCATCACCGAGCTGGAGCCGCACGCCCGGGGGCTCTACACGGGCTCGCTGGGCTACCTGTCCTTCTCGGGGGACCTGGACCTGAACATCGTCATCCGCACCCTGGTGGTGAAGGACGGCCGGGCCTATGCGCAGGTGGGCGGAGGCATCGTCCACGACTCGCAGCCGCGCCAGGAGTACAAGGAGACGCTCAACAAGGCCCGCTCGCAGCTCCTCGCGCTGTCGGCGTGCGGGAGGGCGGGATGATCCTCCTCATCGACAACTTCGACTCCTTCACCTTCAACCTCGTGCAGGCGCTCGGCGTGCTGGGCGCGGAGCTGAAGGTGGTGCGCAACGACGCCATCACCGTGGAGCGGATTGAAGCGCTCCGGCCGGACCACATCGTCATCTCCCCCGGCCCGTGCACGCCGGCCGAGGCGGGCGTCTCCATGGATGTCATCCGCGCCTTCGGGGGACGGGTGCCGTTGCTCGGCGTGTGTCTGGGGCACCAGTGCCTGGGACAGGTCTTCGGCGCGAAGGTGGTGCGCGCGCCGGTGCCGGTCCACGGGAAGACGGCCGAGGTGGAGCACACCGGCCAGGGTGTCTTCAGGGGACTGGACGCGCCCTTCACGGCCGCGCGCTACCACTCGCTGGTGGTGGACCCGGAGGGCCTGCCGGAGTGCCTGGAGGTGACGGCCTGGCACGACGGGCTCATCATGGGCATGCGACACCGCGAGCTGCCGCGCCTGGAGGGCGTGCAGTTCCATCCGGAGTCCTTCCTCACGCCGCAGGGTCCACGGCTGCTCGCCAACTTCCTGGAGCCGGAGCGCTGAATGTTCAGCACGGTGGCGGTGGATGGCGAAGTGCGGCGCTGGGAGGACCTGCGCCTGCATGACTTCGCACAGGGCTTCTTCTTCGGCGCGGGCTTCTTCACCACCTTCCGTATCGACTCGGGCACCCCGCTGTTCCTCGCGAGGCACCTCGCGCGGCTCCGCGCGAGCCTCGCGGCCTTCCCCGGGGCCGTCCGCGCGCCCTCGCCCGAGCACCTCTCCGACGAGGCCGTGCGCGCCACCCTCCGGCGCTGCCTGGAAGCGGACGCCGCGCTCGGCTCCAGCTTCACCGGCGTGGGCAAGCTGTCCGCGAGCGATGGCCACCTGCTGCTCACCTTCCGTCCGGCCGCTCCGGACGCGGAGCGCCTCCGGCGGGAGGGCCGGGCGCTCGACACGGTGGAGCCGGGGGTCTACCGGCGCGGAGAGGTCACGCTGAACCACAAGGGCCTCTCCTACTTCCGCCAGTACGCGCTGATGGAGCGGTTGCCCCTTCTCGGCAACGAGGCCGGCGAGGTCTGCGAGCTGCCCACCGCCAATCTCTTCTTCCACCTGGACGGCGCGCTCGTCACGCCGCCGCTGGACGCGCCATGTCTGCCGGGCATCGTCCGCGCGGTGCTCCTGGAGGCGGGACGCCTGGGCGGGCTGCCCGTGGTGGAGCGTCCCGTGCCGCTGACGCGCCTCGCGGACGTGAGCGCCTGCTTCTTCACCAACTCCGCCGTGCTGGCCACGGGCGTGCCGCGTCTGCTCCGGCGGGAGCTGCCCGGAAGCCTGCCGCTGGCGGAGCAGGCCCGAACGCTCATCGCCGCCGTCGCGCGACGTGAAGGCTGACCTCTCGGCGAGACGCCTCAGCCCGAGATTTCCCGACCGCTCACAGTCATCATCGTCGCGAGCATGGTTGCGATGGGTTTCGGGCCCGCCTCGGTCTCCGCGACCACGTCACCTGTGGTGACCATGAGTGTCCGGCCGGGCTTCGTCACCCGCCCATACGCGACGAACCTGCGGCCAGCGGCAGGCGCGAGAAAGTTCACCTTGTATTCCACCGTGAGGACGGCGGCGTCCACGGGCATCAGCGAGTAGGCGGCGTAGCCGCATGCGCTGTCGACGATGGCCGTGACGATGGCCGCGTGCAGATACCCGTGCTGCTGCGTGAGGTCCTCTCGGAATGGCAGCTCGATGACGACCTCGCCCGGCGATACGGAGGTCAACGCCGCGCCGATGGTGTTCATGACGCGCTGGCGAGCGAAGCTGGCGCGAACGCGCTGCTCGAACGCGGCGTCTGCTGGAGTGAAGGCCTGTGGTCCGAAGGGGGGCCTGGCAGTGCTCATCGAAGTGCTCCCACTCGAAAGAGTTCGGGGCGTTCGAAGATATCCAGTACCAACCTGCTTCAGGGAAATCCGGTAAGGCCGCGAGGATTGCCCGCGGCTCCCTTCGCCATTCCGGCGCCGCCCCTTCTGTTTCCATGGCGCATCTTCCGCGCCTCGGATTCGTTCGAGGTGGGAATCTTCCTGGCATGTCAGCCCTCTCCGGAAGGAGGGCCGTCGTGGAGGAAGGATTCCTCCAGCAAGGGGGGCGCCCGAGGCGGGCCGTCGTGGAGGAATGATTCCTCCAGCAAGGGGGGCGCCCGAGGCGGGTCGTCGTGGAGGAATGATTCCTCCAGCAAGGCGGCGCCGGGGGGCTGGGAGG
>NZ_JABBJJ010000155.1 GCF_012933655.1 Pyxidicoccus fallax | reverse complement strand
GCGGATGGCAGGGTGTGGGGGTGGGGTTTGAATACGTCGGCGCAAGTGGGCACCGGAGCCACCAGCGCCATGGTGCTGGCGCCGGTGCAGGTGGCGGGGCTGCCGCGTGCCAAGGCCATTGCCGCGGGCGCGGGCCACTCTCTCATCGTCGATGAGCAGTTCGGCAATGTGTGGGCGTGGGGCCAGAACACCTTCGGGCAGGTGGGTACCGGTACGGCCACCTCCACGCCGGTGACGTCCCCCGTGCCAGTCAATGGCGTGTTCGCGGTCACGGCGCTCATCGCGGGGCACAACAGCTCCCTGGTCATCGTGGGCAACGGCCTGGCCATGGCCTGGGGACTCAATGCTTCCGGACAGCTGGGCACAGGCAACGCGACGAACAGTGCCTCGCCAGTGAATGTGGCGGGAGTCGCGGACGCGACGGCCCTGGCGGCTGGTGCGCAGCATGCACTGGCACTGCGGCCCGGGTGTCCCGTGTGGGCGTGGGGCCACAATGGCCAGGGGCAGCTCGGCACGGGCAGTACCTCGGCCACGCCGGTGACGTCCCCTGGGGTGACTCTCATCGTCAACACCTTCTACTTCGATGGCGACATGGACGGGTTTGGCGACGAGTACGTCACCGAGCAGGCGTGCGAGCCGTCTCCAGGCTTCGTCGAGGAACTGGACTGCGACGACTACGCGGCAACCATCCATCCGGGGGCGTTGGAGCAGTGCAACGGGATGGATGACGACTGTGACGGAGCAGTGGACGACGGCAATCCCAGCGGCGGGGAGAGTTGCTCGACGGGGCAGCAGGGCGTCTGCGCGGCGGGTCTGACGGCTTGTACCAACGGCAGCGTGGTGTGCCAGCCGCGCCAGGCCGCCTCCGCCGAGCAGTGCGACGGTCTGGACAACGACTGCGACGGTACGGCGGACGAAGGCAACCCTGGAGGATCCCAGGCGTGTGCGACCGGAGAGCTGGGGGTGTGCGGTGATGGCGTGACGTTCTGCACCCACGGCGCCCTCGAATGCGCGCCGATTCGGGGGGCCTCTCCCGAGGTATGCGACGGCTTGGACAACGATTGCGACGGGCAGCCGGATGATGGGCTGGCCTTCCAGGCGTGGTACCGGGACCAGGACAGCGACAACTACGGCCTGACGTCCCAGTCGGTGCAGGCCTGCCTCCAGCCCTCCGGGCACGCCCCGAATGCTGGCGACTGCAATGACAGCAACCCGGCCCTCAACCCTGGTGCGACGGAGGTGTGCGACGGAGTGGACAACGACTGCGACTCCCAGGTGGACGAGGGCCTGCCCACCCAGGCCTGGTATCGCGACGCGGACGGTGATGGCCATGGCACCTCGGTCCATACCGTGCAGAGTTGCAGCCAGCCCACGGGCTACGTGTCGAATGCTGGCGACTGCAATGACTCCAACGTGAACATCCGCCCCGGGGCCATGGAGGTCTGCGACGGAGCGGATAACAACTGCAACGGCTCAATTGACGAGGCGGCCTCCGGTACTCCTGGCTCCGCGTGCGTCATTTCCGACGTGCGCCGCGTTGCCTCTGGCCGTTTCCACAGCGTGGCCTTGAAGTCGGACGGCACCGTCTGGGCCTGGGGCCGCAACGGCAGCGGCCAATTCGGGGACGGGACGACGACCCATCGCTCTACTCCGGTACAGGTGCAGGGCCTGACCGGCGTGACGGCCCTGGCCGCTGGCAGCAGTCACACGGTGGCCAGGAAGCAAGACGGTACCGCCTGGGCCTGGGGCCTCAACACGGACGGCCAGCTCGGAGATGGGACGACGACCCGGCGCACTACACCGGTGCAGGTCCGGGCGCCAGGCAACTGATAGCTCGTGGTTCGCGCCTGCTGCCTGGCTTCCAGCGCAGCAGGCCATGCCGCCGCCAACAGCGCTCCCATTTCTCCCATGCTCCCCAGGGAGAGCGGACGCCCCAGGGCGGATGTGCCAGGCCTGGGGCGGGCTCCGTCTCATCCGCCGTCTTTATTTGACGCCAACCTCGACTTCGCCCCTGAAGCAGCTCCACAAGTGCCAGTATGAGACCTTGACCTTCTTGAGCGGCACGCCCTTCGGCGTCTGCGTCAGGTTGACGTGGCCGCTGCCCTTTTCGGCGTCAACGACCTCGAGCTTGCCCTGGCCGGCGAACAATTCCCTGCCTTCGCGGGTGGTGTACCTCTCGGTATAGATGTCACCCGTTTGCGCGGGAACGCCCTCTCCCGACTCACGCTTGACGTAGCGCAGTGCCAGTCCGTTGTTCGTGACGAAGAAGCCAGCGAGAACTTCCTCTCCAGGCTCCAGGTAGTAGAGCGATTTGCGGCCGCCCTCGCTATCGGAGATGGCGACAGGCAGGTGGGTCGCCTGCCCCAGCCCCAGCTCGCTCAGGTCCGTGGGGGTGGCCAGGTGGAATTGGACGAGGCGCGCCGGAATGTTGAGCTCCTTCGAGACCGGATCCAGTTCTTCAGGGCGGGAGACCCGTTCCTTGAGCGCGGCAGCCGCGGGAGGCTCCTGCGGGAGGGTCATGGCGGCAGCGGCTTGCTCCGGGGTCAGTTGGCCGAGGGTTGTCCCTGTCGTCGCCTGAAAGACGGCACCACTGGAACGTTCTGGGGAGGCTGCGTGCCC
Source organism: Pyxidicoccus fallax (assembly GCF_012933655.1). GTDB lineage: Bacteria > Myxococcota > Myxococcia > Myxococcales > Myxococcaceae > Myxococcus > Myxococcus fallax. Next base: position 26,280 of record NZ_JABBJJ010000155.1, on the reverse strand, counting down.
GGTGGAGGCGAGGGCTGTGACGAGCGCACCCAGAAAGACAAACTTCCGTCCAAGCTGCATCGTGTTCATGAGGCACCTTTGCCGTGCTTCGGGGGAACCGCTGCTTTGATCGCCAACTCGCAGCGGGCGGTGCAATCATGCTGCTCATGCAACTCAAGTGACGTCAGGCCATCAAAGACAAGCGTAAGGATAGCCGACTGCTCTCCAGGGCATAGCCCGGTGCACGGCCAAGGGCCGGGCATATGGCCCTCGGCACAGTGCAGCGCGGTGTAGCGTTTCAAATCCCGCCGGTTCGTCTCTCGCGGTTCGAAGCCTTCCTGCTTCTCGCCGCGCGGCCCCTGTCAGTCAGGTCGCTGAGCGAGCGGGCATCGGCGCACCGTGTGGCGGCGGTAGCTGCTGGCGGGGCTGGGGACAGAATGGCGACGTCCCCGCGCCGCGGTTGAGCCAATGACAGCGGTCGAGACGCGCTGGCCCGAGTGGGAAGCGCGGGCCAGCGCTACGGGGTGACGCCGAGCAGCTTGCGGATCCGCTGGACGACGCGCCCGGCGGACGGCGGGTCTTGGTTCGACATCACCGCGACGGTGTAGCCCTTGTCCAGGTAGATATCGAGCTGGCTGTTGATGCCCGGAAAGCCTCCGCCGTGGCCGATGATGCGGGTCCCCTGGGCCCGCTCTTCGTTGAAGCCATAGGCATATCTGTTGGCCGGGTCTTCGGGATCCGGCTGCACCTTGCCCGTGGTCACCAGTTGCGTGGCCTTGTCGCCGAGCAGCTTGTTCGCCTGCAGCGCCTGGGAGAAGCGCCACAAGTCCTCGACGGTCGAGTACCCGCCGCCCGCCGGGCCGCCCTTGACCACGTGGAGGTAGAGGTTGTTCCAGTCCCGCTTGGGGCTCTCCTTCCCGCCCGGGCCCTGGTTCGTGTAGCCCACCGCGAGGTTCGGAGGATCGCGGTCGATCTCGTAGCAGTCCGAGTTCGTCATGCCGGCGGGCTTGTAGATGTGCTCGCGCACGTATTCGAAGTAGCTCCGCCCGGAGACCTTCTCGATGATGGCCCCCAGCAGGACGAAGCCGGAGTTGCTGTAGCGCCAACGCGTCCCCGGCTCGAACTTGAGCGGCTCATCCACGAAGAGCGGGAGGAAGTCCTTGACCTCGCGCAGGCGGCTCTTGTCCGCCGCCTCGTACTTGTCATTGAAGAAGCTGCCGAGACCGGAGGTGTGGGTGAGGAGCTGATGGACGGTCACCTGCTCGGCCACCGCCTTGTTCGGGTAGTCCGGCAGCAACTTCCCCACCTTGTCCTGGAAGGACAGCTTCCCGGCCTCGGCCAGCTGCGCGATGGCCACGGCGGTGAACATCTTGTTCAACGAGCCGAGATTGAACTTCGTGTCCAGGCGGTTGGGCACCTGGAAGCCCCGGCTCGCCAGGCCGAACGCCCCCTGGTAGATGACCTTGTCCCCCTGCGCGATGAGCACCGTCCCCGAGAAGGCCTCGGCCGCGGTCAGCTTCTCGACGTAGGCCCGCGTGGCGCTGGCCACCTCCTCGTGGGTCAGCGGACGGCCGCTGTCGCCCGGGGTGATGGGCTGGACCTTCACTCCGGTGATGCCGTGCGGCGCCTTCGCCTCGACGTCGACCTGCAGCCGCACCGTGTCACCGGCCAGCTTGTCCCGAGCCACCAGGATGAGTGTGCGCGCTTTCGACGACTCCACCTTCTGGAGGGTCAGCCCTTCCGTGTCCACCCACAGCTCCCCATAGATGCCGAGGTGCTGCTTCGCGGGACGCTGGGCCAGGGCCGCCTTCGCGTAGTTCTCCTGGACGAAGGCGAGCATCTTGCGACCGTCGCCCTCGTTGAACACCTGGAGCAGCGCCGCGGTCCGCCGGCCCGCAGGCGTGTCCGGGAGCGTGGCGGGCGCCTCCGCCGCCAGCGCAGGGGCTGTCACGAACACAGCAAGGGCGGCGAGCATCGCGACCCGGGGACGCAGCAAGGAGTGCTCCAGAGGTTGCATGGGTCGGTCCTATACACGGAGAGCTGCTTCCTGAGCATGTCCGGTGGCTACTCGCTCGCCTCGGTGCCCTGCGACAAGCTGAAGCAGAACCTTCCCCAGACAGCGCCGTACATCACCTGGCTTTCCGCGCCTTCGAGTCAAGCACCTGCGGAAACCCCTCATCAGAACTCGCCCTGAGTTCTCCGAGCGCAGCGGGGCTCACCGCCACACTTCTTCGACCCGGCGGTGCGCGACCGCTATGCACCGGCCATCACCCTGTTTTTCCTCGGCTTTCTCGTCGCGTGTCACATCTGGCCGCGCTCGCGTGTGTTTCTCCCCGCAACCGGAAAGGGAGTACGCACATGCAACCCGAGTTCAATCGTACAGGACGCTGCAACAGCGCGGCCTTCATGCTTGCCCTCTCGTGGCTGGCCTGGGGCTGTGGAGGCGAAGGCTCCGGCCGCGAGGGCCACGAGGGCACACAGCACGCCGACCTCGAGAGCTGTGCCGCGGTGGCGCCCACCGGCGTGACGGCCAGCGGCGACGATGGAAACGTGCCCCAGAACGTCCGCGACGGTCTCCTGTCCACGCGCTGGTCGTCCCATGGCGCCGGGCAGTTCATCACCGCCGACCTCGGCTCGACGAAGACCGTCTGCTCCGTGTCCGTGGCCTGGTACCGCGGCGACGTGCGCCGCAACACCTTCGCCCTGTCCGTCTCCGAGGATGGCTCGACCTTCACCGAGGTCTTCTCGGGCCAGTCGAGCGGCACCTCCTCCGCGCTCGAGACCTATGACATCGCAGACGTCACCGCCCGATACGTCCGGGTGACGGTCAACGGCAACACCGACAACCTGTGGGCGTCGGTGACCGAGCTCGGCGTCCAGGGCTCCAGCACGACTCCGCCACCGCCGCCTCCTCCTTCCGGCACCTGCGACCGGGTTGCCACCAACGCGACGACACTGGCGAGCCAGTGGAGCGCGGCCACCGCCGGGCAGACCATCTGCCTGGCCAGCGGGAGCTACGGCACGTTCACCGCGGGCTCCAAGTCTGGAGTGGTGACAGTCAAGCCCCAGAGCGGGGCCACCGCCACCCTGGCGCTCCGCTTCAACGGCGCGAACAACGTCCGGCTCGAAGGACTCACCATCACCTCGGCCGTGCTGCTGGGCTCGACCCGAAACGTGACGATCACCGGTAGCCGCTTCACGGGTGCCGCGACGATTGACGGGGTGGCCAACTCCAACATCCTGTTCGACGGGAACACGCACCTCGACATCAACGCCCCCGCTGGCTCCGTACCGGCACGCATCCACTTGCCCTACGGCAGCTCGACACACTCTGGCGTCACCATCCAGAACTCGCGTTTCGAGGGGGGCGACGCGGACGGCATCCAGACAGGGGTGGGGGTCAACATCCTCAACAATCTGTTCAAGGACATCCAGGAGAGCGGCCCCAACCACACCGACTCAATCCAGTTGCTCGGGGCTCCGGGGTCGGTGGTTCGAGGGAACTACTTCCTCAACTGCGCTACGGGCATCGTCGCCTACGACGGCGTCGAGCGCGCGGTCATCGAAGACAACGTGCTGGATCTTCGCGGTCGCCCGTGGGCCATCGAGCTCTACTCGGATGACGGTTCCATCGTTCGCCACAACACGCTGATGCATGGGGCGTGTGCCTGGAACCTCCCTTGCGGAATCATCGACATCACGCGCAAGACGGCGGACGACGTCGGACGGGGCACGGTCATCGTCGACAACGTGGCGACCGAAATCTCGGTGTCCAACGGCTCCACCGTGGCGGAGCGCCACCACAACCTCCTCCGGCGGGGCGCCCAGAGCGGCGAGCTGACGGGTGTTCCGGTGTTCGTGGGGGGAACCCAGCCCACGGACCGTTCCGGCTTCCGCCTTGCGACAGGGTCGCCTGGAAAGGGCGCGGCCTCGGACGGGACGGACATCGGTATCCGTTGACGCTGAAGTGCGCCAGACGGTTGGCTGGCGGAGCGGAGGCGTGGGACGCGAGACCCGCGCCTCCCCTATATTCTTTCGTGAGGCCCCCCATCGGTACGTCGTGGAAGGGAAACCGCGAGGAGATTGCCTCGCTCTATCGGGACTTCGCTCCGGCGATCCATCGCCAGTGCCTGGCCGTTCTCCGCGACTCGGAGGAGGCCCGGGACGCCACGCAGGAGGTCTTCGTGAAGCTGTTCTCCGCCCGGCGGCTCCAGGATCGCGAGCACGCCGCGGCGTGGATCTACCGCGTGGCGACGCACCATTGTCTGAATCGGGTTCGGAACGCCCAGCTCCACCAGGGCAAGCTGAGCCAGTTGTCTCTCGACGTCGCTTCCACCGTGGCACCCGAGACCTTCTCGGCGCGAAAGCTGACGCAACAGCTCCTGAGTCGCTTCGATGAGACCACGTGCGTGGTGGCCGTGGGCGTCCTGGTGGATGGCATCGAGCAGACCGAGCTCGCCACGATTCTGGGCCTCTCTCGCCGGACGGTGGCCCGCAAGCTGGAGCAGTTTCTCGCCAAGGCCCGAGCGTTGTTGAATGGGGGGAACGCATGACGGCGTGTCCTTCGCGAGTCGCCCTGGAACAGTACGTGTTGACGCCTGCCACGGCCGCCGCGCGGGCGCACATCGAAGCCTGCCCGGAGTGCGGCAAGCAGGTGGCGCGCATGCGGGAAGAGGATGCGTCGTTCCGCCGCCATGTCATGCCCGGCACCCTCGACGCGGCGGTGGAGGCCGCTTCCGCTTCCCGGTGGAAGTGGCCGAGGTGGCCCATCGTGGCGCTTCCGGCCACGGGGTTGGCGGTGGTGCTGCTCGTGATGCTCTCGCGGCCCATGGCTCCCCCTGCCGATTACGTGGGCTCCAAGGGAGAGGGCTTCTCACTGGAGGTCTTCACCGAGTCTCAGGGAGGCCCCCTCCAGGCAGCCGACGGCGCCGAGCTCCCGAGTGACGCCCGTGTTCGCTTCTCGGTGGCCACGGAGCGGCAGTGCCACCTCTGGATTGTCTCCGTCGATGCCTCCGGTCAGGTCTCTCGCATCTCCCCCGCGGACGGGGTCGGCGGCGCTCTGACACAGGCCTCTGGCCCGGTACCCGGTGGCGGTCAGTTGGACGGTGTGACGGGGCCGGAACGATTCGTGGCCATCTGCAGCCCGGAGCCCCTCTCCTGGTCCGTGGTGGAAGAGGCCGTTCGGCGGACCTTCTCCCCACCGGGCGCGGACAGCGTTCGGCAGCAGCGTGACGTTCGAGGACTTCCCGCCGGAGCAGGGCAGGCGAGCATCCTCGTGGAGAAGCGGGGATGACGCTCCTGGCGCTCTTCTCGGCGGCTCTGCTGAGCACCGTCCCGGCGGAGCCCGCGCCGCGGTACGCCCTGGTGGTGGGGAACAACGAGGGGGCACCCCAGCGGTCCCGGCTCTGGTTCGCGGAGCGCGACGCGGATCGCGTCGCCCGCGCCCTGGTGGAACTGGGAGGCTTTCCCGAGGAGCAGGTGGTGGTGCTGCGCGGCCAGGGGGCACAGGCCGTCCGGCAGGCGCTGGCCCGGCTCGAGCAGCGCATTGCCCGGTCGACGGCCCGGGAGCGTTCGCTGTTGGTCTTCTACTACTCCGGCCACGCCGACGCGGCGGCGCTCGAGCTGGGGCGCCAGCGGATGAGCTTCGACGAGCTGCGGGGCCTGACCACCCGCTCCTCCGCGGCGGCGAAGGTGGTGCTGGTGGACGCGTGTCAGTCGGGTGCGCTGACGCAGGTCAAGGGGACTCGCGCCCTTCCTTCGCTCGACTTTCCGCTTCCAGCTCCGGGGGACGCGGTCAGGGGCGTGGCCTTCGTCGCCTCCACGGCCATGGGCGAGGCGGCGCAGGAGTCCGCGGCCCTGGGAGGGAGCTTCTTCAGCCATCACCTCGAGGTGGCGCTCCGGGGCGCTGGAGACAGTGATGGAGACGGCACGGTCACCCTCACCGAGGCCTTCAAGTACACCGCCCACCAGACCGTCGTCGGTACCTCCGCCACCGTGCGCGGGGCCCAACACCCGACGTACGACGTGAAGATGTCGGGCCGGGGAGATGTGGTGCTGAGCGAGCTGCGGCGGGCCGAGGCGCGGCTGGTGCTGCCGAAGGATGGCTCCGGGCTGTACCTGGTGCGTGGCGGGCCCGGCGTTCTCGCGGAGATTTCAGGAAGCCCCCAGGGGCTCACGCTGGGACTCCCGGCGGGGCGCTATGAGATCCAGCGGCGGGAGGGGAAGCGCCGGACGGGAGGCCAGGTGGTGCTGGCGGCAGGGGAGACGCGACAGCTCGAAGGGATGGTGGCGCTCGGGCTCGAGGAGGCGGCCGCCAAGGGAGACGAGCGCGTGGAGGTGCTGGCCGGTGGCGCGCTCATCACCGGGCTCCTGCCCGGCTTCGGGGCCAGCTTCGCCGCGCGAGTGGGGATGAGCCGCTTCGTGGGCGGGGCTCGGCTCCGCTTGAGGCTCGATGCCTTCGACCACGAGGGCAGGCAGGGCGCGCTCCAGTACCGGCTCCGGGGGCTCAGCGGGGCCGTCGCGGGCCTCCATGGCGTGGGCGTCGGGCGGCGCATCCTCCTCGAGGTGGGGCCGGAGCTGGGGGGCACCTGGGCTTCGCAGAAGACCTCGGAGGCGCGCTGGTCGGCACCGATGTGGAGTGCCGGCGCTGTGGCGGGCATCTCTCTGCGGCTGGGCGATGAGGCGCGGCTTGCCCTGGAAGTGGCTGGCGCGGCGCTGGCCGTACCCATCAACCGGCAGTGGAAGCTCCGCCCCGGGCTGACCACCGCTCTGGCCCTGGGTTATGGCTTCTAGGGCGCTCCTCGCCGCGTGGGCACTGGCACTCGCCGGCTGCCAGATGACCTTCATCGACGAGGAGGGCTTGCGCTCGAGTCAGCTTCCGCCCCATGCGCTCATCGTGGACGGGAGCTCGCTCGGTGGCAGGTGTGACGACGCCTACTCCGCGGAGCAGGCCCTCTCGCCTCGGACGCCCTGGTGCAGCATCACCCGCGCGCTCGAGGCCGCGCCGCGCGGCTGGTCGGTCAGCATCCGTGGTGGCGCCTATCCTCTCCTGATGGCTCGGACGCCGAGCGCCCGAAGCGCGGAGCTGCTCCTTCAGCCCTATCCCCTGGAGCGAGTGGAGATCGCCGGGGTCGTTCTGAAGAGCCAGCAATACCTCCGGTTCCAGGGACTCCACTTCACGGGCCCGATCTCGATCCAGGCGGGCGTCTCCCACGTCACCTTCTCCGATTGCGACATCACCTCGGAAACGCCGGCGGCGGGGGTGCACGTGGAGGCACCGGTCGAGGACTTCTCGCTCGTGCGCTGCATCGTCCATGACCTGCGCGAGGCGGGAGACGGCGTCTCGGGACGTGGCTTCCTGGCCGATGAGGCGGGAGCCCGGATCCGCCTCCTGGAGAACCGCTTCCTTCGCCTGGAGGGAGTCGGGGTTCGCATTGCCAACGCTCAGGACCTCACGGTGGAGGGCAATCAGCTTCCGGACAGTGCCCAGCCTTTCTTCATCACGGACTCCCGTGACGTGACGCTGCGAGCCAACCGGGTCCACGGCTCCGGTGGCCCGGTCTGGCTGCACGGCATCGAGGGCCTGCGGCTGGAGAACAACGTGTTCACCGGCTTCGTCCACTGGGCGGTGGACCTCGCCAATGTGCCGGGGGCGCGGATCCTGAACAACACCCTCTGGGGCAACGGTCAGGGCGGCATCGATCTCAACGACGTGTCGGGGCCGGCCACCGTGGGTGTGGTGCTGCAGAACAACATCCTCCAGACGCTCGACGGCCTGAGCGCCAAAGCGGCCGCGTTCGCGTTCGAGGACTACAACCTGGTGGGCGGCGGCCACTTCTCGGGAGTGCACGACGTGGCTCGTCCGCCCATGTTCATGGATGCGGCGAGCCTCGACTTCCACCTGGCCCCGGGCAGCCCGGGCATCGACGCCGCGCTCGCCGACGGAGCCCCCCAGGTGGATGCCGACGGACGTCCTCGATGGGATGAGCCGGAGGTTCCGGATACGGGCGCGGGGGCTCCGCCGCACGGCGACCTGGGGGCATTCGAGGGCCGTTGAAAGGGCCACATCGGGTGCCTCCCGGCGTCACCGAGGACCAGGACATGCGGTGGTGAGGCGGCCGCCTCGGGCCAGGCGCTTCAGGGGCCGACCCAGCCGCCAGACGTTCAGCGCCACGGCATAGACGGCGGCATCGAGGAGCAGGGAGAGCACGAGATGTATCACGCCCTCCCAATAGCCGGCGTAGAGGAAGCGCTTGCCCCAGTCGTGCTCGACGTCCATGACGAGGAGCAGGAGCGTCATGAGCTCGAACAGCGCGAAGCGCAGCCAGCAGCGCCAGGGAACGTCGTGACGTAGGAGGGACGAGAGCAGGGCCATCACGACCGCCGACGGGACCATCATCGTCAGCCGGATGAACCAGAAGTCCCCCTTGGTCCCCTCGTACATGCCGTAGAAGGCCCAGAAGCCCGCCAGGCTTCCGGCGACGAGGCCTGCCACGTCGAGCAGGATGCCCCCCACGAGTCTCCACCCGTTCATCGACTCCCCCTCTTGCGAGATGAGGCTCGACCCTACCGGCGTGGGTTGCTCACGGCATGGAACAAGCAGAGTCTTCTTCGATAACGGCGGGTTATCGATGGGAATGGGCCTGCTGCCGTGACGAATACGGCCGAGATACCCGGACCGGATGTCCAGGCGCGGTGGTTCGTGTCGTCAGGCCTGTTCCGTGAGGAAGGTCACTACGGCGTCCAGGAACTCCGCCGGCCGTTCGACGTTCGACAAGTGCACCGCGGGCAGGACCTTGAACCGCGCACCGGGAATGGCGGAGGCGAGCTCTTCGCCGTGGCGGGCGGAGGTGACGGTGTCGTGCTCGCCTGCGATGACCAGCGTCGGGTTGCGGACCCGCGCGACGGTGCGGCGCAGATCGGCGTCGCGTACCGCGGCCCAGCTGCCGGCCACGCCCTCGCGCTGCGTGGCGAGCAGCGTGCGGCGGAACGCCTCGACGCCTCTGTCGTTCGCCTGCAGCATGCAGGCCGGGAACCAGTTGCGCAGGAACATCTCCGCGGTGGCCTGCATGTCGGGGGCCGCCAGCAGTTCGGCGATCGCGCGGTCCCATTGCTGGGGCGGGCCGAGGTACGCGGCGGTGTTGGACAGCACCAGACGGTCGACGCGCTCCGGCGCATGAATCCCCAGCCACTGCGCGACGAATCCGCCGAGGGATAGGCCCAGCACGTGCACTCGTTGCAGGCCCAGCGCGTCCAGCAGCTCCACCGCGTCGCGTCCCAGCCGGTCCAGCGAATACGGACCGGTTGGGACGTCGGAGGCGCCGTGGCCGCGCGCGTCGTAGCGCAGCAGCCGGAAGTGTTCGGTGAGCGTCGGCACCTGGGCGTCCCACATGTGGAGGTCGGTGCCGATGGAATTCGAGAGCAACAACACCGGCTTGTTCGACGCGCCGTCGAAGCGGTAGGCGATGCGCACGCCATCGCCGGTGGAAATGAAGGAAGGGGTCTGTGCTTCCATGTCGGCTCCAGGAGTGTGGTGGGTGCGGCTTCATCTCTAGGAACCGGGGCGGGGGATAGACACTACAAAGTTTGGAAAAACCTTGTAGGTTGCTTCGACAATGTCCGGCTTCACGCTCCACGAGTTGCAGTGCTTCGACGCCGTCGTGAGCGGCGGCAGCTTCCAGGCCGCGGGCGAGCGTCTGCACCGCTCGCATCCTTCGGTGTTCGCGGCGGTGGCCAAGCTGGAGCACCAGCTGGGACTGAACCTGCTGGACCGTTCGGGCTACCGCGTGCGCCTCACCGAGGCGGGCCGGGCCTTCCATCGCAAGGTCCGCTCCCTGCTGCTTGAGGCCGAAGAACTGCACACGCACGCCAGGCAGCTGGCAATGGGCGAGGAGGCCGAGCTGCGCGTGGTGCTAGGGGACCTGTGTCCGCTGTCCCCGGTGCTGGCGCTGGTCAGCCGCTTCTTCGCGCAATGTCCGCAGACGCGGCTGCATCTGCAGTTCGAGGCGGTGAGCGGTCCCTGGGAGCGGCTGCTGGCGGACGAGACCGACCTCATCGTGCACCGTGTTCCCAAGGGCGACGTCCGGATGGAGTGGGTCGATCTGGGCCGCGTCGCGATGGTTCCGGTGGTGGCGCCGGGTTTCCTGCCCTTCCAGCCGACGACCGCCATCACGCCGCGGCAGATGCAAGCCTTCACCCAGTGCGTGATTCGGGATTCGGCGAGGCATCCCGCTGAACAGGGCCATTTCCTGGTCGAAGGCGCGCCTCAGTGTTCCGTGCCGGACCAGCTCATGAAGAAGGAACTCATCCTGCACGGCATGGCGTGGGGACACCTGCCGCGGTTCATGATCGAGTCCGAGTTGCGGGACGGGCGCCTGCTGTCCATCGCCGGACGACACTTTCCCGGTGTGACCGAGGAACTCGTGGCGGCGCGCCGGCGCGACCGGCCGCACGGGCCGGTCGCCAGCCGGCTGTGGGACTTTCTGGCCCGCAATGCACCGGTGCTGCGGCCGGCGCTGGGCCGCATGCCCCGGGCGAAAGGAGTCTCGGGAGGCTAGCCCCGGTTCAGCCGCTGCTCCGCGTCGTTCCGCCGAGGTCAACGCGGCGCTGCTGGACCTCCTGAAGGCTCATGCCCCGGGAGCCTCACCGTGGCAATCCCCAGTCCGCTTGAAAGCCCGGGTGCTGCTCGACGAGCTGCGGCGAGCCGCACGTGCCAGGCAGGCACGGCGGCTCGGAGGTGGGCCGTCAGGGCAGGACGGTGCAGCGCCGGTACTCGCGGACCACGGAGTAGCTGGACGTGCTCCCCGTCACCTGGAGCAGCTCCCCGCACCGGCAGCTGCCGGTGCCGACGACGGTGAGGTGCGCGGGCTCGGCGTAATACGTCACGTCATAGTTCCGGTAGCCACACGTGACGACCAGGGCGCTGCTCTCGCTCGACGTGACCTCGTCGGACGGCGCATCCACGCCCGTCTCCGCGCCACCACAACCCACTGCGAATACCGCCGCCAACAGCCCGCCGATGATGTTCGCTCGCACATGTCCTCCTGAGTGTGTGTGTTCCTGGTCTATTCAGCTTACCAAGAATAACACGACCCCTGTGCCTGGGGCATCGACGCCGACTTCACGGCCCAGGACGGGTGACGCCGAGGCGCCAGGGATGGGCCCCGGGGCCGCCGCCAACCCACGAGAAGGCAGTTCACCGGGGTTGGCAGAAAACGTGCGGACTGGCCGCTCACCGTCCGCCGCATGTGTCTGCGTCCAATGACTTTCCTGTAAACAAATCACTCCACCTGTTTCGAGGCTGACCTGCGAGTCGCGCGACTGGTGTATGGAGGCGTGGTCCCCGCGGTCCACAAAGGAGTTCTCGATGCGTCGTCTCGTTCCCGCCCTTCTCTCCACGAGCCTGTTGGTTGGCTGTGGGCCCGCCGAGTCAGAGCCGTCGTCCCGGCCCACGGAGGGCCAGTCCGCGCCGCTGACCACCACGGACGTGGACGTGGCGCCCGAGTGCCAGGGCATCCTGACCTTCTTGAACACGGCGTCCTTCGAGACGCTGGACACGTACCTGCCCAGCAATGTCGCCAGCAACCTCGTGGGCCACCGCGCGACGGCGCCCTTCACCACGCTGGCCGAGGTGGCCGCGGTCAGCGGCGTCGGTGCGACGCGCCTGACGCAGATTGAAGGGGGTGCTCGTGAGCTGGGCTACATCACCAGCACCTGCGCGGGCATCTACGACGAACTGGCGCTCTCGGCCGATGATGCCGCGGCGGTGGTCGCCCTGGTGAACACGGTGGACGGCAGCAGCCTGTACGCCATCCTGCCCAACGCGTGGACGGGCGCGACGAACCTCATCAACCTTCGTCCCTTCACCTCGGTCCAGGCCATCTCCGCGACGAGCGGCATCGGCGCGGCGAGCCTGCGGGACCTGCGCAACGCGGCCACCCAGGGCTACGCCTTCTCGGTGCTCATCGCCGCCATCAACGCGCAGCCCGAGTCCATGTGGACCACCCGGCTGAGCCAGGACTTCACCGTGGAGTCCGTCCTGGGAGGCGCCTACAGCAACGGCCACCTCGATAGCGGCATGTGCTTCGGCATCGACCCGAGCCTCTACCCCGAGGGCGAGTGGAACACCCGTCCGGCGCTGGCCACGGGCGCCGAGGTCCTCAGCCAGGTCGAGAGCTCCGTCGGGTACGCGGAGCGCAACGGCCCGCTCTCCCAGGAAGTCATCACCGCCGGCCTGGCGGAGCTCGAGGCGAAGACCGCCGGCGGCACCTTCATGGGCTGCTACATCAGCTACTACACCGAGGCCACCTGGGCTGGCACCGTCGTCACCTTCTTCATCGACACGGAGACGGGCTACCGCGTGCTCACCGCGCAGGACTGGGTGGAGTGAGGAGCAGCCCGCCTCCAATGACATCGCTGCCGTGAAAACGGTCGATTGGCGCAGCGCCAGGGATGTTCCTTCCTGGCGCCTGCGACGGAGGCCGGTATTCATGCTGGAAGTCCCCGAACGACGCTCCCCGGACACTCCATGAAACTGCCGGTATTCGCCGGGTGAAGCGGGGCAGACCCTGGCTCGAAGCGCGGCGGAGCGGCGGCGCATAGGATGTGCGCCGACATGGACTTCCAGGCGCGACTCGAGGCGCTCACGCACCAACTCCGGCCCTGGTCCCCGCTCTGGTCCCGCTCCATCCTCCAGGGCTGGCCCGGGTCCGGCGCCGCCTATCCCGAGGACTGGCTGGCCTATGCCCGGTCGCTCGATGAAGCGGGCGAGCGGCGGCTGGACCAGGGGGAGCTCGTGGGCGTCCCGCCTCCGTCCCTGGGCGCGCTCCTGGGCGCGCTCCAGGAACTGACGGCGTTGCCCTGGCACGAGAGCCTTCACGCGCTGACGGTCGCGGAGACGCAGGGACTCAGCGCCAAGAAGACCCACGAGCTGGAGCGGGTGCTCGCCCTGCTCGCGCCGAGAACGCGCTTCATCCACCAAGCGGTCGATATCGGCGGCGGCATGGGACATCTCGCCCGCCTCTGTGCGCGGACATTCGGGTGGACCTTCCACAGCATCGATCGAGACGCCGCGCTGCAGGACAAGGGCCGGCGGTGGCTGACGGGCGGGGACACCCTGTATTTCATCCAGGCCTCCGTCGAGGACGGACTCCAACCGCAGGTCGATCCGCTCTTCTCCGGCCGGGACCGGGCCTCCATCGGTCTGCACACCTGCGGGCCGCTCGCCCTCACGCAGATCCGCAAGAGCCAGGGGGCGGGCTTCGTCCTGAACGTCGGCTGCTGCTACGACAAGCTGGAGGTCCCGCGGGATTACCCCGTCTCCCGCTTCGGGGGCGCGCATCCGCTGCCCTTCACCCCGCATGCCCTGGCGCTGACGACGCGGGGACGGCATCACAAGACCGAGGTGGAGTTCGCGCGGATGAAGCGGGTGTACGCGTGGCGCTTCGCGTTCGATCTCCTGATGAAGCGGCACTTTCCCGAGCGCGGCTTCGTGAGGGCAGGGGACGCGCCCCGGGCGCTCTATGACGGACGCTTCGCCGTCTACGCGCTCGACCGCCTGGAGCGCCTGGGCCTCGAACTCGGCATGACGGACGCCGAGCTGGATGCCTTCGAGGTGTCCGTTCGCGCCGAGACGCGGGAGCTTCTGCTCTGCCATCTGCTGAGGGACCGCTTCGCGAGGGCGTTGGAGGTCGTGCTCCTGCTGGATCGCGCGATCCTCCTGGAGGAACTGGGCTTTCAGGTCGAGCTCCTCCAGCTCTTCGATCCGCGCCTGTCTCCGCGCAACCTCGCGCTCATCGCGTCGCGGAGCGCTTGAGCACGTTCGACACGCATACCTTCATCTATACGAACGGAGGGATACGCCGGAGAGGCTACGGCTCGGGGAAGATGAGCAGGCCCCGGGACGTGTCGACGGCGTAGAGGTAGCCGTCACCGGGCAGGCGGATGCCGATGGCCCCGTCAAAGAAGCTGTAACCCCGGTACGGGTCCGCCTCCCGCCAGGTGTTGTAGTAGCCGATTTCCCTCGGGTGCTCGGGCCGGGATACGTCCAGCACGCGCACGCCGTGCTGGTAGTGGGCCACAAAGAGCCGGTCCCCCTTCAGCTCCATGTTGTGGATGGAGATGCCCGGGCTGAGACGGTACTCGCCGATGAGCCGGATGTGGGCCGGGTCGGTGATGTCGAGCACGCGCAGATGAGCGCCCCAATCCTCACCGCCCTCGAAGGCGATGACGCGGTCGCCGAAGCGGCCCACGCGGCTGGTGTGGGTGGTGCTTCGCGGGTAGGAGTACTGGCCCAGCTTCACCACGTTGAGCGGGTCGCTCACGTCGAGGATGAGCAGGCCGCCGCGCAAGTGGCTGACGTACAGCCGGTCTCCGTGGGCCATGGCGTCATGCGGGAAGGAGATGACGCCAGGACGGACACTGGGGTCCTGGTAGCGGCCGAGCAGCACGGGCTGCTTCGCGTCCGTCACGTCGAAGATGAGCGTCACCTCGCTGGGCCAGATGCTCATGGCGTAGAGCCGGTTGCCATCGGCATAGAGGGTGTGCACGTCCCGGGGGCCATCTCCGGGCAGGGAGCGGAGGAACAGCGGGTCGGCCGGGTTGGAGATGTCGAAGACGAGGACGCCCGTGTCTCCGCTGGCGACGTAGAGGGCGTCATCCTTGGCCCACACGCCGTTCCAGTAGCTGTCGCCTGGGAAGGTGATGGACTTCACGAGCCGGGGTGAGGCGCGGTCGCTCAGGTCATAGACGAAAAGACCGCCGGGGCCCGCGAACGTCTTGCGGAGGGCCACGACGTACGCATGACCGTGGGTGACATAGACGTCCACGGCCTCACCCCGCGGCACGGCGGCCTCGCCGGTGAGCGTCAGGCCGGAGGACTCGACCTCTCCCGGGCGGCGCACCACCTTCTCCGCCTCGAAGGTGGCCTGCAGGGGAGACTCGCCCTCGAGGCAGGACACGAAGCAGCCCGTCACCCGGTGGGGGCCCCGGGCCTTGCAGCCCACGAGCGAGTCGCGGAACACGCGGCCGTCCGGGAGCGTGCCGTGGCCGGAGAGGAAGAACGTCCGCGAGTCCACCCGGGTCTCCATCATCGGGGAGCCGTTGGCGAGGACGCGCCCGTCGGGCAGGAACTTGAGGCCGCCGATGGCCTGGAGGTTGTCGTTCTCGAGGATTTTGTCGTCCACGAGATGCAGGGTGAAGGAACCCTGGGCGTCCAGGGCCTCCAGGCTCTCCGCGTCACAGGCGGACAGGTCGAAGGACTCCAGCGAGCCGCACTCGGCGGTGGAACCGCCGTCGGTGATGAGCCGGCACTCGGCGAGTCGCTCCGGCTCCCAATCGCCCCTGTCCTCCCTCTTGATCTCCTGCTCGGGAATGGGAGCCCGTGGAGCCTCCTCCACCGTCTCGGAAGCACACCCCGTCAGCGACGTCCCGACCGCCAGCAGCGACGCAACCGCACCACGCAACCACGTCCGCATACGTTCCTCCTGTCCGGGAATACCTCTGCACGGCGCGAGGGAGCACAGCGCAGCCCTTCATGAGGTGGAGCAAATCTTCCCCTCGAATGGGATGAGCCGACCGGGTGGAGAACGATGCAGAAAATCCGCGAGCGGGTGGTCAGACCCGGCCCTCGCGGGGGACGTAGGGGCGGAACGGAACTCCTCGCACAACAGGGCCGGTTACACCGGCTCTGCCATCTGCTGAGTCCTGGATGCTCTTCAGGCCGAAGGACGTGCCGTTGCGCTGAGCGACTTCGTGGGCACGTCCACGCGCAGGTCAAGGAGGCGAGCTAGAGCAGCTTCGCCATGATATCGCGCTCGCGCTGCTCGAGTTTGATCGAGGCGACCGTCCAGTCGATGAGCTCGTCGGCGACCGAAACGTCGAACCCGAAGGCGCTGGCGGCTTCCTTCACCGACGCGCGTTCCTCGTTCGCGATGTCACCGTCGGCGCACGCCACTTCGACGAGCATGCGCAGCAGGGAGACGCGCAGCTCGCGGATTTCAATCTTGCTGACGATGTCGGTGAGGCGGCTGGGCTTCTGGAACTCACTCTCGATGAGCGCGGCGACCTGCGCGTCGCGGGGCGACAGGCCGATGCCCCCCAGCACGTCATCGAGCTGCTGACGCTCATCCTCGGTGACGCGGCCATCGCTCGCCGCCACGTTGGCCATGGCCTGGGCGAACGCCAGTAACTGCTCTCGGGGGTACTCGCGCGTCATGTCGTCTCCTGGGGGGCGATTTGGTGACTCAGGATAAACAGCGCCCTCGCGGACCGAAAACGGTTTTCGCCCGGGCACGGACGCCCCTCTCGAGAATTCTTGGGTTCCTCATCGTCTGACACCTGCCCGTGGGGAAGGTGTCACAGGACTCATTGAATCGAGCAGGCCGCACGAGGCGCTCGCCGCTTCTGGACGAAGGTGCTCACCGCGGCTTTGAAGCAAGCTGGCGCCGTGAAGAGCAGGAAGTGCGGCCCACCCTTGACGGTGAACAGGTTGACACCAGCGGCCTTGGGCAGGAGACGGATATGGGCCTGGGCGCCAGCAAGGGGCGTCTTGGGGTCCATGTCGCCCTGGAGAACCAGAACCGGTGGAAGAGCGGCGGGAGACCGACCGAACCATTCGTCACGCGGATAGGCCAGTGACGTTCGACCGACGAGCTGGCCCGGCAGGCTGCTGACGAACAGGAACCGGGCGGCTTCGGCTTCCACCTGGGCCTGGGTGAGGCTCGGCCGGGCGTTGTTCTCGGATGCGCTGATCACGCTGACGAGCGGGATGGAAAGCGACGACTGCGGGAAACCGTCGAACTGGGCGCCCAGTGCTTCCAGGTCCTGCTGGACCTGCCGCAACGGCTCGAGGTCGCCGCCCCTGAGGCCCGCGAGGACGAGGGGAATCCGCGCCCGCAGCTCCGGGCCATCCAGCAGCGCTCCAAAGAAGAGCTTCGGACGCCCCCCGGGGACGGCAGCGGACAACTTGGGATCGTCGACGAGCTCCTGCATGGCGGTGACCGCCGAGCCCCCGAGACGAGCACGGCAGCCCGGGTCCGCGTCGCAATGCGCGAGAACCGCGCGACCCACCTCGTCGACGACGGCCGAGCGATGACTGAGGTCCCATTGCTCGGTCGTTTCCGGAGGAACGAGGGAATCGAGCACGATCCCATCGAGGCGCCGCGGCGGGGCGACCGTCATCATGCGCAACACCAGTTGCGTGCCGTAGGAGACCCCATAGAGCCACGTTTGTCGGCCGGCGGAGTAGCGCTCCATCAGCGCGCGCAAATCGTGGGCGGAGTGGGTGATGGTGAAGGCACGAGTGCGCTTGGAATCGGACTCCAGCGCCTCGAAACATGTCGCCCACTCGGCGCCTTCGAGCGCGGCGCCACCCTCACTGTCGGCGGCCTCCTCCTTCTGGCAGAGCCGACTCGAGAAACCCGTCCCGCGATGATCGGGGATCAGCAGGTCATATCCCGGGAAGGAGGCCCGCAGGGTCTTCAGCAGCGGGTAGAACGAGGCCCCTGACTCGCCCGGCCCACCCGCCACGAGCCAGACCTGCCCGGCCGATCGCCCTGGAGCCGGGAACTTGCGGACGAAAAGCTCGATCCGCTCACGGCTCGGGTCCGCGTAATCCAACGGCGCACTGAAACGAGCGCAAAGGGAGCCAGCGAGGGCGGTACCCTCCTTCGCGTCCGGGCAACCGACGAACTCATCGGCACGGGCCGCCGTGGCCTGATCAGACGCGAACGAAGGGCTTCCCAGAACGAGTGAGCCCCAGACGGCGACCGCGGCTGCGACAGTAGGATGTTTCATGTTCGCGCTCCGAGAGAGCCCGGGAACTTCGCAGAGAGGACCCACGAGCGCAATTCAATGGGCTGCTCCGCTCACCTTCCTGGCGCTGAGCGAAGCAGAACGCGTCGGTGATCAGGCAGCGGCTCTCGAGCGCCTCCGGCATCGTGGCTGAAATCCCGATGTAGAGGTCGAGCTCTCCGCTGATCAGGTCTGCTTTCAATTCATTGCGGACATGGCCGATCCGAAGTCACCGGGGTATTCGAGGATCTGCCTGAAAAGGACTGACCCTGATGGGCATGTATGGGAAGTCGCCTGGACCCCTGCATGGCCAATTGATGATGATGAGCACGTGACCTTCGCCATGTGATTCTGGAAGCGCCGTAGCAATTGGTACCGGCTCAGGCCCGCCGCCATCGCGAGTTCCGAGAGCGTCGGCGTCTCGAGCCCATGGCCCGGACGGAAGCCCGGGTTGCGACGGCCCCTTCCCTCAGGGGGAGTGGGACACGGAGCCGTCGCAGTCGGGGCCGGTGCACGTCCCGGAGCACGTCACCTGCGCGGGATAGGACAGGAGGACGGCGCACTCGGTGCCGCCGGTACAGGAGAGCAGCTCCTGGCACACGGTGGATTCATCCGCACAGCGCGCCTGGTGCGTCCCATCCAGCTTGAAGGAGAAGCAGCTGAGGCCCTCCGCGCACTGGGGCAGGTCCACGCCGCACGCCGGCGCAGCGCCGAGCGACCGCCCCTCCCGCAGCGTCAGCCGCCCCGTCCGCAGCCCCTCCTCGTCCTTGTCAGAACCACAGGCGGCCAGGCCCAGCAGTGCGAGGCAAGCTCCCAGCATCAGCGACGCGCGCATTCCGTGCTCCTCCGTGAGAGTGACAACAGCGACCTGGCTACACGAAGCAAGGCACGGACCAGGAACCGCGTCCCCAGAATCCGCACACTTGGAGCGGGAGGAAGCCGGCACCCCACTCGGAAATCTGAGAGAAGCGGTGAATCCTCACATCGCCTCCGGGCGCGCGGGAATGTGAACATGGCAGCTGTGTCCCCGTGGCCAGCCTCTGGGGCGTTCCGGGCGGAATGACGCCCTTGCGTGCCGCGGCGCCCGCGCCCAGCGCGGCGAGGAGCGCTCGGCCGCGAGGAGGCCGAGCGAGGGTGGACTTCCGTGGCGTAGGTGACAGGTACTTCTCTGGCAAATGGCCGTCAGAGGGTATGAGGAACGGCCATGAGCGACGAGCGCACGCCTGCCGAGCCCGAAGTCATGGAGCCCACGTTCTGGCGGAAGAACGGCTGGACGGCCAGGGTCATCAAGAATGAGGAGGACGACGGCTGGGCCGTGGAGATCCGCAAGCAGGGAATCGCCGAGCCCGTCCTCATCAGTCCGTGGGTGATGGGCCGCGACAAGAAGAACCCCAAGCCCTTCGATGCGCCGGCGTTCGCGACCTTCGTGAAAACGGCCTCGGAGGTCCTCGACCGCTCCGCGCGACAGCGCGACCAGGCCATGACCCGGAAGCTCTCCATCGCCTGGGAGGGCCGCTGGTACGAGGTTCGGCTCGAGCTCGTGGCCGATGAGTATGAGCCCCACGCGCTGCTCTCGGCCATCGACGACGCGGGCGCGACCGTCGCGAAGCATCGCGTGCCCATGAACTTCAAGTTCAACAGAGACGTCGCCAACGCGTGGGTGCGCGGCGGCTTCCCCGAGCCCTGAGTGCATGTAGCCACCCAGGACCTGGCGTGTGGCGAGTGTTGGCCAGATGACATTCCCATGTCCTCGGGCCGACGAGGGCTCTCTCCGGGGCGGGCAGCATGGCCGTCCCCAATCCCGGGGGATGCAAGGGGTGCGATGTGACGAAGCGCCGAGACGGAAGGCCGCAGTGGGTGTTGGGCGCGATGCTGGGACTGGTCCTGATGGGAGCCTGCGGTGGAGGGGCTCCAGACGAGGGCGCGGCGAGACGCGCAACACCCCTGGGCCTGGACGGCGTCGACTTGTGTGGGAATGTCTGCGGGCAGGGGGAGGCCTGCGAAGGGGGCGTGTGCGTGGGCACCGGGTTGCTCCAAATCACCGCGACCTGGAGCCGGCCGGGAGACGCGGACCTCTATGTCCTGACGCCAGGGGGGCGGCTCATCCACTACGCGAATCGAGGACCCGACGCGGACACCGAGTTCGGCGAGCTGGATGTGGACGACCAGACGGGCACCGGGCCCGAGAACATCTTCTGGGCGGTTGGCACAATTCCCCCCGTGAACACCTACCGTGTCTGCCTGACCGCCGTCGGCTTCGACCCCGCGCCAAGTCCAACGAACCCGGTGAGCTACACCGTCCGCGTGCGGCGTCCTGGCAAGCCGGACTTCATCACCACCGGTTCGTACACGCAGGTGACGGCAAGCGGGGGCTGCAATTTCGGGGACCCCTCCTACGTCACCTCCTTCGGCCTCCCCTGACGCGTGAGCACGGGCCCCGGCTCCTGGTGCTCCTGACGGACTGAGTGGCCTGGAGAATGTATTGGGTCTCGACTTGGCAGAGACGGCGGCCGAAGCTGCCGTGCATGGCGAAATACACGGTCAAGCTCTCCAAGGCTCCAAAAGGTCACGAGGTTCCGCCGCTGCTCGCGGAGGCCGGCGCGTGGATTGGCAAGCAGGCCCATGGAACCCTGGGCTGGTTCGATGCGCTCTCGGCCGAGCCCATTCCGAAGGAGTGGAACCCGGAGAAGGCGGACCGGCTCCGCCGCGAAGCCTTCTCCTTCCTGGACCTCCCGGATGGCTCGCTGCTGGTGCTCGTGAACACCGGAGCCAGGACGCCGCCCGCGGTGGCACTGCTCGGCTCGGAGGGCGAAGCGCGGACCCTCGCGAACAGCCTGGAGGAGTTCCTCCTGCTGTGGTCCCAGGGCGAGACCGACATTCACGAGCTCGACGACGAGGAGGGGGCGTCCGGGCGCGAGGCGCTGGCCGCGTGGCTGAAGGCGAAGAAGGTCAAGGCTCCCAAGGCGAAGGACTTCGACTTCGCGGCCTGGCTCGATGACGGCGCCAGCGCCCCGGCGGCAGCGCGGGTGGAGCCCGTACGTCCGTTCTCGCCGACCCCGGTGATGAAGAAGCTGGGCCCGAAGACGCAGCGCCTGGCGTCCGTCCTCGGACGGCGCGCGGACGCCCCCGAGGTCATCGAGTATGTGACCGGGGTGCTCGGAAAGAAGGTGCCGCTGTCGACGAGTGAGAACAACGACTCGATGAACGTCGAGGCGCCGAAGCACGGCGTCGAGCTCGTCTTCTCGCACGACATCCTGAACGAGGCCTTTCCGCCGGTCCCGAAGACCGCGAAGACATTCATCCCCTACGTCTCCACCGCGTGGGTGAGGTCCCGCATCGGGGAGAACGTGCTGGGCGTGCCGTGGAAGGCGACCTCGGAGGCCGAAATCACGAAGCTGCTCGGGCCGCCCACCGACCGCTGGGCCGGGTTCTCGGGCGAGGATGAGCTCACCGTCGCCTACTGGGTCTACGCGCTCGACACCTCGGGGCAGGTGGAGCTCGAAATCTCGTTCGAAGACACCGTCACCGTCACCCTCCGCGTCAGGGGCGCGGGGGCGCTCAAGCGGTATCCGGACGTCACGACCGGGCTCTTCGTCGGCTATGCCGCGACACGGGGCCTGCTCGATGCCTCGCGGTTCCCGGCGCACCGTGAGCTGCTCGCGGCCATCGAGAAGCGCAAGGCCCAGGGGTCGGAGCTGGTGAAGCAGGCGATGCCGCGCGGCCTCTGGGACGACTACCTCCGCGATGCGCCGGGGCTCCGCGAGCAGGCGTGGCGCTGGTTCCACAACATGGACGGGCTGTGGATCACGGCGGACCTCACGAAGACCTTCGGAAAGCGCAAGGGCCCGTACGGCCACGACGAGCCGAAGCTCAATGACGACACCTGGGATGCCGTCGACAAGGCGGCGCCGCTGCTGGACAAGCGCTTCGCGAAGTGGCTCGCGAAGTAGCCCGGGCGGTGCTCCGCGGCTCGATGGGCCCCAGCCGTGGAGCCGACGCGGCGACCCGCCTGGGCACGAGCCTCGCCATCCACGCCAATCGACCGGGGGGCTCGGCGAGACCCGAGGCATGATGCACTTCATGCCCACCACGCGACTCGAAGACCTTGGCCGGGAGACAACGTTCGCGGAGCTCCACTCGCGCCTCCACCTTCACCCGCGGGAGGCGGAGCTCTGGGACCTCGAGCGCCGTCCCGACGGCCTGCCTCACGGCACGCTTCGCATCATCGACGGGGGCGTCGACGGCTCCGGAGACATCGACACGGGCAAAGGCCCCTATGTCGTCCTGGTCGACGGTCCCCTCAAGACGTCCGGCCATCTCGACCTGTGGACCTACGAGTATCTTCCCGGGCTCGTCATTGTCCGGGGAGACCTCCAGGTGCGGACGCTCTCGTTCGGCAACGGGGCGCGGGTCTTCGTCGAAGGCTCGGTCTTCGTGGACGACTGGCTCTTCGGCCAGTACGGAGACCACAACGCCGTTCTCAGCGCCACGGGCGAGCTCCGGGCGAGGGCGAGCTTCCTCGACACGCACGCCTTCATCTACGCGGACGGAGGGGTGCGTTCGCTGCTCTACGCGGCGCGCGGAGGCTGGGAGACGCTGGAGCCGGACATCGAGAACGAAGGGGAGGGGAACGGAACAGACTTCTTCGACCCGACGGTGCTCGACCGCTATCGCGACCTCGACTTCCGCCTGGCCATCCAGGCCGCCCGCGAGGGTCGGCCCCTGTTCCTACCCGGCGTCGAGGAGCGCTTTCCCGCCCGGCTGACCTCACGAAAGACGAAGTAGGGGCGCCATGCTCATGCTCGACTCCTCCGCTCCCGCTTGGGGGCGCCCGGGCCGGGGAGGGGCTTCGACAGAGGTCACCGCCTACTTGGATTCGGTTCGACCGCGCGGACTGGCGGCATCCGCCAGGGCCTTCCGCGCCTCCTGCCACGCGGAGTCCCCGGTGTAGAGCTGGCTGCGGAGATAGGCCCACGTCAGCAGCTGCACCGTGGCGACCCGCTCGGGGTTCTCGTCGGTGGTCTCGGCAACGTCGTAGCCCGAGACACCGCCAAGGCCGTGCTCTCCGTCGAAGAGGGTGAGGAGGGACTTGGGGCCCGGCGCGAGGTGGTACGGATCGGCGTGCCAGGCGGGGCCCGCGGTCGTGAGGTGGGCCGACGCATCCTTGTCGCCCGCCACCACGAGCGCGGGCGTCCTCATGGTCGAGAAGTCGATCGTGGAGAAGAACGGGTAGCGCTCGGCGATGCCCTGGCTGAGGGCGTCGCCACGGGCTCCAAGGACTGGGGCCGCATTGCCACGGACGCGGGCTACTACGACCAGGCGCACCTGATTGCCGACTTCCGGCAGCTCATCGGGAGCACACCGGGTGACTTCCTGCGGCGTGCCGGTGAGGGGCGGTCCACGAGCTCGCCTCCGTGGGCATCCACGTAGAGGTAGAGGCGCTCATCCACCGGCCGCAGGTGCTGACGTACCACCGAGTCTGCGCTCCGCGACAGCCGGGCGCCTCGCCGCCCGGGTCATCCCGCGGAGCCCTGGGCCTACCATTGCCCTGGACCTTTCTCCTCGGAACCCGCGAGGATGCGCGCCCCTCACGAAGGAGCACGCCATGTCACGGTTCTGGGGATTCATCCTGGCGCTCACGGCGCTGGTATCGGGCGGATGTGGGGAGTCGCGTTCCGTCTCGGACGCGCCTCGGGGAGGGGCGCGTCAGGCGCTGGCCGCTCCGACCCTCACGAGCTTCAGCCCGACGAGTGGTCGGGTCTCGTGGAACGACATCACCCTGACCGGGACCGGTCTCTCCGGGACGCGGGTGGTGCGCTTCAACGGTGTGGCCGCCGAGTTCACCGTCTCCAGCGACACGCGGGTGTTGGCGGAAGTGCCCTATGGGGCCACCTCCGGACCCATCACCGTCGTCACGGACTCGGGCTCGGTGAGCTCGTCGAGCTCCTTCACGGTGCATCCCGAGCCGGTGCTCACGGGTTTCTCGCCGCAGTATGGCACCGCCGGCACCACGGTCACCCTCTCCGGCCTCAACCTGACGGGCGCGACGGAGGTCACCTTCGACGGGGCGAAGGCCACCTCCTTCACCGTGGTCGATAGCACCCGCATCACCGCCACGGTTCCACCGGGCGCGACGACCGGGAATGTGGAGGTGGACACGCCGGGCGGGAGCTCCTTCCTCGGGGGCTTCACCGTGCTCAGCAGTGCCGTGCCCACCGTCACCTCCTTCAGCCCGACCTCCGGCGGCGCGGGGACGCGCGTCACCCTCACGGGGACGGGCTTCACGGGGGCCACCTCCGTGAGCTTCAACGGGGCCGAGGTCTCCTGGGTCTACGTGGAGAGCGACACCAGCCTCTACGTCTACGTCCCCACGGATGCGTCCACCGGTCGTCTCCGCGTGTACAACTCGCAGGGCATGGGGGTCTCGTCGTCCGACTTCACCCTCCCGCCCGCACCTCGCATCACCGGCTTCAGTCCCACGTCCGGCCCCGCCGGTACGGTTGTCACCCTGAGCGGCAGCGGCTTCACCGGCGCCACGAGCGTCCGTCTGGAGGGCACCTCCCTGGCGGTCAACTCCAGGAGCGACACCCAGCTCATCGTCACCCTTCCGACCGGGACCCTGAGCGGAACCTTCCAGGTCAACGCCCCGGGCGGACAGGCGACCTCCGACGCCCGCTTCTCCGTGGAGAGCGGCGCCGTCCCTTCCCTGCGCGGCTTCTCTCCGAGTGCCGGCTGGGTCGACACCCGCGTCACCCTGGACGGCGCGAACTTCACCGGAACCACGGAGATCAGCTTCAACGGCACTCCCGCGACGGACTTCTCCATCAGTGGCGACACGCGCCTCGAAGTCGACGTTCCGAGCGGTGCCACCAGCGGGCCCATCCGCGTGGTGAACACGAGGGGGCAAATGGTCTCGTCCACTCCGTTCACCGTCCTGGCGGCGCCCACGCTCACCGGGTTCAGCCCCACGAGCGGCGCGGTGGGAACCGTGTTGACCATCACCGGCAGCAGCTTCGCGGGCTCTCCGTCCGTGCAGGTCGGGGACGAGTACGCGGACGTCATCGGGGTGACGGCCACGCAGTTGACCGCCATCGTTCCGCCAGGAGCCGGGTCGGGGCCGGTGGAGGTGTACGTGGGGGGGCAGTGGCTCACCTCCACGGAGCGCTTCACGGTACTCGGCAGCGCCGTCCCCACGCTCACCCGTTTCACCCCGACGCGCGGGGACGTCGGCACCCAGGTGACCCTGGATGGCACGTACTTCACCGGGGTGAGCCGGGTGGAGTTCAACGGAGTGCCGGCGTCGTCCATCTCCTTCACGAGCGATGGGCGGCTGACGGTGCCCGTGCCGGCCGGTGCCAGCACAGGCCCCCTCCGCGTCGTGAGCAGCGCGGGGGCGGTCACCTCGAGCACGCCCTTCACGGTGCTCTCGGCGCCGGTCGTCACCGGCTTCGCGCCCTTGCGCGGCACCTCCGGCACGACGGTGACGCTCACCGGCACCGGGTTCACCCAGGTCCGCCGGGTGAGGTTCGAGCCGTACGTGGAGGCGACCTTCATGGTGGTCAGCGACACCGAGCTGAGGGCCATCGTCCCTCGTGGGGCGAGCACCGGGCGCATCACGCTCAGCTCCGGTTCCGTCAGCTACTCCCCTGACGAGTTCTTCGTGGAGGCCCAGAGCGCGCCCACGCTGACGAGAATCAGCCCCTCGGCGGGCGGCGTCGACACGCTCGTCACCCTCTACGGCTCGGGGTTCACCGGCACCACGCGGGTGACCTTCAACGGCATTCCGGCGAGGTACGTCGCTCCCTCCAGCGATGGCGTGATGACCGTCCAGGTGCCGCCCGGCGCCACGAGTGGGCCCCTCCAGGTCACCAACGCCCTGGGCAGCGCCACGTCCAGCACCTCCTTCACGGTCCTCCCCGCGCCGACGGTGACGGGCCTCTCCCCGACGCGTGGCGCGGCCGGGACGCCGGTGACGCTCACCGGCACGGGCTTCACCGGCACCACCTCCGTGCGCTTCGGAGTCGCGCCCGCCTCCCGGTTCGAGGTGCTGAGCGACACCCAGCTGACCGCCGAGGTGCCGAGCGGAGCGGTCTCCGGGCCCGTAACGGTCTCCGGCCCGGGGGGCACCTCCCTGGTGTCCGTGGACTTCTCCGTGGTGAGCGGCTGTGCGCCCTTCATCACCGAGTTCACTCCGGACTCCGGCGGGCCGGGTGGCACGAGCGTCACGGTGCGGGGGGGCTGCTTCACCGGGACCACCCAGGTGCGCCTCAATGGCACTCCGGCCCGGTTCTGGGTGAGCACCGACGCGTTCCTCTCTCTCACGGTGCCCGAGGGAGCGACTTCGGGTCCCATCTCGGTGCGGAATGCCCTGGGCACCGCCACGTCGAGCCGCTCCTTCACGGTGTTGCCGGCACCGGTCATCTCCCGCATCTCGCCCACGAGCGGCCCACCGGGCACCCAGGTGACGATTACCGGTACGCACCTCACCGGGACGTATTGGGTGGGCGTGCC
>NZ_JABBJJ010000154.1 GCF_012933655.1 Pyxidicoccus fallax | reverse complement strand
CTCCCAGCCCCCCGGTGCCCCCTTGCTGGAGGAATCATTCCTCCACGACGACTCGCCTCGGGCGCCCCCTTGCTGGAGGAATCATTCCTCCACGACGGCCCGCCTCGGGCGCCCCCTTGCTGGAGGAATCATTCCTCCACGACGACCCGCCTCGGATGCCGCCTCGCCGGAGGAATCATTCCTCCACGACGGCCCGCCTTCCGGAGAGGGCTGACATGCCAGGAAGGATGCGGCTCGCGCCAGGGAATGACCTCTGGCAGCTCATCCGGTGGCGTGCCCTTCGGTCCATCCATGGGCCGAGGCGGGGGCTGACACGCGCGCGGGCTCGGGAGTCACGCGGTGCCGCGGGACGACGCCTTGACCGCCATGGAGGCTGCGATGGGGCACCTGGCACCACGCTCACGATGAGGGAGGGCGCCTCCGAGGACGGGAAGATTCCCGCCTCGAACGAATCCGAGGCGCGGAAGATGCGCCCTGGAAACAGAAGGGGCGGCGCTGGAATGGCGAAGGGAGCCGCAGGCAATCCTCGCGGACTTCCCTGAAGCAGGTCAGCCCCTGGATCAGGACGCCGCGACGAGCCTGTCGGGGGAGCTGGCGCCATACCGTGGACCGGTCGTGCCTCGGTGTGGGGAGCTCTCCCCTGGATCAGGACAACGCGGCGTCCCGTCTGCATGTCCTGGACGGGCACTGCCCTGGTGGGTGAGCGCTCTGGGGTAGGACGGCGTGGCGCCCGGATCGTCTTCCTGCCCGCTACAGTCTGAACTTCAGCGCGCTCGTCCTGTGTCGTGAGGGCACCGGAAGAGCAGGAGCCGCGGATGACCGGGGACCGCGGGGCCGGCATGATGCGGCCCGAGTCGAACCACCCACACACTCTTGGAGAGCGGCCGCCGCCCGGAGCGAGCGGGAGGGCCGCGAGGAGCACCATGCGCAGCCACTGCACCGCCGCCGGTATTCGTCTCGCCCTGCTGGGATGTCTGTTGTTGAGCGCCTCGCACGCGGCGGCCGCGGAGAAGGCCGAGGAGGGGAAGGCGCGCATTCGCATCCTCGCCACCGGGGGCACCATCGCCGGAACGCAGACGCGCCAGCAGGACCACGCCTACAAGGCGGGCACGCTCGACGTGGAGCAGCTCATCGCCGCCGTGCCGGACCTCAAGCAACTGGCGATCCTCGGCGGCGAGCAGGTCGCCAACATCGGCAGCCAGGACATGAACGATGCCGTGTGGCTGAAGCTGGCCCGGCGCATCAACGCGCTGCTCGCGACTCCGGACGTGGACGGCATTGTCGTCACGCACGGCACGGACACGATGGAGGAGACGGCGTACTTCCTCAACCTCGTGATCCGCAGCGATAAGCCCGTCGTTCTCGTCGGGGCCATGCGCCCGGCCAACGCCCTCGGCGCTGACGGGCCCGCCAACCTGTACAACGCCGTCGCGGTGGCCACCCACCCCGGCGCGCGAGGCCGGGGCGTGCTGGTGGCCATCAACGACGAAATCCACGCCGCCCGCAGCGTCATCAAGACGAACACCACCAACGTGCAGGCCTTCGAGAGCCCCAACCGCGGCCCCGCCGGGCTCGTGCACGGCGGCAGGGTGACGTGGTTCGAGCCGATGGACAAGAAGCACACCCACCGCAGCGAGTTCTCCATCGAGAAGGTGGAGAAGCTCCCCCGCGTGGACATCCTCTATGCACACGCGAACATGAGCGCCGACCTGCTGGAGGCCGCGGTGAAGAACGGCGCGCGAGGGCTCGTCATCGCGGGCGTGGGCGAGGGGAACATGACCCATCAGTCGCGGGAGGTCCTGGCCAAGGCCGTCAAGCAGGGCGTGGCCGTGGTCCGCAGCACGCGGGTCATGAGCGGGATCGTGCGGCGCACCAGTGAGGTGGATGACGACAAGCTGGGCTTCGTCGCCTCCGGTGAGCTCAACCCCGCGAAGTCCCGCGTGCTCCTGCAGCTGGCGCTCACCAAGACGAAGGACCCCGCGCAGCTCCAGCAGTACTTCCAGGAGTATTGAGGGTCCGGAGACTCCGCTCCAGAAGTACCCACCGTTCAGCGCTTCTCGCGCAGCAGGCGCACCGCGGCGTCCAGCACGGTGTCGCGTCCGGCGCGGAAGTCGCTCAGGCGCGGCGTGACCTTCACCTGCGGAATCACCCCGACGCCCACGTACTCCCGGCCGTCCGGGTAGGTGTCGCGCTTGGTGCAGATGCGCGCGCTGCCGCCGCCCGGGAGGGAAATCATCAGCGGCTGCCCGGTGCTGCCACCGGTCGGCTCGCCGATGAGGGTCCCCCGCTTCATCGCATCGAAGACCACGGCGAAGTCTTCGCCCGCTGAATATGTCCGCGGGCTGGTGAGCATCACCACCGGCTTCGCGTAGTGGAACCTCCCGCTGGGAGGCACCTGCTTCGGTTCGCCCCGGAAGGACCGTTCGCCCCTGCCCCATGCACGGTATGCGGGCCGGTACTCGCGCGTTCTCCACGCGGTGGTCGCGAAGGGCTTGTCCGTGAGCGTGGAGAGAATCCTGAGCCCGACGGAGGTGTTGCCGCCGCCGTGGTCCCGGATGTCGAGGATGAGCGCGTCCGCCTTGGAGAGCTGCTCGAAGCTGGCCTCGAACGCCTCCGCCGGACGGTCGTCGCCGAAGCCACGCAACACCACGTACGCGATGTTGCCGGGCAGCAGCTTCCACTCGAACGGCGCCGCGTTCGGCAGCGCGGCGCTGCGCGCCTGCACGCCCATGCGCGGAAGCTCCAGCTCGCGAAGGGCGCCGCGCGCATCCTTGAAGCCGACCTTCACGGCCGCATCGACAGGACCGTCGAGCAGGAACCGCTCGTACGCACGCGAGAGCTTGTCCTGCGGGGTGGACCACGAGAAGTACGGCATCACCTTCGCCGCCGCGTACTCCGCCACCGGCTGGCCCTCGACGGTGACAATCTCCCAACCCGGGACGATGCCCAGCGAGCGCAGCCGCTCATCGAACACGGCGC
This sequence comes from Pyxidicoccus fallax, assembly GCF_012933655.1. Classification (GTDB taxonomy): domain Bacteria; phylum Myxococcota; class Myxococcia; order Myxococcales; family Myxococcaceae; genus Myxococcus; species Myxococcus fallax. The sequence goes on along the minus strand of NZ_JABBJJ010000154.1, from coordinate 25,937 downwards.
GGACGATGACGCGGCCTTCGAGGTACAGCGTGGTCAGCCCCGGCCGGGCGTGGACGCGCTCGAAGACCTCACCCGGCATGAAGGCGCCGGTGTGCCCGTCCTGCAGCCGCGAGGCGAACGACTGCAGCTCTCGGTAGTAGGCCACGGTGTCCCTGGCGGCTCGGACGCGGGGGAGGTACTGCGCGTACAGCGCGTCCCAGTCGAGTTCCGGTACCCGGTCGAAGTTGACGAAGTTGAACTTCACCTCGGCCCACAGCTTGGACAGGCCCGCCACGCGCTCGTCTTCCGGGAGTGTCTCGCGGTAGGGCGTGGCCAGCGCCGGGCTGCTCCACATCCGCTCGCGCCGGGCCTGCGCCTCTTGCGCGACCTGGAGCAGGGGCCGCCAGCCCGGGTCGCCGTGCAGCGCCGCCAGATCGGGATCCGCGGCCATGCGCTTCGCGTCGACACCGTCGAGCGCGACCGCCCGGGCCAGCCACTCCAGCGCCTGGGCCTTCCGGCCCGCCAGCGCGGCGGAACATGCGCCGTTGTAGAGGACGCTGCCATCATCGGGGCTGGCGGCGATGGCGGCGGCCGTGCCCTGGAGCGCGAGCTGTTCGGGCGTCTCGGCCGCGAGGGCAGCGCGCGTGACGGACAGGAGTGCGATGAGCAGCAGGCGGGGCAGGGAGGCCATCCATTCTCTCGGGCCAGATGGGGGCGGGTACCTCTCGTACGTGGAGAGCGGCCCCCGATTGCGGCGGCTCGGGCCGCGCGGCAGAGCCTGGGCGCTCACTTCACGCGCGCCCGTGGTCCACGGCGGGCGAGTCATCCTCGTCGGCTCGCATGGCACGCCCTGGATTCGCGACGCGAGCGGCTGGACTCACCGAGGTCCGGGCCGGGGGCGACGGAGCGAGGAACGAGAGCCCCGTCCGCTCGCTCCCTCGCCGCCCGGGCGCGGTCTGGACCGGGTGCCGACGGGACCGGGCTAGTATGCCCGGTCATGGAAGAACGCTGGGCCCTCATCTGTGACTTCGACGCGACCGCCACCGTGGAGGACCTGGGCAATGCGGTCGCCATCCACTTCGGAGGCCATGACAACTGGCGGCGCGCCGAGGACGAGTACCTCGCCGGGCAGTTCGACTTCGCCACGCTGCTCCAGCGCATCTTCCACCCCATCCGCGCCAGCCAGGAGGAGGTGGCCCGCTTCGCCCGCGAGCGGGCCGTGCTGCGCCATGGCTTCGAGGCGCTCGTCTCCCGCTGCCGGGAGGCCGGGCGTCCCTTCGTGCTCGCCTCCGCCGGGCTCGATGTCTACATCCACGCGGTGCTCGAGCGGCTCGACCCCGTGCTGCGCGGCCACCTCCAGGTCCGCGCCAACGAGGCCACGTGCGCCCCGGAGGGGATGCAGGTGCGCTTCCCCGGTGCCGGGGGCGGATGCGGGAAGTGCGGCTCCTGCAAGCGGGTCATCGTCCAGGAGTGGCAGCGCCGGGGATACAAGGTGGCCTACTGCGGGGATGGTGCCTCGGACCGCTGTGCCGCGGACGTGGCGGACTGGGTGTTCGCCCGTGCCAGCCTGCATGCCTACTGCCGGGAGCGGGCGATTCCTCACAGGGCCTTCGAGTCCTTCCACGAGGTCATCGAGGCCTTCCCGGGCGGGTGGTGATGCTCCCGCCCGGGAGGTGTCCGTCAGTACATCGGCACCCCGAGCAGGTACCACCCCGTCCACTGACTGCCCGTCCAGGCTTGTTGGTACAGGAAGCCATCACTGCCACGGACGAACATGTCCAGTTGGTTGACGCCGCGGGCCGTCACCGCGGGCGCGCCCCAGGTGGAGCCCCCGAGGCTCCCCCAGTCGTGCCAGACGCCATTCCAGGCCTTGTGCCAGATGGCGCCGTCCGGGCCACGGATGAGGATGTCCAGGCGGTTGACGCCCCAGGCCGTCGCGGCGGGCGCGGAGGTGGCGCTGCCGCCAAGGCTCCCCCAGTCGTACCAGCGGCCAGCCCAGGCCTTGTGCTGGATGGCGTTGTCGCCGCCGCGCACGAAGATGTCCAGGCGGTCGGGCCCCCAGGACGTCACCGTGGGCGCGGAGGTGGCGAGGCCGCCGATGCTGCCCCAGCCGTGCCAGACGACGCCGTCCCAGGCCCTGTGCCAGATGGCGTTGTCGCCGCCGCGCACCACCAGGTCGATGCGGTTGGGGCCCCATGACACCGCGGCCGGCGCGGACGTGGCGTACCCGCCCAGGGAGCCCCACTCGCTCCACACCGTGCCCTGCTTGAACTTGTGCAACACGGCCCGGTCCACGCCGATGGCGAAGATGTCCACGCGGTCCGGGGCCCAGGACGCGATGGCCGGGCTGGAGCGGATGGTGCCTCCGAGGTCGACCTCGGCCGTCCACGCCGAGCCATTCCATTCCGAGTAGTAGAGGTGGGTGTTCGGCTTGCGCACCACGCGGGCCAGGCGCGTGGCGTCCAGCCGGACGACGGCGGGCGTGCTGCCCTCGTACAACTCCTCGACGGCGTCGGTGTCGCCCGGGGTCAGTCCGATGCGATGGCCTTCAATCAACCCCCCCGACTTCGTGGTGATCGTGGGCTGTCCATTCACGCTGAAGGCCCAGGAGGTGTAGTGCATGATGGAGCGGACGTCGTAGCCACCCAGGTCCGAGCCCTCCCAGTACCCGTTGAAGCCCCGCTCCCGGTAGGTTTGGAACGCGTACTCCATGCCGGGCTGGATGTTCTGCCAGTGGATGTTGACGTGGGCATCCCGGTCCGTGCGCGACTGCTCGTGCCACAGGCCCACCGCGTGACCGATTTCGTGGACGGCGCTGCCGAGGTTGCAGGCCGCCTCGAGCGTGACGGCCTGCGCCCCGCCCACCATGCCCACGTACGACGAGCACCCGGAGCCGGGCTGGAAGACGACGTAGTTGGCCTCCGTGGTGCGCGGCACCAGGCGGATGGAGGTGAAGTGTTGCCAGTGATTGATGGCGGCATTCACCTCCGCCTGCGTGTCGGCCGGCAGGTCCGAGCGGAACACGTAGGGGATGCGGCCTTGCGGCCAGCGGTACGAGCCATGGGTGGTGGCGCCCTGCGCGGAGTGAGAGGACTGCGCCACGCCCTCCGGCCGCAGCTGGCCGGGCGCGAGCAGGATGTCGCCCTCCACCACGCGCTCACCGCGGATGCGCTGGAACGTCACCTCGCGTGTGCCTCGCGCCGTGGCGACGAAGGCCGTCTGTACCGGACCGCTCTCGCCCGGGAACGCCTGCTCCACGGCGGGCGCCACGACCTCGGGCGCCGTGCTCCCCGAGCCGCACGCCCACCCCGCCAGCGCGAGCCACGCGGCCGTGAAACACATGAGACGACGCTTCCTCGATTCCGTCGGTGACATGGAAAACCCCGCTTCACTGCTAGGCCGGGTAAATGCCTACCCGGTCGTGGGTCGCCATTCCAGGAGGACATGTCGCGTCGAACCCGGGCTCCGAGAAGCCGGCGCGGCTGATGTGAGCCGCAACGAGAACAGGCCTGTCGAAAAAATCGCGGCAGATGTGATCGGAGAATCATGTCTCGGGTCATCCAGAAGTCTCCGGGCAACGCGCTCTACCGCGCGTCGCACGACGGACACCCGACACGTGGAGATACCTCAGCCTCCGCGCGACACACCGCGCCGCTCGCGTTTCGAGGGCTCGGTCTTCGGCTGCTCACAACTCACGTTGTACTCACCGGGAGCACGGATGCATCTTCGTGGAGCGGTTTTCGGATTCGTGGCGTTTTCGAGTGTGACGTTCGCGGCCCCCGCGCCGAGCGATGAACTCGCGGAGGTCCGGGCGCGGGTGTACCGGTCGGACGGAGCCCTGACAGGGCCCTCGCGCTCCGGCGCGAGCGCGGTGGCGGCGGGCTTCCTGCGCGCGCGAGGGGTCTCCGATGCCACCGTCGGCTCCCTGCGTGCGACGGAGGCGCGTCAGGGCCGTATCACCCACGTCCGCTTCGAGCAGCACGTGGGCGGCCTGCGCGTTCACGGCGCCTACGCCAAGGCGGCGGTGAACGATCAGGGTGAGCTGATCCACTTCATCGACGGCACGTCGAAGGCGGGCGCCGTGGCCTCGGCGCGCGTGTCCGAGTCCGACGCGGTCGGCGTCGCGCTGCGCAGCCTCTACCCCGAGCTGCGGGACACGCAGCCGGCGGAGCAGTCGCGCGACGGCAACACGGTCTCCTTCGCGGGCAGCGCCTTCTTCCACCGCGGCCCCACGGTGGAGCGCGTTGCCTACGCGGCGTCCAACGGGACGCTCCGGACGGGCTTCCTCGTCGAGACCTGGACGGCCAAGACGAACCAGCTCATCCACACGCTGGTCAGCGGCGAGGGCCGGGTCCTCTCCACCGAGTCGCGCACCGCCAGCGACCGGTACAACGTCTTCACGAACGACCCGTCGAAGACGCTCCAGGCCATCGTGTCCGGCCCGGGCGCGGGCAACGTCCAGTCGCCCATCGGCTGGCTCAACAGCTCCGGCCAGACCACGCGGCTGATCGCCGGCAACAACGTCCGCTCCTACCTGGACGTGGACGCGAACAACGCCCCGGACTCCGGAGGTACCGCGGTGACGAACGGTGACTTCCTCACCGCCGCGGACCTGACCCAGAACCCGACCACCGCCGACAACCGCAACGTGTCCGTGCAGAACCTGTTCTACCTGAACAACGTCATCCACGACACGCTCTACCGCTACGGCTTCAACGAAGCCGCGATGAACTTCCAGGAGAACAACTTCGGGAAGGGCGGCGTGGGCAGCGACTCCGTGGACGCCGAGGCGCAGGACGGCAGCGGCACGGACAACGCGAACTTCTCGACGCCGGCCGACGGCACGAACCCGCGCATGCAGATGTACCTCTGGACGGGCATTGGCTCCCACCAGGTCTCCGTGGTGACGCCCGCGTCCATCGCTGGCATCTACGTGGCGCAGGGCGATGGTGAGTTCGGCCCGGCGCTCACCACCACCGGCGTCTCCGGCGACATCGTGCTCGTCAACGACGGGGTGGGCACCACCTCCGACGGCTGCGAGTCCATCCCGTCGGGCTCGCTCACCGGGAAGATCGCCCTCATCGACCGCGGCGTCTGCGGGTTCTCGGTGAAGGTGAAGAACGCGCAGCTGGCGGGAGCCGTGGGCGCCATTGTCGCCAACAACCAGGGTGACGGCGTGATGTCGATGGGTGGCGCGGACAGCACCATCAACATCCCCTCCGTCTTCGTCGGTCAGACGACGGGCGCGACGCTGCGCTCGGTCACTGGCGTGTCCGGCACCATCCGCAAGTCGCCGACCGCGCCGCTGCAGCGGGACTCGTCGGTGGACTCGGACGTCGTCTTCCACGAGTACGGGCACGGCCTGACCTGGCGCATGATTGGCTCGATGAGCGGCCCCATCTCGGGCGCCATCGGCGAGGGCATGAGCGACGTGCTGGCGGTCATCCTCAACGACAACGACCGCGTCGGTGAGTACTCGGCGTCGAGCGACCTGGGCATCCGCAGCGCTCCGTACACCAACTACCCCCGCACCTACGGCGACGTGGCGGGCACCGGCGTCCACTTCGACGGCGAGGTGTACGGCGCTATCGGATGGCAGCTGTGGCTCAACTTCCAGGCGGCGGGCGTCTCCAAGGACACGCTGCTGACCTACCTGATCGACGGCATGAACTACACGCCGGCCGGCCCCTACTACGAGCACATGCGCGACGGCATCCTCCAGTCGGTGGCCAACGCCGGCAACGCGCACCGCTGCCTGGTGTGGAGCGCGTTCGCGAAGTACGGCGTGGGCGTCGGCGCGCAGGCGACCCTCAAGCGCTCGAAGGGCGTGATGACGCCGGTCATCACCCAGTCCTTCGCCAAGCCGGCGGACTGCCCGTAACGCTCGGCATCACTTCGTGAAGGCCCTGGCGGGTGCCCGGAAGACGGGCACCCGCCTTTTTCGTGTCTCCAGGAGAACCGCACCGTGCCCGTCACGGGCCGGTACACTGCGCCGCGACATGCGGTCTTCACCCTCTCCCCTGGAGCAGCCCTCGGCCCCCATCCCCGTCATGGCGCGGGAGCGCCGTGCCCGGCCGTGGGTCCTGGTGGCCTGCCTGGGGATTGCGCTCGCGTCGGTGCTGCCCCTGCTGGGGCTCGACGGCTGGCCGTACAACCACGAGGGGTTCTCCCTCTTCGAGCGCGCCGAGGCGTTCCGCCGCGCATTCGTGGCCGGGGACTTCTTCCCGCTGTGGACGCCCTTCAGCCACAACGGCCACGGCTCGCCCTGGCCCTTCTTCTACCACCGGCTCTTCACCACGCTTTCGGGAGGATGGGCCTGGGGACTGGGCTCCGCGTTTCGAGGCGTGCAGGTCGCGCTGGTGCTCGTGCTGTTCGTGGGCGCGCTGGGGATGGTCGCCGCCGCGAGGATGCTGGGCCTGTCTCCCTGGCTCCAGGTGCTCGCGGCCTTCCTGTTCTGCTTCTCTCCCTACGCCTACCTGGACTGGGTGGTCCGAGGCGCCGGGGCCGAGCTCTGCGCGATGATGCTCTACCCGTGGCTCCTCTGGGCGTGCCTGCGCCTGCGTGACGAGGGCCGGGGGGGCGGATGGGTGGGGCTGATTCTCGCGGCCCTCTTCTCCGCGCACATGGTGATGTTCCTGTATGCGTTCTTCACGCTGGCCGTGGCGCTGGGCTTCATGCTCCGGCGGTGGGGCTGGCGCGCCACGCTCGTCGCGACGGGGCAGGCGGCGCTGGTGGTGCTGGTGCTGTGCGCCCCCTACGCGGTGTTGATGGTGCGGCTGGAGAAGCACTTCAACACCGGCGCGCTCGCCTCCTGGGTGCCTGACCGCGAGTACGTGTCGCTGGTGCGCTACTTCTGGGACCGGAAGTTCCACTGGGGAAAGCAGTGGGAGGGCCTCACGCCGGAGATAGGCCGCGCGGTGAGCCTCGGCCTCCTGGTCCTGGGCGGCGTGCGGCTCGCCTCGCGCGGTGGTGTCCGGAGCCGGGGCTCCACGTGGGCCTTCCTCCTGGGCTGTGCCGCCATCTACGCGGTGCTGCAGCTTCCCCTGTCGGCGCCGTTCTACCGCGCGGTGCCCTTCGCCCACCTGCTCCAGTTCCCCTGGCGGCTGGTGGCCTACCTCACGGCGCTGCTCGTGCTCGTGCTGTGCCTGTTGGTGGAGGACACGGCAGGGCAGGGCGGTTGGAGGCGGCGGCTGTCGTGGGGCGTGGTGGGGCTCACAATCTTCACGGGCCTGTGGTTCGGCTGGAGGGCGACGCACCCCCGCTATCCGGTGGCCGACCGGGCGGGAATCGAGAGCGAGCTCGCCGCGCTCGACCGGCCGTGGTCGGGCGGCGAGTACATTCCCCGGTCCGTCGTCGAAGGGGGCGTTCCACCACCCGCGGCGTTCCTCGCCCACGAGGGCTGTGAGCGGCTGGACGCGGAGCCGCGCGAGGCGCTGCACGGTGCGCTGCACTTCGACCGCATCACCCTCTCCGTGGCGTCGTCGCGAGGCTGCGCCGTGCGCTTCAACCAGTTCGTGACGCCCTTCATCGCCGCCGACGCGGACGCCTCCGCGCGGTTCGTCACCACCCAGGCCGGCACCCTGGAGGTCCAGCTTCCCGCCGGTGAGCACCGCGTCGTCCTCCGCCGCCGGGGCTTCTTCGAGCTGCTCTCACGGCAACTGGTATACGCACAGTCACCATGACCGACTGGAAGCGACTCGAGAAGCTCAATGGCGGCGACCGCATCTCCTACGTCGCCCCGTGGCTCGACACGAAGAACGAGGTCTGGTTCTACGCCGAGTCCCAACAGTTCCGGGTGTGGAGTGACGGCGTCCTCCACAAGCACGAGAAGAAGGCGGACGCGGTCACCGCTCCCGTCACGGGGCGCCTCACGCTCTACAAACAGCGCGAGAGCCTCTTCGTGGACGTGGAGCTCCGGGGGGAACAGGTCGTCGTCCGCCGGGGTGTGTTGAACGGCCATTTCATCGCGACACGCGTCGCGCCCTCGGAGGTCGAGCCGCTGCTCGCGCGCTACCGGGCGCTCGGCTTCCGGGATGGCTTCCCATGGAATGCGACGAAGACGCTCGCGACACGGCGCGAATACGTCAAGGCCGGCATCGTCGGCTGGTCGGTGGAGGTGCATGGCCACGTCCTCGAGGATGAGCGCGAGAAGACCTCCGCCCCGAGCCGCGAGGCCGCCATCGCGCTCGCGGAGAAGCGTATCCGCGCCAGGGAAGAGGCCGGGTTCCGGCTGTACCGCATCGAGCTCGTCAAATCCGAGCACCCCAACCCCGAGCCCTCGCCCGCGAAGGGGGCTCCCGCGCGGAAGCCCCTGCCGAAGAGGCCGCCTGTCGCGAAGCCGAAGAATGCCTACGAGGCCGTGGATGCGGCCATCGCGATGCTCGAGGACCTGCACGAGCGAATCCCGACCGGGCACTTCGTCACCGAGTGCCTCGACCCGAAGAAGGACCGCGCCCGCGTCGCCTCGGTCGAGTCGGATGCCGCCTTCTTTCTGCGCATGCACAAGGCGCGCATCGGGCGCTGGGCGAAGGCGAAGCCCCGCAAGCCGAAGAAGAACGAGTCGAGCTGGGACTACTTCGCGAACCAGTATGGCTCCATCACGTGGATTCTCGACGGCGCGGCCGACGAGGGGCTCGCGATGTTCTATTGCGGCAACGTGACGGGCGGCGGGTGGAGCTGCCTGGAAGTCGATAGCGACAGCGACTATTCCCTGGACGACCAGGTGGAGGCCACGGGCAACGAGGAGCTCGCGGACCTCTTCGTGTTTCACGGTGGCTGGCACCAGGACAGGTCCTGGGCCTTCGACCAGCGCGTGAGCTCACCCACCGGCGAGCACGCCGTCATCCCCTTCAGTGACAGCCTCCAGAAGCTGCCGAAGCCGGTGAAGCCCGAGCGCATCGTCCCCTTCGGACTCTGGCTCTACAAGCGCGTCGTGGCACTGACGAAGGTCGCGGAGAAGAACCTGCGCGAGCTGAGCTGAGAGGCTGTGAGGGCCGCCCATTCCAAGGTGTGGGCGGCGCCGAGCTGGACGGGGGGCGGTTCGCCATCCTGTTGCAACAGCACGCGTGCTCAGCACTGGCGCGCTGTCTTGGATTCCCAAAATCTGAGCATGTCGTCACTCCCGCTCACCTGAGCCGCCGATGTCAGAGGTGCTCTGTACGTTGGGTTCTCAACATGAGGGGGAGTTCAATGCAAACAGACATCAAGGAACTGAAGGCCGGATTGAAGGCCATGATCGTGGACCGCCTGCGGCTGAGCATCGACCCCGCGAGCATCCCGGATGGGGCACCGCTGTTCGGGGCCGACTCGCGGGACGGTGAGGCTGGCGGCCTGGGGCTCGACAGCGTCGAGGCGTTGGAAATCGTGGTCGGCCTCGAGGAGAAGTGGGGCGTCATCATCGCGGACGACAGCGTCGCCAAGGAGTTCCACTCCATCGACACGCTCGCGGCGCTGGTCGACCGGCTGCGCTCCGAAGGCGGAAGGAAGGCCGCCGGTGCATAGCGTGCCGCCAGAAGCGCCGTCCAGGCTCGGTATCCAGGAGGTCCTCCAGCTCCTGCCGCATCGCTATCCGATGCTCATGGTCGACCGGATCGACGCCCTGGAGCCGGGCGTGTTCGCCGAGGGAATCAAGTGCGTCACGGCGAACGAGCCCTTCTTCCAGGGCCACTTCCCCGAGCACCCCATCATGCCGGGCGTGTTGATTGTCGAGTCCATGGCCCAGGTGGCCGGCGTCATGCTGCGCGCGCGGGGCCTGTCTGCAAGCGGGTCCGAAGAACAGACGGCCTCGAAGCCAGCGCGCCCGGGGGTGATGGCCACCATCCAGCGGATGCGCTTCCGCCGCCCGGTGGTCCCCGGAGACCAGCTCCGCGTTCGCGCCACGCACCTCAAGAGCCTCGGCACCGTGCATCAGGTGAAGGTCGAGGCACGGGTGGGCGAAGAGCTCGTCGCCGACGGCGAGCTGATGCTCGGCTCCTAGCAGCAAGGAAACCCATCACCATGCGTTTGAATGTGCTCATCCAGGGCAGTGGATTTCCACGGCTGCGCTCCACTGTCACCCTCGTGCAATCCCAGACACGAAACATCCTGGTCGACAGTGGTCTGTGCGACGACGCCGAGCGGCTGGTGCTGGCACTCAAGGCGCGGGGATTGACCCCGGATGACGTGGACGTGGTCGTCGCCACCCACCTTCATTACGACCACTGTGGCAACCACCTGCTGTTCCGGAACGCGCGATACATCGTGGGCGCCAAGGACTTCGTCGAGAACGCCCACTTCATCGAGGCCTACCACCGGGACAGTACCCCCGGTAAGGCCTCGACCGCGGAGTTGCTGCGCGAGAACTACCAGACGGTGAAGGAGTTCTACGTCCGGTCCATCGTGCGCGAGGTGACTCGAAACATCGGGTTCTACAACCGGGTGCTCGAGCGCGACGCACGCTTCGTCCCCGTCGACGGCAGCCATTGGCTCACCGAGGAGGTCGAGGTGCTGCCCACTCCGGGACATACCCATGGCCATATCTCCGTCGTGGCGCACCGCGCCCGGCCCGGGGAAGAGGACACGCCGAGGAAGATCCTCGTCGCGGGGGATGCCCTCTTCACTCGCAGGACCTTGGTGGAGAACGGGGAGCGGGAGCTCCAGCTCGCCCAGGACACCGCGCTCTACAGCGACACCCGCAGGAAGCTGCTGAGCGAGTACCGCCACATCATCCCGGGCCATGACGGCCTGGTGGACACGGCGCCGCATGAGCCCGTGGGGGCCACCTCATGAGCACCCATCGAGTCGTCATCACCGGCATGGGGGTGACCGCGGCCAATGCGCTGTCCTCCGGCGAGCTCGCCCAGGCACTGGTGGAGCGCCGCAGCGGCATCCGGCGGACCGACCGGTTCGGCGGCGAGGGACGTGCTCGCACCGCGGGAGAGGTGGACCTGCCGGGCTTCTCCGACGAGGGGGTGGACAGGGTGTCGCAGCTGGCCCTCCACGCCGCGGAGCAGGCCCTCCGGGACAGTGGTCTCGCATCACGGACGGGCTGGAGGGAGGAAGCGGGGGTGATGCTGGGCACGAGCCGTGGACCGGCACTCTCCCTGGAGAGCTTCCTGCGCTCCGGAAGCGAGCAAGCGCGCCGGACGCTCTTCGGGGAGCTGGCCTTCTCCTCCATTGCCCGTAACGTCGCGGCCCGGTTCGACCTGGGCGGCATCCAGTCCACCGTGACGATGGCCTGCGTCTCCAGCAGCCTCGCCATCGGCCGTGCCCTGGACGAAGTCCGCCAGGGCCGGACCCCGGTGATGCTGGCCGGGGGCGCGGACGCGCTGACCGCGCTCAGCTTCAGCGGCTTCTCCGTCCTGCGCGCCATGAGCCCCACTGTGTGCCGTCCCTTCGACCGCCGGCGCGATGGGATGGTGCTCGGAGAAGGCGCGGGAATCCTCGTGCTCGAGGAATTGCACCACGCACTCCAGCGGGGCGCGCGAATCCATGCGGAGCTGTGCGGCTGGGGAACGGCGGGAGATGCCCACCACCCCACCAGTCCCCATCCGGAGGGCCGGGGCCTGCGGCAGGCGATGACGCTCGCGCTGCGCCACTCGGGCATGACGGTGGACCAGGTCGACTTCGTCAACCTCCATGGCACCGGTACGCTGGCGAATGACCCCGCGGAGTGCCAGGCCCTGCGCGAGGTCTTCGGCGCCCGGACCGCGTCGCTGCCGGTCAACTCCCTCAAGCCCTACTTCGGCCATACCCTGGGCGCCGCGGGCGCGCTGGAGCTCATCGGCTCGCTGCTGGGCATGGCGCGCGACTTCATCCCGCCCACGCTCCACTGCGAGGAGCTGGACCCGAGGTGCGACGTCGACGTGGTGCGGGGGGAGGGGCGCTCGCAACGCATCGACGTCCTGATGAGCACCAAGTCCGCGTTCGGCGGGGCGAATGTCGCCATCGTCGCCCGCCGCCTCCCGGAAGCCGGGAGGGAGGCACGATGAGCCGGAGCATCGTCATCAGTGGACTCGGCGCGGTATGCCCACGGGCCGCGGGCCGCGCGGCGCTCTGGGAGCTCTTCGCGCGGGGCGACACCGGACCCGCCAGCACACGGGAGCCTTCCGTCCCCGCGCTGGAGCGGATTCCAGACGCGACGTTCGACAAGCAGCCCGCGCAACTGCGGCACATGGACCGGCTCGGGCGAATCTCGCTCGCCGCCACCACCCTCGCCATCGAGGACGCCGGACTCGGGACCACCCCCGGGGACCCGCTCCAGACAGGCATCGCGTTCGGCTCGGGCTACGGTTGCCTGCCCACCAACGAGGAGTATCTGGAGGGAATCCTGGAGCGGGGTGCTCGCTACGGAAACCCGGTGGTGTTCCAGAACACGGTCACCAACGCGGCCACGGGCTACATCTCCATGGTGCACGACCTTCGCGGGCCCAACGCGACCCTGTGCTCGGGGTGGACCGCGGGCCTGGAGGCGCTTCGCTTCGGTTGCCAGCAAATCGAAGAGGGCCACGCCGAGCGGATGGTGGTGGGCGGCGCGGACACGCTCAGCCCGAGGCTCCTCGAGGCTTTGTCGCTCCAGGGGTGGCTCAGCCGCCGGGGCGTGGCGCGTCCCTTCAGCGAGGCGTCGGACGGAATGCGCGTGAGCGAGGCCGCATGCACGCTCGTGTTGGAGGAACACACGCGGGCCCGAAAGCGCGGTGCACACGTCCATGCGGAGGTGGCGGGAACCGGGCACCGGGGAGGCCCGCCCACGGAGCAGGCGCGCGCGCTGGCCCGCGCGGTGGGGGACGCGCTGCGCGCCGCCCGAATCCAGCCCGAGCAACTGGGAGCCGTCTTCTCAGGCGCGAACGGCCGGAGGGACTTCGACAGGTGGGAGTACCGCGGGCTCCAGGAGGCCCTCGGTGCCCACGCGGCCCGGGTGCCGACGACCTGTCCCAAGGCGGTGCTCGGAGAGACCTTCAGCGCCGCGGGCACGTTGGCCGTGCTGCTGGGCGCGCTGGCCGTCGACACGGGTCAGGTGCCTGGCTTCGCTGGAACGACACACCTCGCCCCGGGATGTCAGCTCAACCTGCTATCCGGTGCGGCACGGCCTCTGAAGCCCGAGTGGGTGCTGGTCACCGCCCTGGGTGGGGAGGGCAGTGCCCTGGCCGTGGTGTTGCGCAGGTGCCAGCCATGAGCGACCACCCCATGGCGCTCATTTACGGGGGAACGCCTCACCGGTTCCCCATGCTCCTGGTCGACTCCGTGGAGGAGCTCTCCGAAGGCTTGGGCCGGGCGCTCAAGCAGGTCTCCGCCAACGAGGTGCTGTTGGAGCGCTTCGGAGACGCTCCACCCACGCTGCCTTCCTGCCTGCTGGTGGATGCACTGGGGCAGGTGGCCATCCTGCTCCTGCGCGAGCGGGACGGTGGGGCCGCGTCGGTCTGGTACCTCGGCGGCATCGAGGCAATGACATTTCATACGGCCATCCCCGCCGGCAGCGTCCTGCGGATGGAAGCCCGCGTTCTCAAGCGGTGGCGGACCACGGCGCGAATCGAGGTCAAGGCCTGGATTGGAGCGGTGCCGGTCGCCGACGGCTTCATGGTGCTTTCCCAGAGAGGTTCAGGGTCCAATGAGTAGCTCGGAAACAGTCACGCCATTCGTCGAGGGATTGCTCCACCAGCAGGTGGTGATGGTCACCGGCGCGGGACAACCCATCGCCAATGCCATTGCACGACGCCTGGGCAGGGCCGGTGCGCGGCTGGCCCTGGTCTTCCTTCCGGAACACGAGCAGGAGGCGATGGAGTTCGCCAGGGCGGTCGGCGCGGTGCTGGCCCTGGCCTGTGAGCCCTCGGACCCACAGGCGGTGGGCGCGGTGGTCCGTCGCGTCACCACGGAGCTGGGAGGCGTGGACGTGCTCGTCAACGCGTCCTTGAGCCGCGAGCCGGGCAGGTGGGTGGACCTGGCCGCCGGGCAGTGGAAGGCGTTGCTCGAGCGCCAGTTGAGCGGCACGGCCTGGTTCTGCAAGGAGGTCATCCGCCCGATGATGCGCAAGCGCTCGGGGCGCATCCTCACCCTCCTGGATGCCGCTCCCGGAGGGGCGAGCCGGGTGGCCGCCGAGGGCCTCCTGGCGATGACCCGCGCGTTGGCGAACGAGGTGGCGCGGCAGGGCATCGCCGTGAACACCCTGGCCATCCACCTCCTCGCGGAAGAGGTCGAGCGCCTTGCTCCCGCGCAGCGCGAGCGGCTCGACGGCGACCGGGGCCCCCTGGGGCGGCCCGGGAGCGCAGACGAAATCGCGGAGGCGGCGCTCTTCCTGACGTCGAGCGCGGCGAACCTCATGACGGGACAGCGCCTTTCGGCCACCGGAGGTCTGTGGTGAGTGAATCCCAGGCAGTGCGTCAGCGATTTCAGCAGCAGGCGGTCATCATCACCGGGGGCTCGCGGGGCATCGGCAAGGCCATTGCCCTCGCCTTCGCGTCCGAGGGCGCCGACGTCGTCCTCAACTATGGGAGCAACACGGAGGCCGCGCGTCAGGCCGCCGCGGAGGTGGAGGCGAAGGGGCGGCGCTGCGTGCTGGTCCCCGGCTCCGTGGCCAACCCCGAGGTGGCCGGACAGCTCCGCGACGCGGCGCTCGCGAACTTCGGCCGCATCGATGTGCTCGTGAACAACGCCGGCATCAGCCGGGACGGGCACCTGATGATGCTGCAGAGCGCGGCGTGGCGGGAGACGGTGGACGTCAACCTCTACGGCGCCATCGCCTGCTGCCAGGCGGTCATCGGTCCCATGATGAAGCAGGGACGTGGGGTCATCATCAACATGTCCTCCACCGCCGGAATCCGGGGGCGCGCGGGACAGGTGCCCTATGCCGCCACCAAGGGGGCCCTGATCGGGCTGACCCAGACGCTGGCGGGAGAGCTCGGGCCGTATGGCATCCGGGTGAACTGCGTGGCACCGGGCTTCGTGGAGACGGAGATGGTGGCGGGGTTGATGAACCGCCCGGGGGTCCGCGAGGGATTCATCCAGGCCACGCCCGTTCGCAGGCTCGGGACGGTGGAGGACGTCGCCAGCGCCACGCTCTTCCTGGCCTCGCCGGAGAGCGCCTACGTGGTCGGCGACGTGCTGCGCGTGAATGGCGGGCTGGTGATGTAGCGCGCCGCCCGCGAGGGGCCCGGCGTTCTCGAGGAATCGCGCCACAACGGCGGAGAGGAACAGGATGAGCAACAGGGTCGTCGTCACCGGGATTGGCGTGCTCACGCCGATCGGCAACAACCTGGCGGAGTTTTCCGAGGGGCTGCGCGCGGGGCGTGATGGCATCGCGCCCGTCACCCACTTCGATGCCAGCAAGCACCGCTGCCAGTCCGCCGGGCAGCTGAAGAACATCGACTTCTCGGCGCACTTCAGCCCCGAGGAGCTGCCCTACCTCAGCCGTGGCACCCGGATGATTCGTGTGGCGGCGGCGCAGGGGCTCGCGGCCTCCGGGCTGGACCTGGCGGCCGAGGACCGCTCGAGGGTGGGCGTCGTGCTCGGCACCAACCTGGGAGGAATGCCGGCGGCGAAGGAGGGCTACGCGGCGCTGCACCACCCCTACCGGCGCGGCCGCGCGGGCCCGAAGGAGCCGTGGCGTGCCCTGGTGCTCGACAGCTTCATCAGCGCCATGAGCGACCAGGTCGCCAGCCAATACGGGTTGGCGGGGCTCAGCCTGGTCATGTCCACCGCATGCAGCGCGGGCCTGCATGCCCTCGGCGTGGCGATGGATGCGATTCGCTCGGGACAGGCCGAGGTGATGCTCGCGGGGGGAGTGGACCCGCTCAGTGAGATGCCCCAGGCGGGCTTCGGCGTGCTGCGCTCGCTCGCCAGCGACAAGCTGCGGCCCTTCAGCAAGGACCGCGATGGGACGCTCCTGGGGGAGTCCGCCTCGCTCTGGGTGCTGGAGAGCGAGGCGCACGCCACCCGCCGTGGAGCGCGCATCCTGGCGGAGCTCGCCGGGTACGGTGGCTCCACGGACGCCTACCACATGACCCGGCCCGACGAGACGGGACGCGGCCCGGCGCGAGCCATGCAGGCCGCGCTGGACAGCGCCGGCATGAAGCCCGAGCAGATTGGCTACATCAAGGCGCACGGCACGGGCACCCCGGCCAATGACGTCATCGAGACGCGCGCCATCAAGCATGTCTTCGGCGAGCGGACGCAGGTCCCCGTCAGCTCCATCAAGGCGATGGTCGGCCACAGCCTGGGCTCGAGCGGGGCCACGGAGGCAGCCGCGGCGGTGGTGGCGCTGAACGAGGGCTTCCTGCCGCCCACGCTCCACCTGGATACGCCCGACCCCGAGTGCGACCTGGACTACGTGCCCCACCGCAGCCGGCCAGCGAAGCTGGAGGCGGTCCTCGCCAACGCGTTCGGCTTCGGGGGCAACAACGCCGCGATGGTCTTCCGTCGCTGGGAGGGTTGATGCACCACGAGAACGAGGCAGCGAACATGCGGCTTGTCATCACCGGCATGGGAGCGGTGTCCCCCTATGGGGCGGGTGTCCCCGCCCTGCTGGGCGCGCTCGCCGAGGGGCGCAGCGCCATCCGACCCATCGAGGACTTCGATGCCTCCGGGTGCGGCTGCACGCACGGAGCCCGGGTTCCCCAGGCGAGCCTGGCCACGCTGACGGGCTCCAACAACCTCCGGCGCGCGCCCCGGGGGACGCAGTACACGATGCTCGCCACGGAGGAGGCGCTCCAGATGGCCGGCCATGGCCCCTCCACCTGGAACCCGGAGCGGGTGGGCGTGTTCCTGGGGACGTACCGGGCCAATGCCGAGGTGAGCCAGGAAATCTGGCACCGCATCATCACGAGCGAGCCACGCTTCGTCCAACCCCTCCTGTTCCAGGAGACGGTGACGAACGCGGTGGCCAGCGCGCTCAGCATCCGCTGGGGCTGGCGAGGCACCAACTACGCCATCAGCGCGGGAAATGCCTGCGGGTTCCAGGTGCTCACCCTGGCGGCGCAGGCCCTGCGCAGCGGACGGGCCGACGCCATCATCGCGGGCACGTTCGACCTCGTCACCGCCGCCACCCACCGCGACATGGATGACATCGGCGTGCTGAGCGACTCCAACGTGAGTCGTCCCTTCGACGCGAGGCGGGATGGCTTCATCATGGGGGAGGGCGCGTCGGTGGTGGTGCTGGAGACGCTCGCCTCCGCGCGGGCGCGGGGGGCCACGCCCCTGGCGGAGCTCGCGGGGCTGGGTGTGGCCCATGACGGGCACGGCTTCGGCATCCACCATCCGGAGGGCCGGGGACTGGCCTCCGCGATGGGGCAGGCGCTCCGCGCCGCGGCGGTTTCCCCCGAAGCGGTGGACTACATCGCCGCGGCGAGCAACTCCACGCAGTCCCTGGACAGGGCGGAAGTAGCCGCCCTCCGGACGGTGCTGGGCGCCGCGGCGGGCACCGTCCCGCTCAGCAGCCTGAAGGGCCTCACGGGCGAGGCGGAATCCGCCAGTGACATGTTCAACCTCCTGGCCTGTATCGGCGCGGTTCGGGGAGGCGGGCTGCCGGTGCAGGCCGGCACCGAGCAGCCGGAGTTCGAGCTCAATCTGGTGCGGCAGTCCCAGGCGTCCCGGCCGGTCCGGGCGGCCCTGGCGCACTCCTACTCGTTCGGGGGCAACGCCGGAGCGGCGTTGGTCCGAGCGCTCTGACATCGGGGAAGACGGAAATGGGCAACGTGGAAGGAGCCGCCAGCAAGGCGGTCATGGCGGTGACGCGCGCGGCGGGAGAGGAGGTGCTCCTGTCGCTGAGTGACATCCGGCGCGACTACGTCCTGGGACAAGCACGAGTCGAGGCGCTGAGGGGCGTGTCCCTGCGCATCCACCGGGGGGAGTTCGTGGCGGTCTGGGGGCCCTCGGGCAGCGGCAAGTCCAGCCTGATGAACATCCTGGGACTGGTGGATGCCCCCACCTCCGGCGAGGTGTCGCTGGAAGGCGTGCCCGTCGGGAAGCTGTCCGACAACGCGCTCTCGGACCTGCGCAGCCGGAAGGTCGGCTTCGTCTTCCAGAGCTTCAACCTCGTCCCCGTGCTCAGCGCCCTGGAGAACGTCATGGTGCCCCTGCAAATCCAGGGTGTGGGCGCTTCCGAGGCGCGCGCGCGTGCCAGCCAGGCGCTCCAGGAGGTGGGCCTGGAGAATCAGTCGAGCGCCCGCCCGGACAAGATGAGCGGAGGCCAGCGCCAGCGCGTGGCGATTGCCCGCGCGCTCGTCACCGCTCCATCCATCGTCGTGGCGGACGAGCCCACGGCCAACCTGGACACGGAGAACAGCTACCGGGTGGTCGAGCTCATGCGTGAGCTCAACCGCTCCAAGCGCGTCACCTTCATCTTCACCACTCACGACCCGCGTCTCCTGGACCTGGTCGACCGCAAGCTCCTGCTCAAGGACGGCCTGCTCCAAACGGACGAGACTGTTCGATGAACTACTTCACCATCGGGTTCCGAAACATCCTGAAGCATCACCGCCGGAGTCTCGTCACGCTCATCTCGGTGGGCTTCGGCTTCGCCTCCATCAGCCTCTTCGCGGGATACATCAAGTATGTGTACAGCGGGCTGGCCCGGCAGGCCATCCACGGAGAGCTGCTGGGGCATCTGACGGTGATGAAGAGCGGCCTGCGCACGGAAGGCAGGCTCCAGCCGGCTCGATACATGTTCACCCAGGAGGAGCTGGCCCGGGTGATGCCCATCCTCCAGCAATACCCCCACACGCGGCTGGTGACACCGCGCATGTCCCTCAGCGGCATGATGTCCAACGGAGTGGCCTCCACCGTCTTCATCGGCGAGGGACTGGTTCCCGAGGACGTGAAGAAGCTCCAGGGGGACTTCCCGCGCAAGCTCTCCGGCGACTTGAAGGCGGACAATCCCATCGGCGTGGCGACGGCCCAGGACCTCGGGCGGATTCTCGACCTGAAGCCCGGGGACTCGGCCGCGCTGCTGGTCAGCACGGTGACGGGACAGGCCAACGCGCTGGACGTGGACATCGTGGACGCCTTCAACACGGGCAACGTCGGCACCAACGACAAGTTCCTGTACCTGCCCCTCGACCTGGCGAAGTCACTGTATGACTTCGACGGCGCCGAGCGGCTCATCGTGCTGCTGGAGGACAAGGCGCTCACGGAGCAGGCCCGGACGGAACTCACCGCCCAGCTGAAGCAGGCGGGCTTCGACGTGGAGCTCAAGACGTGGCTGGAGCTTTCGAGCTTCTACTCGCAGGTGAAGCGGCTGTTTGACATGATCTTCGCCTTCATCTTCAGCAACGTCTTCATCGTGGTGGTCATGAGCATCGTGAACTCGATGTCCATGACGGTGGTGGAGCGGACCCGGGAAATCGGCACGCTGCGGTCCATGGGCTTGCGCCGCTCGGGCATCCTGCGGCTCTTCACCACGGAGGCCTTCATCCTCGTGGTGCTCGGGTGTGCTGGCGGTCTGCTCTTCACGTTGCTGGTGCGGCTCGCCGTCAACAGCGCGGGCATCACCTACACGCCGCCGAACTCGTCCAACGTGGTCAGCCTGATGGTCGACCTCGACGTGCCCCGGATGGCGAGGACCTTCGTCATGCTCTCGGTGCTGGGCATCGCCGCGGCCTTCTTCCCGGCACGCACCGCGGCTCGCAAGCAGATCATCGACTCTCTGGGCCATGTCTGACCACGCGGGAGCTACCCTCATGAAGAACGCACTCATTCTCACCGCGGGGCTGCTGGTGTTGCTCGCGGGCTCCGCGCGAGCCACCGCGCCGGATGCGGCGGAGATTCTCAAGGCCTCGGACCGGGCGCGCGGCGGTGGGCTGCCCGGCATCCGCTGGACGGTCCGAATCACTCCCGTCAGCGGCGGGGAGTCGGAGCCCGAGCGGCTGCTCACCCTGAAGGCCAATGCCACCGCCAGCCTCGCGGAGACGCGTGAGCCCGTGCGATTCAAGGGCTCCAAGCTGCTGCAGGTGGACCGGAACATGTGGATGAGCCGTCCGGGGCTCCGCAAGCCGATTCCCATCTCTCCGAGGCAGAAGCTCTCCGGGCAGGCCTCGCAGGGCGACATCGCCTCGACGAACTACGCCGTCGACTACCAGGGCAAGCTGCTCCGTGAGGAGGAGGTCCAGGGCGAAACCACCTACGTGTTGGAGCTGACGGCCCTCAACAAGTCCTGCACGTACGACCGCATCACCTACTGGGTCTCCAAGCAGCGGAGGGTGGGGGTGAAGGCGGAGTTCTTCTCGCTCTCCGGCAAGCTGCTGAAGTCCGCCACCTTCGAGTACGGCAATCAGCTCACCCACGAAGGCAGGACGATTCCCTTCGTGAGCAGGATGACCCTCCGGGACGCGCTCACGTCGGCGGAGACGACGCTGGTGTACTCCGACGTGCAGGTGACGGAGCTCGCTCGGGCGGAGTTCGACGTCAACCGGCTCGGGAACTGAACGGATGCGCTCGAGACGCGTCACGGGCTCCGCCACGCTGGGACTGCCGCTGCTCGTGGGCCTGCTGACGGGGCAGGGTGCGAGCGCCGAGGCCGGCGGTCTCCAGGAGTTGCTGGACCAGGGGTCCGCGAGCCTCCAGGTGCTGGCCTTCGACAGCGAGCGGGGGCTGCGGGAGAACAGCCTGCTCAATCCGGGAAACCGCATTGCCCGCCTTCCGGAAGGACAGACGGAGGTGGAGGGGCGGCTCGACCTGAAGCTCAGCACGGACACCTTCGTGCTGAGTTTGAAGCCCCGGGCCCGCTTCGAGTGGCGGCGCTTCGGAGACTCCGGAGCGCGGACGCGGCTCGATGCCTGGGTGAACCAGGGGGGCGTGACGGCCTATCCGGTCCAGGAGCTCGCCGTGTCGGTGGGTCGGGAGGTCCTCACCTGGGGGCCTTCCAATTTCCGCTCGCCCAGCAATCCCATCTACTTCGAGAACGGCCGGAACAACCCCCTGCGCGAGCTGCTCGGGGTGGACGTGGCTCAGGTGACGTGGTCGCCCACGCCAGCGCTGTCCCTGTCGCTGATGCACACCTTCGGCGACGGGCGCGGGGACTGGCAGTGGGAGCGCGACGAGGGCTTCAGGGCGCTGTCGCTGCTGAAGGTGGACTACACGGCGGATGTCTACGTCGCGAGCCTGAACGCCTCGAAGCGGTGGACCGATGAGCGTCCCCGCTTCGGCGCTTTCGGGCAGGCCACCGTCAGCGAGGCGCTGCTCGTCTACGTGGAAGCGGGGCTGCGTCAGGGGACGTCGGCGCTGTACCCGGAGACGCTGCCGACGCCCGTGGGGGGCGGCTTCCTGCCTCGCCATGCCGGGGACCACCGGCTCTTTTATTCGGCCCTCGTCGGGGGAGGCTACACCCTGGGCTCCGGCCACACCGTCTACCTGGAGTACCTGGGCAACAACGAAGGCTACCGGTGGGCGGATGGGGCGCGGTACTTCGACATCGCCGCCAGCGCTTCCGCGCTCCTGGACCCGCCCTCCGAGGCTTCTCCCCTCGCGGGCCAGACGCTGGGCGCCGCGCTCGACAATGGGCTCGCGCTGCAGGGGCGCCACTACCTGTTCTTGCAGGTGCAGAACAACCCGACGGACAGCGGCCCCACCTGGCAACTCCGCTATTCGCTCAATCTGGTGGATGGCAGCGGGCAGGGCTCCGCCTATGTCGAATGGAACGCCTGGAGCCGATTGGCGCTCTTCGCCGTGGGAGTCCTCCATCACGGGAGCCACCGCTCCGAGTTCCACTCACTGCTGAGCCGTTCGATTCTCGTGGGGGCCAAGGGCTACGTCCTGTAGCCGGTGTCCTGCCTGAGCGTACGGTGCACTGCTCGCGCGGCTATGCTCCGGGACATGCTGACCCTCGTCGCCATCGCGGACACCCATGGCTACCACCAGGACCTCACCATTCCTGATGGAGACATCCTCATCCATGCGGGAGACCTCACGCAGCGGGGAAGCCTCGAGGAACTCGCCGAGGTGAACCGATTCCTCGCGGGGCTTCCGCACCGGCATAAGGTGGTGGTGGCGGGCAATCATGATTGGTGCTTCCAGCAGAGCCCGGCCGAGGCGCGCGCCGTCCTGACGGCCGCCACCTATCTGGAGGACGCGTCCGCCGTCATCGAGGGCCTGAAGTTCTACGGCAGTCCCTGGCAGCCCTGGTTCATGGACTGGGCCTTCAATCTCCCCCGAGGCCCGGAGCTGGCGCGGCGATGGGCCCGGATTCCCGACGACACGGATGTCCTCATCACCCACGGCCCACCCCTGGGATTCGGGGACCACCTGGGCGGAGGAGAGCGCGTCGGCTGCGAGGAACTCCTCAAGCGCGTTCGGCAGGTGCGGCCCCGGCTGCATCTGTTCGGCCACATCCACCAGGATGGCGGCGTCTGGACGGAAGGTGCGACGACTTTCGCCAACGTCACCTCGGATGAGTGCCTGCTCCCTCCACGGGTGCTCACACTCTCCCGGTGAGATGGCTGGGCTTCTGAATGTGGCGGCGGCGGGAGTCGAACCCACGGCAAGGTCGAATGGAACGCCTGGAGCCGATTGGCGCTCTTCGCCGTGGGGGTCCTCCATCACGGGGGCCACCGCTCCGAGTTCCACTCACTGCTGAGCCGTTCGATTCTCGTGGGGGCCAAGGGCTACGTCCTGTAGCCGGCGGAAGCGCGGCGGCGCGGGCTTCGAGGCCTCCGCTTCGGCCGCACGCTCGAGCGCCAGCGCGCGGCCCTCCGCGGACGGAGCGCTCCCTCCCATCCACGTGAAGAGCCGCTCCAGGGCACGCGTCCGCTCGGGCTCGGGCAACTGGAGGATGCTCGCGCCGTGGTTGCCGCCCGGGACGAAGAAGCGGAACGCGTCATTGCGCTCGCGCACGGAGAAGGCCGTGGCGGACCACGGGTCGTTCTCCCCATAGATGAAGAGCATCCGCTCGCCGTGCTTCCAGACCCAGTGCTCCACGCGGAGCATGGCGGTCCAGTCGAACGGCTCCGTCACCGGGAAGTCCAGGTACACGTCGGGCGTGTTCTCCCCGGGGTAGCGCAGGAGCCCGCGCAGGTGCCGCGTGGGGAAGCGAGGCCAGCCCAGCTGCGTCGCGGGCTGGTAGTAGGCGGGGCCCATGAACTCGAGGAAGCGGTCTCCGTACGTGAAGGCCACGCCGACGACACCATCCATGAAGGCGAAGGCCTCCTCCGCTGGCGCGCCGGGCGCGGGAATGGTCGCGCAGGCGGACTGCGTGCCGTACTGCCAGAAGTAGAAGGACGTCTCGACGGCGGAGAACTCCAGCACCCGGTCCGCGCCGCCCACCACCTCGAAGCCGGTGTTCCATCTCGTGCCCAGCGCCTCCACGAAGGGCAGCAGCTCCTCACGGCGCCGCAGGACGTCCCGCTGGAAGGCCTTCAGCTTCTCGCGGCAGTCCGCGTCCCCCACCTGCTCGAGGAAGTGGACGTAGCGCCCGTCACGCGTCCCGTGGCTGTTGGGCGCGACGTACGCCACGGTGGCGTCCACGTCGTCCGGGTAGAAGGAGCGGTGGTACACGGCGGTCATGCCGCCCTTGCTGACTCCCGTCGTCAGCCAGCGCCCGGAGTAGAGCGGTTTGAAGGCCTGGATGACGCGGTGGGCGTCGCCCGCGGCCTGCTGGATGGTGAGCAGCCGCAAGTCATTGGACGCCGGTCGGGAGCCGCCCAGGAAGCGGTGCTCCAGCACGAGCTGGTTGGCGCCGAGCAGGGCGGTGGGCTCGGCCTGCGAGGGGGGGCCGCCCAGCATGTAGCCCTCGGTGACGAGCACCATGGGCGCCTCCACCGAGCGGTGCAGGAGCGTCATCCAGATATGGAACCGCTCCCCCTGCGGGCGCGCATGGTCCGAGGGCAGCTCGAGGCGCAGCACGAAGAAGCGTGTGTCTGGAATGGGCGAGGGCTGCTCGACGACGACGGTGAGCCCGGGAATGGACTGGAGCCGGGTGAGGACGTCGTCCGGCGCCGCCACGGTCTTCTCCGCCGCAGTCTGCTCCGGTGACGCTGGGACGATGGGCTCTGGAAGGGAGGCGTCACCACAGGCCTGCAGCAGCAGGGTCATGGCCAGCAGCCACGCCGCCCCTCGTGCCGTCATCATCCGGTGACTGCCACGCGGCGCGGCGCCAGCGCCTTGGCCCAGAAGCACTGCTCCCATGGGGAGTCCCTTTCTCGTCTCGAGGCGTGAGGCGGCCCGGGGCATTCCGGGTGCTCGGGGGAAAGAAGGAATGACCCGGCCCGCATCCCAAAATCCTTCATTGGGCGGCCGCAACGCGCGGAGCAGTCCCGCTTCCCTCGATACGTCCCGTTCGATTTGACAACCCCTCACCAGGCACCGATGCTCCCCACACTTGGTGAGGGGAGCGTGCGATGACACGACCGGGGCTGGACCTGATGCAGGGGACGCTCGACGTCCTCATCCTCCAGACGCTCACGTGGGGGCCCACGCATGGGTATGGCATCTCCGAGTGGATTCGTGAGCGCACGGGGGGCGTGCTCGCGGTGCAGGACGCGGCGCTCTACAAGGCGCTGCGCCGGCTGGAGCAGCAGGGCCACGTGGTGGCGGAGTGGGGGACCAGCGAGAACAACCGCCGCGCGCGCTTCTATCGCCTGACGCCCGCGGGGCGCCGCGCCCTGCGCGAGGAGGCAGCCTCCTGGCGCGCCTATGCCGACGCCATCGCCCGCGTGCTCGACGCGACTCCGGGGGAGGCCTAGATGAGAACGCCGGGACGGCGGTGGACGTGGCCGTGGCGGAGCCGCGCGGAGCTGCAATCCGACGTGGACGAGGAGATTGCCTTCCACCTGGACATGCGCACCGAGGCCCTGGTGCGCGAGGGCCTGTCGGAAGCCGAGGCCCGCCAGCGCGCGCGGCGGGAGTTCGGCGACGTGGACGAGCTGCGCGAGGCCCTGGGCGCGCACGACGCGCGGGCCCAGGCGCGCCGCCGCGTGTCCGCGTGGCTGGACGGGCTGCTTCAGGACCTGCGCTTCGGGGCGCGCACGCTGTGGCGGAGCCCTGGCTTCACGCTGGTGGCGGTGCTCACCGTGGCGCTCGGCGTGGGCGCGAACACCGCGCTCTTCGGCGCCGTACACGCGGTGCTGCTGCGACCGCTGCCCTACGCCGCCCCAGACCGGCTCGTGGCCGTGTCGATGGTCCCCGAGGCCGACGCTTCTCCGGCGACGCTGCTCGCCCTGCGCGAGCGCAGCCGCACACTCACGGACGTCGCGGGCTACGTCCGCCGGACCGCGACCCTCACCGGCAGCGGAGAGCCCGAGCTGCTGAGCGGCGCGCTCGTGAGCGCCGAGCTCTTCTCCGCGCTGGGCGTGGTCCCCCGCTTCGGCCGCGCGCTGCGGCCCGACGACAACCGGCCGGGGGCCACGATGGTGGCGGTGCTGGGCCACGGCCTGTGGCTGCGACGCTTCGGTGGAGACCCGGGCGTGGTGGGCCGCACCGTCACGCTGGACGGCATGCCCTTCACGGTGGTGGGGGTGATGCCGCGGGGCTTCTCCTTCCCGGGGGACGACGTGGGGCTGTGGCTTCCCCTCCGGTTGGACGCGACGTCGGGCGACAGCGACATCGGCTTCCTGTCGCTCCTGGGGCGGCTGGCGCCCGGCCAGGGCTCCACCGAGGCGGACGCGGAGCTGCGCACCCTGGGCGCCGCCCTTCGCGCCGAGCGCCCCGGCGTCCTCCCGGAGGACTTTGGCCGCCTGGCGCGCGTGACGCCGCTGCGCGACGTGCTGGTGGGGGAGGTGGGCCCCGCGCTGCTGCTCCTGCTGGGCGCGGTGGGCTGCGTGCTGCTCATCGCGTGCGCGAACG
Organism: Pyxidicoccus fallax; assembly: GCF_012933655.1. Taxonomy (GTDB): domain Bacteria; phylum Myxococcota; class Myxococcia; order Myxococcales; family Myxococcaceae; genus Myxococcus; species Myxococcus fallax. The sequence continues at coordinate 218 of NZ_JABBJJ010000154.1, read as the reverse complement.
TGGCCGGGCTGCTGCTCGCCCGGGCGACGGGCCGGCGCACGGAGCTCGCCGTGCGCGCGGCGCTGGGGGCGGGCTCGGGCCGGCTCGCGCGCCAGTTGCTCACCGAGAGCATGTTGCTCGGGCTCATGGGCGGGCTCGCGGGCCTGGTGCTCGCGCGCTGGGGGGCGGACGCCGTGGGCGCGGTGCTGCCCGGGACGCCGCCGGACGGCGGGCGGGTG
>NZ_JABBJJ010000153.1 GCF_012933655.1 Pyxidicoccus fallax | reverse complement strand
GCTGGGTGGGCTGCGGCCAGTCGATGTGCGCGTTGCGCGGGCCGGACTGGGCGGGCTCGGAGGGGACGTTGACGGTGGCGGCCTTGCGGTTCCAGGGGCCGTAGTGCTGGCGGACGAGCTGCATGACCTTCTCGTCGTCGAAGTCGCCGACGATGAAGAGCATGGTGTTGTCGGGGGTGTACCAGCGCTCGAAGAATGTCTTGCTGTACTCATAGGCCTGGGGCATCGCCTTGATGTCCTCGTAGAAGCCCATGGTGGTGTGGCGGTAGGTGTGGCGGGTGAAGGCGGCGGCGTTGAGCTCCTCCTCCATCTTGAGGAACGGCGCGGCGGCGTTCTTGTGGTACTCGCCGAGCACGGCGAGCGCTTCCGTCTGGAAGGCGGGCTCGGCGTACTCGAGGTTCTGGAAGCGGTCGGCCTCGATTTCGATGAGCTGCGGGAGGCCGGCGGCGGGACCGTAGGAGTAGTAGACGGTGACGTCGTCCGAGGTGAACGCGTTGTCGTCGAAGCCGAAGGTGCCCATGACGCGCTCACGGGTGCCCTCGGGGTTCTTCTTCGTGCCCTTGAACATCATGTGCTCGAAGAAGTGGGCGAAGCCGGTCTTGCCGGGCTCCACCTCGTTGCGCGAGCCGACGCGGACGACGGTGAGGTACGCGATGATTCCCTGGGACGGGTAGGGGACGCGCACGACGGTGAGGCCGTTGGGCAGGCGGTCCGTCTTGAGGGTGTAGGGGAAGGAGGCGGAGGGGCCGGACTGGGCGGCGGCCGGGAGGGCGGTGCCCAGCAGGAGCAGGAGGAGGGTGAGCAGTCGTCTCATTCGGGTTCCTCGTGGCCGGGAGACAGACCCGGCGGGGAGGCGACCCTACGACGGCCCGGTCGTTGGGGGTGCGGGGAGTGACGGGAGTGTCCGGAGGCGTGCGCCAAAGTGCGGGGCGGCACGGTCAGGAGGATTGACGGACCCCCGTCAGCGGTTAATGTGAGGTGGCGCGGTTGAAGTGGACCGCGCGGCAGTGGCAGTCGTGGTGAAGGTTGGTCGCAGTGGCAGTGAACCTACCGGGGGCGACCTGGTTTCGACGGGGGTATTGAAGTTCGAGACGCGTGCCGAGCTTGTCAGGTAGCTCGTAAATCCAACCCGGCAAAGACACAAAAGCCAACGACAACGTTGAGCTCGCGCTGGCTGCCTAAAAACAGTTTCTAGTGCGCGGTCCCCCAGCTCTCGGCCCGTGGGGTTGGGACGGACCGTCATAATGCGGGCTGGCTGCCGAGGGTGCCTGGACCCGAGGTGGCGAGACCTTTCCAGGACCGGCTCGGAGTATCCCGTCCGTGGGAGACTCCGGGACGTAGCAAATCGCGGACTACGCACGTAGGGTCGAAGAGCGGAAGACTTTCGGACGCGGGTTCGATTCCCGCCGCCTCCACATTCAGAAGCCCAGCAACCTCACCGGGTTGCTGGGCTTTTTCTTTGGCCTCATGTGCCCTCGGTGTGCCTCTCTGGTGTCTCTGGCAGGCTGTTGAGGAAGTCGTGGGATGCCGAAGCAGCAAGCGACGATGTTAAGCCTAATGACGCCCGGGGAGCGCGTTGCGAAGGACCACCCACTTCGGCGGGTGAAGGACATGGCCGATGCGGCCCTGGCGGCGTTGTCCCCAATGGAAGCGAAGCTACTCGCTCAATGAGTTGATGGAGAACCGGCATGGGATTCTCATCGACCTGCGCCTACTGGAGGCCACAGGGACCGCGGAACGAGATGCGTCCATTGGCATGCTGCACAAGACCGTGCCAGGAACGAGACGCGTCACGGCGGGGACTGACAAGGGCTACGACACAAAGGATTTCGTGGCCGAATGTCGGCACTTGGTCGTCACGCCCCATGTCGCGCAGAACCTCAGCGCTCGACATCGTTCGGCCATCGCCGCACGCACCACTGGCACCGAGGGCTACGGCCTGAGCCAGCGAGCCCGGAAACGAATCGAGGAGATTGGGGGCTGGATGAGGACGGTGGGCAACTTTCGCAAGACGCGCCTCCGAGGGCGGGAGAGGACGCTGATGGGCACCTATTTCGTCGGGGCTGCCTACAACCTGATGCAGATGGCTCGCTTGGCGGCTGCGTAGGGCGCAAGGACTGCCCGCCACTACAAGCGACCATCTCAAAATGGTCGCGAGAGTGAGGCAGGCGCTCTCTCGGGCTCCCCGCGCAGATTTTCTTCAACAGGCTGCAAGAGGACACTCTGAGTTCGCTGATAGGGGCCAGCAATAAGCCGGGGCGTTTCTGGCCCATGAACGAGGGCCAGTTACCACCCGCCATGGTGGAGGATGAGAACACCATCATCGCGCCAGGCGGTCCCCCTAATTAGGCTCTCCTCTTGTTCCTTCAACTCTACCCCGTTGGGGGTAGCCGATCCCCACTTGGGTCAAGCCACGCCGACGCCCGGCTGTCGTATAATTGAGGTCTGCTAGGGGGCAGTTGCATGGCCAAAGCTGACCTATTGAGCATCGTGGAGGCCGCCTACTGCGTGGATCTGGAGGACGCCGCGTGGTTGGCGGGGCTTGCGGAGGCAGTGCTTCCTCATCTCGACGACGGTTTCGGAGTGGCCGCTTTCGAGTTCTACCAACTGGGAGATGGCCTGCCGAAGGTGGTGCAACGGTGCCATCTAGGCATTCCGGACAAGCTCGCCGCGATTTACCCGACCATCTTCCAGACCATGGATCCCGAAATCCGCCAACGGCCCTTCCGCATGGGGCCCTGCATCACCGGCAGCCAGATGATGGGTATGCGGCGGGAATTCTTGGATGAACCGCACATGAAGCGGTACGCCCAGAAGTTCGGGATGTACGACTCCTTCTGGATCACCGCCGCCGAGCCTTCTGGACGGGGCTGTGGGTTTCATGCGGGCCGGTCTCGGCTCACCCGGGCGTCGGCGGCGCAGGTGCGGCAATGGGGACGTATCGCAGCACACCTCTCCACCGCCGTTCGCTTGAGACACGCGCTGAAGGGGCTTCCGGCGGGGCAGGCCGGCGCCGAACCCGAAGCCATCTTCGACTCCAGCGGCAAGATCCATGACGCGACCGGGGAAGCGCGAAGCGAGCACGCCCGCGACCTTTTGCGGCACGCGGTGCTGATGCTTGAGAAGTCGCGGGGGCCCCTCCGGACAAAGGACCCGGAGAAATCACTGGCGATCAGGAAGGCGCTCGTGGCCGGACGCTGGTCGCTGGTAGACCAGATAGAGCAGAACGGCACGCGCTACATCGTCGCGCGCCAGAATGAGCCCACCGCACCCGGTCCGGCGCTATTGAGCAAGCGGGAGAAGGAAATCGTCGGGTACGCTCAACTCGGGCACCATGACAAGCTGATCGCCTATGAATTGGGAATCGCTCCCTCGACGGTGCGCGTGCTCTTGGGACGGGCGAAGGAGAAACTGGGTGTCCGCAGCCGGAAGGAGTTGCTAGAAGTCTGCCGTAGCGCGGCTCGTGCCAAAGCAGATTGACGCAACAACGCTACCGGTCCGCATGCAGGCCCCAACCCCCCCTGAAGGTCGGCGGTACCTCGAAGGGAGTATCCGCATCCGGGCGCTTGTGGAGAATCATGCGCTGGGCGAACTGCTTGGCCACCCAGCTGCGACGTCGTCGCGCCCCCGGAACCCAGTCCAGCCAGCGCAGGATCATCCTCTTCTGGGCCGCCCTGACCGTCACAAGCCAATTCGTCCAGTCCGCCTTCGGGAGTTCCAGCGCTGCGGCCACGTTCTTTCCAAAGACCGTATCTTGGAGAAAGAAATGGGTAAGGCTCGCGGCATAACCCGGGACAGGGAACAGCGTCTGCACCGAACTCAGCAACTGCGCCGCCAATTGACGTCCTTCGGGCGTGGGGCGAACTTGGCGTGCGCCTATCCGCACCGCCAGGAGGGTCGCCTCCTCCTCACTTGAGGGCAGGAGCGAGGGGTCCACTCCAAGGAGACGCCCCACCGCAGACCATGCCGTGATGTAAGCGTCTGCTTCCGCCGATGTCACCCTCGCCCCCATTCGCCTAAGCCCGTGCAAGGTGGCGATGGAGAAGGTCAGCAACGTTCCAGCCTGATCCTCCTGATTGATCGGCCCCCCCCATTCCGCGCGCCAAGGGTTGGCGGCGTCCAACTGGACGCGCCGTCGCACGAGCGCATGAATCAGCCGGACTTTGCGCGTTGCGAGCCAACCCACCCGTCCTTCCTCTAATTCACCGGGCTGCATGACATTCACAACCATCTGCGCCGTGTCGCAGAGACGACGGATGGGATCGTCTTTTAGCCGGCGTGAACGATAAACTACTTGGACGCCGTTGCCCGCGGCGTAAGCCAGAGGCAGGGAATATGAGCCCAGGATCATGAGCACCTCCGGTCCATAGAGTTCGAAGAGGTGCTGCCCTCTGGCGATAACGTCCCGATCCACGAGGTCGATCTTGGGCAGCGCTAACAGGTAGCGACGCACCAATGGATCGGCCTCTGGCATCCGCTGGGTGCGAAACAACTCCCGCAGCAAGCGATCCAGCGACTCCGGGCCTTGAGTCACGGCATGCTCGGCGACCAACTCGTCCACGCCAGGGTCACCAACGCTCCGCATCCCGTCCAGCCATTCACTGCTCGCGTTGAACATGAACTACTCCTTCGGAACCACCACGAGTTCGATGCCGTGCCGCTTGGCGAGTGCGCCAACCCCTCCATCCGTCACCACGTAGAGCGCATTCTCGCGAGGCTCGGTCCCCCGGATGGGCTCCGGCGCCTGTGGCAGCAGATCGATGATCTGCTGGACGCACTCCCGTTCACTCAACCCACGCTTGAACCGTCCGGCGGCATCCATCCAGGTAGTCATCCAGAGGAAGGCCCTCTCGTGGAAGTCCTCGTCGTCGTACGTTAGGTGCAACTCGCGCTGGAGCCCTTGAAGTTGCACGGAGGGTTCCTCGCGCTTCGCCAGGAGCTCTTTCAGCAACTCGCCCATCCGCCAGTAGGCCTGTTTAGCGGTCAGCTCCAACGTTGCCGCGAGCTCAAAGAAGGCGCGCGCATTCATCGTGTCGAGTTCCCGCGCGAAGGACGGCACGGCTCCTGGGGCGATCGCAGCACCGGCCATGAGAAAGAGTCGGGCAAGGGTCTGGCCCAAGCTCGGCCGCGCCGGCGTCAGCCTGCACAGCATCCGACCCTCGACCTCACCGATGACCTGAAGCCACGCGGGAGACAACGGCCCGTTCCCGAGGCTCATCAGCCCGGAGGCTAGGCGCGCACGTGTCAACTCCTTGTGTTTCGCCTCCTGTTGCCAGATCTCCGTCAACGTATCCCAGGCCGCGCGCTCCGCCCCACTCTCCGAGTTGGGGAGACGCTCATGGCGTTGAGCCTCGCTATACACGTAGTACACGAGCGCCTCTCGGCGCGCCGCGATCTCGAGCCAGGCGCGCAACTCGCCCTCTGGATCTCCGATGAACTTCCGCCTGTACTCCGCGGCGAGCACGTTCGTCTCGGCGACGATCTTGGAACTCAGTCCGTTCATGACACTCTCAAAATAAACAACGGGAGAAGCAATGTCCCGTCAGCCATTTCAGGAAATTGTTTACGCTCCCGCGTAAACATCATTCAGGTAGCGTGCTGTCGCCTTCGTGCCCAAGATTCGTCGTGAATTCTTCTGGCACGAACCCGCACGACGTTGCGCCAAGACTCGACTCAAGCCCTGAAACCAGTTCCTCACGCGCACTCCATGAACAGCTACAAAGATTTTCACCTACGCTTCACGCAGAGCGGGGCGGATTCGTACCGGGTCGCCGTGGATTCAGCTTCTGTCGGTAGCGCCAGCGCGCCTACGTCGCTGCACCTTCCGCTGTCTCGCTTACGGGAACTGCGATGCCAGATTCAGGCCGCATTGATGCAGTCGAGAGCACGTGACGCTGAAATTGACGATGGGCTCAAGCGACTCGGCGAGGAATTGTACGAGGCAATCTGCCCATCGGGCCAAGTACGCGAGGTTCTGACGCTCTCGCTTGGCAGCGTGCTCTTCTCGTCCGATGAGCAACAACAACGGCTTCGCTTCTTCCTGCACTTCGACCCTTGTAACTCAGAACTCGCGTGGCTCGCCGAGTTTCCCTGGGATGTCTTGTGGATGCCGCCCGTCTCCATGAGTCACCCTGCGGCATTGGACCATCGTCTCTCAATCGTCCGCGCACTAGACGTGAGACAGCCGTCTCAGCCCCGGGCGTTTGTTCGACCTTGGCGAGTGTTGCTGATTCGCGCTGGAGCGCGAGGGTATGGAGGTCTCCAGCTTGCGTCGGAGCAGACCAGCATCATTGATGCTTTGTCAGGCAACGCTGACGTCCAATGCGAGTCTTTAGACATGCCCACCCGGCAGGAATTGCGGCGCAAGCTCCGCGACTTCAGCCCTCATATGCTTCATTTCATGGGGCACGGCAAGGTGGATGAGAACACCGGGAACGGGTGGGTCTACCTGCGGGATGAGAAGGGTGCCCCCGCCCTGCTGCGCGCGCAAGACATCGCAGAGCTCTTCAGCGGTTGCCCCGCTCCGGGCCTGGTGGTCCTCAACACGTGCCAGTCGGCGCGCGGGACGTTGTCGATCAGTGGCCACGGAAGCGTCGCTGGAGCGCTGGTCTCCCAGGGGGTCGCCGCGGTCATCGCCATGCAGTTCTCGATCTCCGATCGGGCGGCGATGGCTTTTACCGAGGAGTTCTACACCTTCCTCGCGAAGGGGGTCCCGATCGATGACGCGGTCACCGAAGGCCGGTTGGCCATACGGTCGAAAGTGCCAGACTCATTCGAATGGTGCACCCCGGCCCTGTACATGCGCGCCGGGGCAGCGGGAGTGCTGATCCAGCCGCCACTGTCGAACTCGTCGGCTCAGACGGAAGAGAGCGGTGGCCGGGCCCAGGACAGGCGCCCCCCCTTCAGCGAGCCGCCGCCCGCGCCGGTTCCATCGAAACGGCCGCTCATCTTCATCCGCCACGAGGCCTACAAGAAGGTAACCGAACAGCCCCGGCAGGCCGATGCGCCCACGCTCTTCGCGGGTCGGGAGCCTCGCATCGTATCCATCGACCAGACGGTGGGGCTGGAACAGCGCGACTGGAGGAACCTGGAGGCGGAGGTAAAACGGCTGGCGGCGCGAGATGGCGACCTCCGGCGTACCTTCAATGAGCAGGATGCCGATATCGGTTATTACGGCTTCCCGTTCGTGCCATTGGCGGTGCTAGCGGGATACTTGGCCAAGAATCGCCAAGTGCACGTTTTCGAATACGTCTCGGACCGGTTCCAGTGGGGTTCCGAATCGGCCACCCCATCTCCGCCATTAAACGTGGACGTGCAGACACAAGGGACTGGTAATGCCGCCCGGATTCGCGTTTCGGTGTCTGCGCTCGTTAGCCTGGATGACTGTCGGCACGTGCTTCCTGACTCGGACGTAATGTTGGACCTGCATTTCTCGCTCGTGACGACAGGGCGGGGCAGCGTGCGGCGCGAAGAGCAACTCAAGGCCTACGTGCAGGTGATTCGCGAGACGCTCAACAAGCATATCACCTCGAACCGGGACCCGGATCGCCGTCCGGAGAGCGTGCACCTCTTCGCTGCCGTCCCCGTAAGCCTAGCCTTCTACCTAGGAGACACGCTCACTGCGAGCTGGTTGCCGGAGTGCTTCATCTACAACTACGGCCTTCCCTCGGAGCGACCCCGCTACAAGTGGCGGCTCAATCTACAGGCGGCATTCGAGGGTCGGCGTTCCATCAAGATCTTCAAATAACGAGGAGGGTGAAGGCCCAGCGAATGCGCACACGGTGATGGTTGACATTGTGCGTCCAAACGCCTGGCTGCTGGCAGATCCCGCAGTCCGTCTACCTATTTATCCATCCGACGAGGAGAGCTGAACATGGCCAACATCCAGACGCAGATCGAGCAGTTCGACAGCAACATCCGACTCAAACGGTTCGACGAGAATAAGATGCTCCGTGAGAAGCGTGACGCCATCCTGAACCGGCTCCGCGAAAAGTTCGCTGCACAGCGACGGGAGGGCGAAGACATTCCCAGCTTCGATCCCCTCAATCAGGGTAGCTATCAGATGGGCACGGGCATCCAGCCCGCAGATGGTGACTACGACATCGACGTAGGCTTGCGCTTCAACTGCTCCAAAACGGAATACCCGAATCCGGTGGCCTTGAAGATCAAGGTTGCGGATGCGTTGGAGGGTCACACCGAGATCGGAACGGACATCCGCCGCTCCTGTGTCACTGTGTACTACAAGCTCGACGGTGAGCAGGCCTACCATGTCGACCTCGCCGTCTACACCTATGACGATCCTGAGAGCCCAGACCGGAAACTCTTTTTGGCCAAGGGTAAGCGCAATGCCGCCGAGAACGACCGTTCGTGGGAGGAATCCGACCCCATCGGGCTCGGCAAGTGGGTCGAGAACCGCTTCTCGATGGATGACGAGCAGCAGCAGTTCTTGAGGGTGATCCGCGCGCTCAAGCGCTGGAAGACGGAAAAGTTCAAGACGGACGGGAACAATGCCCCTTCGGGGATCGGCCTCACGGTCGCTGCAGGCATGTGGTTCTCGCCTCGTCTCACTCGTGACGACTTCGCCAAGAAGACCACCTTCAATGATCTCGAGGCGATGCAGGCCTTCGTTATGCTGCTGATTAATCGGTTCCAACAAGTTGGTTCAAAGGAGGACGGCTCCCAGCTATACCGGCTTTCGGTAAATGTCCCGGTCGCCCCTAGAAAAGACATCTTCACACGCATGACCGACGGGCAGATGACGACCTTCCGAGAGCGCCTGATGCAACTCCGGGACCGACTCGCGGAAGTAGCGAAGGAGTCGGATCCAGTCGTCGCCTGCAAGCTGATGCGGAAAGAGTTCGGCGAGGAGTTCCCTGTCCCTGACAAGGACGACACCGGGCAGCCCCGAGGCCGTGCCATCTCCTCTGGAGGAGTCTCAGCCTGACTCACATGATGCGCTCTCCCGAGACTCTGCCAGTTCAGGACCACATGAGCCTCCTCGAGCACCTCGTTCATACCTCTCTGCTCGAAGAGGCTCATATCCTGCCTCCCACGCAAGCGTTGATGTGGAGGAAAGCTCGAAACGTGGAGAGCGCGGCGGGCGGACGCATGACCATTGAGGGACATGCGATCCAACTGCGTGTTGGCCTGACGCGCTCATTTCCGCTGCACCTGCCAGAGATCGCCATCGAGAGCGTTATTCCTCCGCTCGAACTCCCTCATGTCTCTAGTGATGGCAAGCTCTGCTTCGAATCAGAGGCTAACCTCCTGCTCGACCGTCGTGACTCCTGGCACATCATCCAGGAATCCGTGGAGCGGGTCAGAAGACTACTCCGCACTCTCCTCACTGGCAGAAACACAGGGAAGCTTGCCGAGGAGTTCGCGCAGGAAGCCGTTGCCTACTGGCGTCACCTGGCGGACAGCCGCATCGGCTGCGTCGTCGACGCGAATGATCACCCGCACCCCACTACTGTGCTCTTCTACAAGGGAACGCTCTCGGCCGTCGCGGACAACCCTGAAGTCTATGGCCAGTCGCTAGCACGGCGGAGTTCCAGCGGCGCGACCCACCGCAATGCAATCTATGTTCCGATTGATCCTGTCGCTGCAAATCCAGCATTCAATCCTAAAGAGTTGGCGACCCTCGAAGGACTCCGGAAGTACGTGGGTGCGCTGCCTGAGCAGGATCGGCGCACCCTGGCGAGACTGTTGGCACGCCTCGATAAGAGCGAAGAATTCGTGGTGCTCGGGGTGCGTCGTCCACAAGGCGACCGCGCCCTCCTGGGTGTCAATCTCGAGGAGATTCAAGGGAGCCATCCGCTAAGAGATGAACAGTCTCGGGGACGGGTCCGCCCTGTCGAACTCCTGCGACGAGACCGAGCTTTCCTTGCACCTCGTGGTGGAGCCAGCACGAAGCTTCATGAGCGGCGTGTCCTTATCGCTGGATGTGGTGCCGTGGGAGGATACTTGGCGCTAATCCTCGCACGCGCGGGCGTTGGCCAAATCTCGCTGCTCGATCCGGACCGGTTCGGCATGGAGAACGCGTACCGGCATGTGTGCGGAATGGCCTGGGAGCACGAGCCGAAGGTGAAAGGGCTGAAGCAGGAGATTGAACGCCTCGTCCCCTACGTCACAGTGGCTCCCTACCAGATGCGGATCGAAAGATTCCTCGTGGAGAAGCCCGACGTGCTGCGAGACCAAGATCTCGTCATCTCCGCCTTGGGCGAGCCCACGATCGAACTGCACCTAAATGAATGGATCTGGTCATCCGCCACGCACCCTCCCGTAATCTTCGCGTGGCTAGAGCCTCTTGGGCTTGGAGGACATGCGCTCGTGACCCATGTCCACAGGGCAGACACCCCCGCCCGCGGTTGTCTCGAGTGTCTCTACCACCGCGTTCATCCCGATGCTCCACTGGAGAATCGAGCCGCCTTCGCGGCTCCGGGAGAAATATACACGGGAGACATGCTCGGCTGCGGAAGTGCGCATCTCCCCTTCGCGGATCTCGATGCCCAACGCACGGCCGAGGCGGCCGGACGCCTCGCGCTACGCGTGCTGCGGCACAAGATCGAGAGTGCCCCGCTCATCTCATGGAAGGGGGATCCTTCGACATTCCTGCAAGCAGGCTTCGAGGTCACGCCCCGCTTCAGAGCTCTCTCCGGCGAGTTCAGCGAGGATGGGCTCACGTACCTTCGATCCGACTGCCCGGTATGCACTAAATGACCCCTAGTAAGGAGCTCGTGTTCTGCCGCATGGACGGCACCCGTGTGAAGCTCGATCCGGCAGCGCTCTCGCAGATGCTTGCATTCCGGCAGACACGTACCTGTCATCCCGAAGCAGGCGGAGTACTGCTGGGCCGCTACATCGTGGGCTGTCGGGACGTAGTGGTCGATGAGGTGACAATCCCTATGGCAGGGGACTGGCGCCTGCCCTTCTTCTTCCGTCGGAGCCACTCACGCCACCAGCAGGTGATCGATGCACGATGGGCAGCCTCAAGGGGCACCTGCCAGTACCTGGGCGAGTGGCACACTCACCCGGAACCCATCCCAGGCCCCTCTTCTACTGACATCGCCGATTGGCGCCGCCGTCTGCGAACCGACCGCTTCGACGGAGATTCGCTGCTCTTCATTATCGTCGGAATCCGCGAAGTACGAGTCTGGGAAGGATCTCGGGGAGACCGGGCCTTCACCCTGCTTCAACCTGCTGGCGGGACGGAGCTGGCCCGCGGAGATAGCAGAGGAGGAGGCTCTGTACCGTGAGCTGATCCTGGGCCGCTGCTGGACCGGATACTGGCGGGGCTCAACCAGATGGTGGGTGAAACGAGCTGGCAGCTCTCGCACGGTGAACGGAACCAGCTTTTCATCGCCCGGGCCCTGCTCCAGCGAGCGGAGGGGATCGTTTTGAACGAGAGCTTCGCGGCGCTGGATCCCGACACGCTCCGCACAGATTGCCAGTGGACCTGATGCTGCAGCCGCCTAGGTGAGGCTGCCCACCCGGCTCACTCCGGCGACGGTGGCGAGTCTGTGTGCCGACCAAGCAGGCCGCAACCCCGGGGGGTAGCAAACTCCGCTCTTCGGATCGAACGATCAGCCATCTTTCACCATGAGGTGAGAACAGAAGGAGGACTAACGTGACACTGTTTTATGTGACGTACGACCTGCGGGCGCCTGGGAAGAACTACGAGTCACTGTGGGGCCGCCTCGCCGCACTGGGCGCCAAGCGCGTCCTCGAGTCCGTGTGGGCGGTCTCCGTGACCGGCACCGCTACCGACGTCTACAACCACTTGGTGCCATACATCGACAACAACGACCGACTCTTGGTCGTCAACAGCGCCGACTCCACTTGGACTGGGAGGACGGTGCTGGCCGACCCGCGCACGGTATAGGCGTGAGCCACACAGCCCATCCGTGATGAAGCACGCGCCCTCAATGGCGCATCTCCCCTCGGCTAGCTCGGCAGCCGATCCCGGGACGCCCCAAGGCTCACGTGGGTGTCGCCGCCACGTACACGGTATCATCGACGACTTTGATGCTATCGGCCGGAATCCCGGACTCGAGCACGTTGAATTCAATGGCCACGCCGCCCAGCGCGCATCCAGGCATGATGTGTTTCATGCCCACCGCTCGACTCGAAAACCTCGTCCGGGAGACGACCTTCGCGGAGTTCCACTCGCACCTCCACCTTCACTGGTGGGAGCCGGAGCTCGAGGAGTTCGATCTCTCGAATGGACCTCCTCCCGGCCCGGTCCGCATCATCGACGGGGGCGTCAACGGTTCCGGAGACATCGACATGGGCAACGGCCTCTATGTCGTTCTGGTCGACGGTCCTCTCGAATCGTCTGTCCTCCTCCACCTGTGGACCGACAGGTATCTCCCCGGGCTCGTTATCGTCCGGGGAGACCTCCAGGCGCGGACGCTCTCGTTCGGCAACGGGGCGCGAGCCTTCGTCGAAGGCTCGGTCTTCGTGGGCGACTGGCTCTTCGGACAGTACGGGTACCACAACGCCGTCCTCAGTGCCATGGGCGGACTCCGGGCAAGGGCGACCTTCCTCGGTTCGTACGCCCAAATCCACGCAGACTGAGGCGTGCAGTCCTTGCTCTACGCGCCGGGCAATATCTGGGAGACGCTGGAGCCGAACATCGGGAACGAAGGGGAGGGGAACGGAGCAGGCTTCTTCGACCCCAGCGGTGCTCACCGCTATGGCGACCTCGACTTCAAACTGGCCATCAAGGCCGCCCGCGAAGGTCGGCCCCGTTCCTGCCCGACGTCAAGAAGCGATTACCCGCTCGGCAGGACTCTCAAGCGACGAAGTAGGGGGGCAGCCATTCCCAACAAGGCGCGCCACGCAGAAGCCACCCGTGGCGCGCCGGTCAGCGGCGAGGACCTACCGAACCTCGGGGACGAGCCACATGTCGTGGTACCCGCCGTTCCCTTCAGTGGGACTCACGCTGACGTACCAGAGGCCCGGCTCGGGCCTCCAGATCCCGCAGCGCGTCTGGGTCCCTGGCGTCGAGACGCATTCATGCTCGGTAGCTGTCAGCGGGTTACTCCTCCTGGCAGCGACAGTGACGCCGCCGTAGGGGAGCCAGGCATCGGTTCCGAGCCTCACATCGAGTTGCTCGCTTCCCTCCGGAACCATGAACTTGTAGGTCTGGACGGTGGCTGATGAGCCGGACACACCCCGCCACATGTCTACGGTCAGGAGCACAGGAATGCCGACGGCGGCCGCGGGACCGACCACCTCATCCATGAGCATGCGACGACCAAGGCCAACACCCTTCTGCTCGTGAAGGAACTGGAGACCCGGATGGCGCAGCTGAAGGAGCAGGGTGGGGATACCAAGGCCTTGTCCACGCAGATTCGGACGCTCAGCGGACAGATTGGCAAGACGCGCGTGCTCCGGAAGGGAGGCGGCTTCATGATTGGCGTCCTGGTGTGCCGGTGCGGCACCGAAATCCACGCCGCGATGTCGGGGACGGAAACGGATGGCTTCAGGGCCGCGGTGCAGTCCCTGGGCTGGAAGCTGGCCGGCCCCGTCACCTCCCCCCTCGTGAATGCCATGGGCCCGATTCCCGCCGACGAGGAACAACGGCTGAGGAACCTGAGCACCACGCTGCCAGGAAAGAACAACAACCCCTTCGGCGTCTGCGCGGCCCCCAAGCTGATTCAGTCCATGCAGAAGGCCGGCCACAGGCCCCACCTCATGACCGAGCAGTTCTACTCCCCCACGGATTCCCAGAAGAAGGTCCGGGTGCGCTACCGGAGGAACGGGAAGACGGTCAAACATCAGTTCCGTGATGGAGACACGGTCCCCTCCTGCCGGACCTGCCAGAGCGCCGTCCCCTGCCTGCTGTGCGGGGAGCGCCCGTGCCCTTGAAACCATGAGGAACCAGGAACCCATGCTCCAGGACTTCTTCACCCTCGTCGAGCGGTATGACCCGGGCTATTCCCGGAAGGTCCGGGGCGCCAGCCCGGAGGAGATCGCTGACCTCGAGGAGCTCGCCGGACAGCCCCTCTCCGAGTGTCACCGTGAATTCCTCGCCCGCATGGGCAGGAACATGGGCGGGCTCGAGGTCGAGGGCGTCGACTTCCACATCGAACGCATCACGGAGTTCTACAGGAGCGGAGAATGGACTCCGCCTCCGGGCTACATCCTCCTCGCCATTCAGGAGGACGACCCTCAGATGGACTACTACCTGGAGTGCCCCCGGCCGGGCGCCAGGGACTGTCCTGTCGTGCGGTTCCCAAGCATGGGGGAGTTCTCGAAGGAGACCTATTTCTACCCGCTGGACCCCTCGCTGAGTGACTTCCTCCTCGCCCTCGCTTTCTCCGAGAAGCGGATGGAGGCGCTCGAGCATCAGCGGCTGCTCACCCCGTCCACGGGGCACAGACAGCAGGAGCCGAACATCCTCTCCACTCCCGCCGCGCTGCTCCGTGTGCTCGAGGAGCGCGCTCTGCGCCTGGGCTTCAAGCGCGTGGCCAGGTCCAGCGGCGCCTACCGCTTCTATGAGTCCCCGGATGCCGCCCTCTATGCGCGCCTGGATGATGAGGGCGGGCTCCGGGGCGTGACGGTCGGCGCATCGAAGGTGCGCGAACTCGAACGCATCAGCGACATCCTCTCCAACGGAACCTCCCTGGTCATTTCTTGAGTCATTCCCCAGGGCACTTCATGGCTCGCTCGCTGCTGGAGTCCCCCTCCGCCCCGGAATTCCCTCGGGAGTTCCAGGAGCGGCACCTTTCGGAGCTGGCCTTCCTGCTCACCCAGCGTCGGCGCCAACTGCATGACGCGGGGGTGGAGTGGCCCGACCTCGAGCCGCTGGAGGTCCGCATCCTCCGGCATGTGGAAGCCATGCAGGCCAGTGGTGACGTGGCGGCCGCATGCGCCCGGGAGGCGCTCGATGCGGTCGCCGAGGACGAGCTGACCGCGGGCATCCATGCCCTCGTGTCCATCGGCGATGGCCTCACCGAGGTGATGGAGCGCATGGCTGTGGCGGACGCCTCGCTGTTGCCGTGCTTCACCGAGGCCCTTCTCCTGGCGCAGCCTCCGAGGCTCACCGAGGCGCTCGGAGCCCTGCTGTCCACCCCACGCCCGGAGGTGAGGGCCACCGCCGCGCGCATCCTCGGACAGCGCCACGAGGGTGGGGCCGCGCTGCTCCTGCCGCTGCTCGATGATGCCGAGCTGGAGGTTCGCGCCGCCGCGGCACTCGCGGTGTCAGAGCTGGGGCACCGACCCGCGCTTGCCCTGCTGGAGCGGAAGCTGTCTCAGTCCCCCGCCGATGAACTGGATGCCTGGGCCCTCGCCTCCCTGCGGTTCGGTTCAGCCCGCGCGTTGCAGGCCTGCCGTCAGGCGGCTCGGGCCATGGGTGCCATTCCTCCGAGGGTTCCCTGGCTCCTCGCCCTGGCTGGAGATGCGCAGGACTTCGGCACGCTCAGCCGACTCTGCCCGCAACCAGGAATGACGGTGACGGTGCTGGAGGCACTTGGCATCCTGGGAGCGCCTGCATCCGTGCCGCTGCTCCTGGAGCACCTGAGCCACGATGAAGCCGGCGTCCGCGCAGCGGCGGCCGAGGCACTGACGCTCATGACGGGCGCGGGACTGGTGGAGAGGGTCCGGGTTCCAGATGAGGACGCCGGGGATGCGGAGGCAGAGGAGGACACCGGGAGAGAGGTGACGCAGGCGAGCACCGATGCCGCCGCCTGGGACGGGTGGTGGGAGGCACATCGCACCCGCCTGGAAGGGGCTTCGCGGCTGCGGCTCGGCCAACCCTACAGCCCACGGTCCAGCTTGGAAGAGCTGGCTCACCCACGGAGCCCGTTCAAGGCGCGAGCCCGTGCGGCGCTGGAACTGGACGTCCGTTCCGGACAGCCCACCGGCTTCCAACCGGACTGGCCTGTCCAGCGCCAGTGCCAGTCCCTCGCGCGATGGCAGCGCGAGTGGGCGGAGCGCCCGGGCATGCGCTGAGTCGGGCCAGCGTCAGTCCATGGGGCTTCTCACCGAGGACCGGGGGTTCCAACGGCTGCGAGGCGAGACTGACCTTTGCGCGAACGGGGCCTCTCGGCCGCCCAGGGGCGACCTGACGCTGGCAGCCACTCCCAGCGCGAAGGAGACGTGATGAGCAAGGGTTACCTGGTGCTGTTCATGGACCTGCCGAATGGCTCCCTGGGCGCCGCCTTTTCTTCGGCGGGCAAGGGCTCCGTGGACCTGTCGAACAACTTCCTGGGACGGCCGGAGATTGGCTACTACGAGACCGAGCTGCCCCCCGGGACGTACGCGCGGCTGAAGCAGCTGCATGGCGCGGTCGACTTCGGCGCCATGCCGGTGACCACCGAGCTGCCGCCCGACACGAAAACGCTGTCGGTGGGCGAGAGCCCCGACGGAGAGGACATCGACACGCGGACGTTCCCCCTCCATGCCGTCCCGGATGCCCTGGAGCCTCTGCTGAACGAGATGCGCAAGGCCGCCGAGCACATGCTGGCGCGGCCTCTCCGGGTGCTGCGGGGAGAAGGCGCGCCCTCCTCGCCACGCTTCCCCCTGGAGAAGCCCGTCTCCTTCGAGGTCACGCTCCGCAACGTGGGGACCCAGGCCATCGAGACGGAGAACCCCTTCGTTCCCCACGCTCCGGACCGCACCAACCTCCGGCTGCTCGTGTTGAAGGACAAGCCGGCCGAGCAGCTCCGGGAGGGCGACTCCCTGTGGATGGAGTTGGGAATGGAGAACGTGCACCCGCCGGAGGGCCAGAAGCCTCCCGAGGGCCGGCGCCTCACGCTGAAGCCCGGCGCGGAGCTGCGCTTCGTGGTCCGCAAGAAGCTGCTGAGCGCCCCCGGCGCCTACCGCGCCGCGCTGACCTACTTCACCTCGCGCGGCCAGCGGGGCCTGGAGACGATGGAAGGCCAGCTGACCCTGGACCTGGGCCGCTTAGAGGTGGTCCAGGCCCCTCCGAACCCCCAGCCCTGAAAGCCGCGCCATGCTCGGACCGCATCGCCGAGGCAAGGGCCATCCTGGAGGACACGGCCAAGGGCGAAGGCTTCGTCGCCTTTGGCGCGGGGCAGGGCATTCACCCGCGAAGGATGATGGGCCGCAGACGCGGACCGTGGGGAGGCGCACGGTCCCGGGTCGACTCCGACCTGAAGAACCGAAGCTCGCGCTTCGCCTATACTCGCGGCCTCTCCACCGCACGTTCGCGAAGGAACCAATGGCCTCGCGCCATGGCCCCTGCATGTCTCGTCACTCCGTGTTGCCCGTCTTCGTCGCCGCGCTCGGCTGCGTGGCCCTGCTCGTCACCGCCTGCTCCCCCACCCAGGAAGCGCCGGTGGAGCAGCCCACCGAGCCCCCTGCCGCCGTCGACGTCTCGCCGCCCTTCGACGTCCAGGCCGTCATCCGCCGGGTAGGGCAGTCCTTCCGGACCACGCAGGAGTCCTTCACGGGCGAGCAGGAGACCTACTCCGTCCACGTCGGCAAGGACGGGACGTTCCGCTTCTCCCCGCGCCACTGGCCGGAGATCCCGGAAGCGGCGCGGCACTCCGCCCGAGAGGAGCCCACCGGTCCGGCGCGCAAGCGCGAGCCGCCCCCGTCCGTCACCGGCGCCCCGCTGGAGGTGCGGACCGTCTCTCTGTCACTGGGGGGACGGCCCCTGGCACGCCCGGTGCGGACCTCGGTGCGAGAAGACGGCGCGCTGGCGCTGGACCGCGGCCCGGTGGTGGAGGTGCTGAGCAACGGGGACCAGGGGCTGGAGCAGCGCTGGGAGCTGGCCTCCCGGCCCGAGGGCTCGGGCGACCTGGAGGTGCGGGTGGAGCTGTCGGGGCTCGAGTACGTGAGCTCCTCGGAGCAGGGGCACCACTACAGGGACCGGAAGTCGGGATTGGGCGTGAGCTATGGCAAGGCCACCTGGGTGGACGCGCACGGCGTGCGCACCGCGGTGGAGCCCGTGCGCGAGGGCGGCGTGCTGGTGATGCGCGTGCCGGCCCAGGTGCTGGAGGCCTCGGCCTGGCCCGCGGTGCTCGACCCGGTCATCTCCCCCGAAATCACCCCCGGCAACCGGGTCTCCGGTCCCCGCGGTGAGCTGACCTGGGAGCCCTCGGTGGCCTACGCCGGGGGCATGTACCTGGTGGTGTGGGAGAACCACACCGGGAGCAGCCGATCCATCCAGGCCACGCGCGTCCAGGCCTCCAATGGAGCCATCCTCGACCCCGGCGGCATCCCCGGGATGACCGGCACGACGACCCACCAGTACGCCCCCAACGTGTCCACCAATGGCACCGACTTCCTGGTGGTCTGGACCACCGTGGTCGCTTCCGGCAACTCCGACATCTACGGAATGCGCGTGAGTGCCTCGACGGGACGGCCGCTCGACGCCGCCCCCCTGCGCATCACCAACGTCCCGAACGACCAGAGCAGCCCGGTCGCCGCCTACGCGGGGGGCAACTACTTCGTGGCCTGGCAGGACGCCCGGAGCGGCACCACCACCGCCATCTACGGCGCGCGCGTGAGCGCCTCGTCGGGCGCGGTGTTGGACTCCTCGGGCCGCCTCATCTTCAGCACCCCGGAGGGCATCAACTGGCCCTCCATCGCCTCGGATGGAACCCACCTCCTGGTGACCTGGACCCAGTACATGGGGGCGACCGGCGGGTCCGGTTACAACATCCACGGCGCACGCGTGCGGGGCTCGGACGGCACGGTGCTCGGCAACCTGAGCCTCTCCACGGCCCCAGGCGCCCAGCGTTACTCCACCGTCTCCTTCGTCGGGGGCCACTTCCTCGTGGTGTGGAGCGACGCTCGGGCGGTCGCCTCCGGGTCCGAGGTCTATGGCACGCGGGTGCGGGCCTCGGATGGCGAGGTGCTCGACCCGCAGGGCCTTCCCCTCCTGACGGGCACCGAGACCCAGCCCTATGACATCCGGGTCACCGTGGGCGCCACCGCGAGCCACTTCCTGCTCATCTGGGAACAGGTCGTGGGCGCGGGTCCGAACCATGTGCTCCAGGGCCTTCGCATCGGAACGGATGGCGTGATGCTCGACGCCACCCCGGTGCCCCTCTCCGAGGAGACCCCGACGACGACCCTGACGCCCGCCGTGGGGTTCGACGGGAGCAACCTCCTGGTGCTCTGGCGGGGCGTCCGCGACAACCGCCACGGCATCTACGGCAACCGGGTGCGGGCCTCGGACCTGACGAGGCTCGACACCACCCCTCCGCTGCTCGTGGGCGGCCAGCTCGCAACCGTGAAGTCGCCCGTCGTGGCCGCGGGCAGGGACCACTATCTGGTGGTGTGGACGGACGCTCGCGACCGCGAGGGCCAGGGCGACGTCTACGGCACCCGGGTGCGCGCCACGGATGGCGTGGTGCTCGACCCGCAGGGCCTCGCCATCGGGACTGGCCCCGGCCTCCAAAGCGCGCCCTCGGTGGCGTTCGACGGAAGCAGGTTCCTGGTGGTGTGGGAGGACGACCGGAACAGCACTTCGTCGGTCAGGGACATCTACGGGGCGTGGGTGAGGGAGTCGGATGGCGGGGTGTCCGAGGGCTCCGGCTTCGTGGTCTCCAACGCGGCCAGGAACCAGCGGGCGCCGAAGGTGGCCTTTGGCGAAGGGATGTACCTCGTGGTGTGGGAGGACGCACGAGGCGCGGACATCGACATGTATGGCACCCGGATCCGGGCCTCGGACGGCACCCTCCTGGAGCCGTCGGGCTTCATCGTGGGGGGCGCCATCCGCGCCCAGACGCGCGCCTCCGTCGCCTACGGTGCCGGCGTCTTCCTGGTGGCCTGGGAGGACAGGCGTACGCCCACCTTCTATCCCAACATCTACGCGGCCCGGGTACGCGCCTCGGATGGCGGGGTGCTCGACAGCGAGGGGACGCTCATGCTCTCCACCACGGGCAGGCAGGAGTACCCGGCCGTGGCGTTCGACGGGAGCAACTTCCTGACGGTGTGGCGGACCGAGCGCCCCACGGGAGGCGTGGACCTCTACGGGACGCGGGTGAGCCCCTTGGATGGCGGGGTGCTCGACAACCGTGTGCTGTACACGGGCGTTGGCGCCTTCCAGACCTTCCCGGGCCTGGGCTTCGACGGCAGCACCTACCTGCTGGTGTGTTGGGACAGCCGCGGTGGCATCAACCGGTTCGACGGCGTGCGCATCCGGCCGGATGGCACCCTCGTGGACACGACGCCCTTCCTCATCGCCAGCATGCCCGATTACATGGGGAACCCGGCGGTGCCTTCGGTGGCCGCGTGGGGACGCGGCAGGTTCCTGGTCGCGTATGAGGCGCACGACACGGTGTCCGGGACGCCTCGCGCGGTGATGCGGCGGGTGTCGGAGCCGGAGAACGGCTCGAGGTGCGCGAGCGCCACGGACTGCACGAGCGGCCACTGCGTCGCCGGGGTCTGCTGTAACAGTGCGTGCACGGACGGAACGTGCGGCTCGGGAACCTGTGTCTCCCCGCCGCCCCACATCACCTGCCCGGCGGACACGGTGGCCGAGGCCACCAGCGCCTCCGGGGCCCACGTCCACTACCCGGCCGCGAGCGCCACGGGCTCCGCCCCGTTGTCGGTGGCCTACAGCCAGGCTTCCGACACGAGCTTCCCCCTGGGCACCACCCCTGTCACCGCCACCGTGACCGATGGCCTGGGCCGTACGGACGCCTGTTCCTTCGACGTCATCGTTCAGGACACCACGCCTCCCACGCTGACGTGTCCCCTGGACTTCAGCGTGGACGCGACGAGCACCACGGGCGCCACCGTCAGCTATCCGCCCATGACGACCTCGGATGCGGTGTCCGACGTGAAGGTGAGCGCCAGCCCCGAGTCCGGTTCGCACTTCGACGTGGGCATCACCCCGGTCCGCGTGAGTGCCACGGACGATGCGGGAAACACCGCCTCGTGCGGCTTCGAGGTCACCGTGAGCATGCCTCCCGCCCCGGAAATCACCTGCCCTGCGGATGCGGTGGCCGAGGCCACCAGCGGCGCGGGGGCGGCCGTCGACTATCTCCCCGCCACCGCCACCGGCTCCGCGCCGCTCTCGGTGGCCTACAGCCAGCAGGCCGGGACGCGCTTCGGCCTGGGCACCACTCCCGTCACGGCGACCGTGACGGATGGCCTGGGCCGCACCGCGTCCTGCGGTTTCCGCGTGACGGTGCGCGACACCACCGCCCCCTCCCTGACGTGTGGAGCGGATGTGGTGGCCGAGGCCACGAGCGCACATGGCGCCGCCGTGAGCCCTCCGCTGCCCTCGGCCACGGACGCCGTCACCTCCACCCCCACCGTGTCGGCGAGCCCCGCGGGCGGTAGCACCTTCCCGATGGGTGTCACCCCGGTCACCGTCACCGCCACGGACGACGCGGGCAACTCCGCCACCTGCACCTTCCGCGTCATCGTGCGCGACTCCACGGCGCCCACCCTCACGTGTCCCCAGGACGTGACGGCGGAGGCGACGAGCGCGGAGGGTGCCGTCGTCGACTACCTGCCCGCCACGGCCTCGGATGGTGTGTCCTCGCCGAGGCTGCGCGCGAGTCAGGTCTCCGGAAGTCGCTTCGCCCTGGGCCGCACGGACGTCTCCGTCACCGCCACGGACGACGCGGGCAATGCGTCTTCGTGCGTCTTCTCCATCACCGTGCGCGACTCCATGCCTCCGGCCCTCACCTGCGGGACAGACCTCGTGGCGGAGGCAACCGGACCGGAGGGCGCACTCGTGGAGTTTCCCCAGCCCACGGCCACCGATGCCGTCACCGCCCAGCCGCTCCTCACCGCCAGCCACCCGTCGGGAGGCCTCTTCCCGCGGGGCACCACCCGCGTCACCGTGACGGCCACGGACTCGGCCAGCAACGCCAGCACGTGCGCCTTCACCGTCACCGTGCGGGACACCACGCCGCCGCAGGTGGGCTGCCCTGGCTCCCTCACCGTGGAAGCGGAGAGCGCGGCCGGTGCCCAGGTCGTCTTCTCCGTCCCCGCGCCGCGTGACGACGTGACGCGCTCGCCCACCGTGTCGAGCAGCCACGCTCCCGGCAGCCTCTTCCCACCCGGCACCACCGCCGTCGTCCTGTCCGCCGCGGACGAGGAGGGCAACACCGGCTCCTGCACCTTCAGCGTCACCGTGCGGGACACCACGCCGCCCGTCCTCACCTGCCCGGCGGATGTCCGGGTGACGAACGCTTCCCCCCAGGGAGTCGCCGTGGAGTACCCGCCCGCCACCGCCTCGGATACGGCGTCCACGCCGGAGCTGGGCTACAGCCACGCCACGGGAGGCGTCTTCCCCGTGGGAACCACCCAGGTGACGGCCACGGCCAGGGATGGCTCGGGCAATAGCGCCACCTGCTCCTTCCAGGTGCACGTGGAGCCGCGCATCCCGGTGGCCGTCCCGGACGATGACCCGGACCTGGGATGGGGGTGTGGAGCGAGCAGCGGCACCCCCGGGGGCCTCGGGTGGAGTGGGCTGATGGTGCTCGCATGGGTCGCTGCCCGGCGCCGCCGCGGCGGATCGCTGGCGAAAGTATCGTGATGGTTCGCCGTGCGCCGGCTCCTACCGGGCGGGTTCCGGCGCCTTCGTCAGCAAGGGGATGCTCTGCTCGAAGTCGAAGACATTGTCCGGGTCCACGCGGGTCTTGATGTCGCGGAGCCGCTGCACGTTGTCGCCGTAGTACATGCCCAGGAACTTCTGGTGCGCCTTGTCCGTGCCAGGCGTGGACAGGCTCAGGTCCACGAAGTTGACGTACGTCCCGTGGGTGTGAGGCAGCAGCGCGTCGCGCAGCCCCTGCGACCACCGCGCGCACTGAGCCCCCACCAGCGAGCCGGTCTTCCAGGCGCCCACGAACTCCAGGATGAACCGGGCCTTCCGATGGAAGAAGGCGGTGTCTCCGGGCGCCTTGTCCGCGAAGGCCCCACCGAAGCTCTGCATCCACAGGGAGCACTGCCTGCTCGGCGCCGTGTCGAGGAACCGCACGAGGGTCTTCAGCGCCTCCTCCGGCAGGCTCTCGTACGCGAAGGCGCCCGTCGTCTTGTAGGGGTGCGGCGGGCCGTCGAAGCTCGCGAAGAACTCCGTGGTCTCACAGAAGCTCTTGCGCTCCACCCGCGGATAGCCCTCCAGCGGCTTCACGGCCCGGGCCCAGGGCTCGAGCAGGTGCTGTAGTGCCTCGGGGCTTCCGAGGTACAGGCCCTCGGCATGGACTTCCATGGGGTTGCTGCCCGCGTCCATGGTGCCCCGCGTCTCGAAGGTCAGCTGGCAGGTGAGATTCCGGTCCGTCTCCGGCGCCCACTTCTGCCAGTAGCGCATGACCTCGATGAACTGCTCGTAGCGCCAGCGCATCTCGAAGACGGTCAGCTCCGGGACGCGGTGGAGCCTGAACGTGTATGCCGTGACGATGCCGAAGTTGCCCCCGCCCCCGCCGCGCAGCGCCCAGAACAGCTCCCCGTCCAGCCCCTGAGAACTCTCGCTGACCACGGCGAGCTCTCCGGAAGGTTTGACGAGCTGGATGCTCACGATGTTGTCCAGGGTCAACCCGAAGGCGCGGCTCATCATGCCGATGCCGCCGCCCTGGGCGACGCCAGAGACTCCCACGGTAGGCGCGGTGCCCGCGGGAAAGACGAACCCCAGCGCACCGACCCGCTGGTAGATGTCCTCCTGCCGCATCCCCGCGCCGACGAGGGCATGGAACTCTCCGTCGCGTTCGAGCAGCTTGAACTGCTTGAGCCGGCTCACGTCGATGATGAGGCCATCGTCCATGAGCGACAGCTCTTCGTAGCTGTGTCGCCCGCCGCGCACACGGAACGCAAGCTGTCGCTGGCGCGCGAAGTGGTACGTGACGCTCACGTGCTCGGAACTGGCGCAGAAGGCGATGGCGGCGGGGTAGCGGGCAACGCGAGTGTTGTAGTTCTTCCGCGCCTGGGCGTACGCCGCGTCGTCCCTCGTGACGACCTCGATGCCGACGTCCCGCAGCGGGGCCCAATCCGTGTCCAGCGGCGAGGCGCCCTCGGTGACCTGGTTCGGGGACAGGGCATTGCCCCTGAGGGTTTCGGCTGGAGACGACGGAGTGGACGGGACGAGCTGCCCATCCTTCACATGGGACGGAGAGTGAGACATGGCCGTTTCCTGGGAGTGCAAGGGGAAGCCCAGGGCTCCACAGCAAGCCGCATACCCGCGCCGCTGACACAGGGACATCGCGGAAGGCCCTGCCTGGCGGCGTCCTGGCAGCACGCGCCTGCGTTCTGGCGGACGCAGCGCCCTGGCCAGCCGCGGGGAGGTCCGTCATCACCCCTTCGCGAGCTGGGGAGGGAGGACTACTCGACGACGAAGGTCGTGTGGTCCACCCCGGCGTTGCCGGTGGCGGGGTCGAACGCCGTCACGGTGACCTCATAAGCGCCCTTCTGCTGGACGGGCACCTCGGCCTCGAAGGTGCTGGTCTTCCCGGCGTACTTCAGCGGCACCTGGGTGAGCGCCTTGCCATTGAGCTTCACCGTGGCCTGGAGCTCGTACCGGCTGGAGTCCCAGAGTCCCTTCGGCTCGGTGGGGCAGCCGCACATGAGGACGAGGTTGGCGCGGAGGGGGACGGTGAGCTTCTTGTCGCCCGTGAGCTGGAGGAACGTGTGCGCTGAGGGGGCCAGCACGTCCACCACGAAGCCGGGCAGCTCGAGGATGACGCCATCCCCCTCGACGTGTTTGCCGGGAATCATCCAGAGCTGGGTGGAGCTGGTGGCGAGCGCCTGCCGCTGCGCGAGCGGCCCGGACACCTCCACCGTCACCCACCGCGGCTCGACGAGGTCCACCGTGGCCGTGAACTTCGCGGACGCCTCATCCGCGAGCGCCGCCCCCCGGGCTTGAGGCTGCTTCATCAACGTCTGGGTGTTGCCGGTGGAGCCCGCGGTGACGCCGCTGGCCAGCACCTCGCCCGTCTGCGCATCCCGGAGCACCACCCGCACGCCGCCCATCGAAGTCCCGATGAACTTGCCATCGCGGGCACGTGCCCTCACCACCAACCGGGTCTCGGTCGCCAGGGCCGCCGTGGAGAACAACAACAGACACCAGGCAATGAGGTTCCGCATGACTCGCTCCTGTTCGAGAAGTCCAGGACGGAGCCACTTAGCACCACGAGCGCCTGCGAGACAGCCGAGGAGGCCCACCGCCGAGCCTCTTCAACAGTCGTCGAAGGGTTCCCGCATCCTGGTAGCCGACCTCCGCGGCGACGTCGTCGACACTCAGGTGGGTCGATTGGAGCAGCGTCTGGGCACGCCGCAGCTTGACGCTGTGAACGAGCGCGAGGGTACTCCGGCCCGTCGCGCGCCGCACGTGGCGAGACAAGGTCCGCTCCGTCATGCCCAGGCCCGAGGCCAGCTCGGCGACACCCGGCGGATTCGGGAACCGCGTCTCGATGGCCGAGGTGATGCGAGCAATCAAGGCGTCTCCATTCGCGAGGAGCTCCGGCGCGATGAACTTCGCCTGCGCCTGCCTGCCGTCGAGCAGCATCGTGCGCGCGAGCAGGTCCACCAGACGCGCCCCGCAGCGCTCCCGGAGAAGGTGCAGCATGAGGTCGGTCTGCGCGAAGGCCGCTCCGGCCGTGATGACGGGTCCATCCGCACAGACCATCGCGTCCGCATCGACGATGCACTCCCGCTCCATCTCCGCGAGCAGGCCCGCGAGCCACCAGGTGGTGGTGGCCCGGCGGCGACTCAACACCCCCGCTTGCCGCAGCAGGAAGACGGCGGCGCATGAGGCGGCGACGCGCCCTCCGCGGGAGACATGACGGGCAATGGCCCTGGAGAGCTTCAAGGCGTCCGGTCGAGCAAGGCGCTCGCGCACGGCGGCGGCATGGGTCGTCGCGAGGCCGGGGATGACCCAGGTCGTCCGGTCATCGCGGGCCATCGCTCGCAGGCGTGAAGTCTCGAGGCCCACGCCCCCGGAGAGCCGGACGTAGCCACCGTCGGCTGAACACACCTCGAAGCGCAGCGACTTTGCCCCCAGCGCACGCGCTGCCCGAAGCATGTCGAGGGTCGCCGTGACGCCCGTCGCGAAGGCGTCCTCCATGACGATGAGGGTGAAGGCCATGATGTCCGAATCTGCCTGAAACATGTCGTTTCCGACACTGGCGACAGCGTACGGAGCGGTGGTCTGTTCCGGGCAGGAGGGAGCGGCCATGCGCAATCTGGAAGAGGACGACACGCTGGAGGATTTCCAGCACCGCGAAGTCACGCTGCTGGAGGAAACGCGGAAGGTCTACACGGCCGGAGCCGGCCCCGCGGTCATCGTGCTGGCGGAGATGCCGGGCATCAGCCCTCGCGTGGCGCGCTTTGCCCGCTGGGTTCGGGAGGCCGGCTTCACCGTGTGGATGCCGAGCCTCTTCGGCCGTGACGGCGCCGTGCCCACCGCGAAAGAGGGAAGGGCCATCTTCCAGCGCGCATGCATCAGCAAGGAGTTCCGAGCGTTGGCCGCGAATGAGTCGAGCCCCATCACGGCCTGGCTGCGGGCGCTCGCCGCGCACGCGCACGCGGAATGCGGCGGCCGGGGTGTGGGCGCGATTGGCATGTGCTTCACCGGCGGCTTCGCGCTGTCGATGATGCTGGAGAAGGCGGTGCTGGCGCCGGTGATGTCACAGCCGTCACTCCCGCTCGAAGAACCCGCGGGAATGGACATCGCCCCCGAGGAACTGGAGCGCGTGCGGCAGCGACTGGTGGACGAAGACCTCACCGTCCTCGCCTATCGGTTCGAGGGCGACGCCTTCTGCCGGGCGGAGCGCTTCGCCGCGTACCAGCGAGCGCTCGGGGACCGCTTCGTCGCGCGCGTGCTGCCTGACAGCGCCGCGGGCCCGAAGTCCGAGCGCCCCGACGACTTCTTCCGATGGATTCCCACGCCTCACAGCGTCCTGACCGTCCATCTCGTCGACGAGGAGGGCCAGCCCACCGCCGCCGCGAGAGACGAGGTCCTGGCGTTCTTCCGGCGGCGGCTCCCGGCGTGATTCGAGCAGCGGAGGCACAGTCACCTCGCTCTCGAAGGCGCACTGCGCCAACACCTCGAAGCGAACAATGCCTGGGGCACGGGCCGCCGGGCCGGTGGTGGTAGGCTGCGGCGCATTTGACTCGAGCACCGCGTACTGGAGGAGCAGCGCGTCATGGGAATCACCCGGAAGCTCGCAGCGCGTTTGACGAAGCCCAAGGCGGCGCCCGAGCGTGCTCCACGGCGCGGTGCACGAGGCCGCGTGCTGGTGCTCGTCGCGACGCGCAAGGGCGCGTGGCTGTACCATGGCGATGCCAGGCGGCGGACGTGGCGCGTGGACGGTCCGCACTTCCTTGGCCACATCATCAGCCATCTCATGCTCGACCCGCGCGATGGCCGCACGCTCCTGGCGGCGGCGAAGACGGGACACCTCGGGCCCACCGTCTTCCGCTCCACGGACTTCGGGCGCACGTGGAAGGAGGCGGCGCGTCCGCCGGCCTTCGCGAAGGCGCCGGAAGGCGAGAAGGGGCGCGTCGTCGACCACACCTTCTGGCTGACGCCCGGCCACGCGAGCGAGCCGAACGCCTGGTACGCGGGAACGTCGCCGCAGGGGCTCTTCCGCTCCGAGGACGGCGGCGTCAACTGGGAGCCTGTGTCCGGGCTCAACGACGACCCGCAGTACCGGACGTGGATGGGCGGCGAGCAGGACGGCACGCCGGACGGGCCGAAGCTGCACTCCGTCATCGTCGACCCGCGAGACGCCTCGCACCTCTACATGGCCATGTCGAGTGGCGGCGTACACGAGTCGCTGGACGCGGGCAGGACCTGGGCGCCCATCGTGCGAGGCCTCGAGGTCGTCGAAGGCTTCGATGCTGAGAACGTGGGCTTCCACGACCCGCACTGCGTGCGCCTGTGTCCCAGCAACCCCGACCGGCTCTACCAGCAGAACCACTGTGGCATCTATCGCCTCGACCGGCCGTCGAACGAGTGGACGCGCATCGGGAGGAACATGCCCCGGCGCGTCGGGGACATCGGCTTCCCGATGGTGGTGCACCCGCGCGATGCGGACACGGCGTGGGTGCTCCCCATGGACGGCACGACGGTGTGGCCCCGCACCTGCCCGGATGGCAAGCCCTCCGTGTACGTCACGCGCAACGGCGGCAAGCGCTGGCAGCGCCAGGACTCGGGGTTCCCGGAGAGTCAGTCCTGGTGGACGGTGAAGCGCCAGGCGATGTGCGCCGACGTGCTGGACCCGGTCGGCCTGTACTTCGGCACCACGAGCGGTGAGCTGTGGGGCAGCCGCGACGAAGGCGAGCGGTGGGCGTGTCTGGCGCGGAACCTCCCTGAAATCTACGCGGTGGAGGCCACCGCGCTGGCCTGAGCCATCGGTGAGAGCGTCATGAAAGTGCTGATTCCCACTCCGCTCCTCTCGTACACGCGCACGCGCGAGGTCGAGGCCGAAGGCGGCACGCTCTCGGAGCTGCTCGCCGACCTCGACCGTCGCTACCCGGGCCTGCGCTTCCGCATCGTCAACGAGCAGGACGGGATGCGCCCACACATGCGCTTCTTCGTGAACGGCGAGCAGGTGTTCGACCTGGAGCGCGCGCTGCGCCCGACGGATGCCGTGCAGCTCGTCCAGGCGCTCAGCGGCGGGTGAACCGCCGTGCAGCGATTTCCTATGTCTCCATCTGGGTTCCGGAGGAGCTTCAGTCGTCCCAAGTCGCCTTCGACATGAAGCGAAGCGCCGTGTCCGAGCCCTGGACCTCGCACCTGCCCGGCGCCGGCTTCTTTCCGCGGGTCTGGGGCAGGCGCCGCATCGCCCTCTGTTGCGATGCGGCGCCTGATTCGAAGCCCGTCATCCCGGGCCCTGGCCCTCACGTCACTCAGCGGCCACAGCGCGTCGCCAGGATGCGGACCGAGTCATTGGCCCCCTGCGCCACGGCCACGTCCGCGCGGCCGTCCCCGTTGAAGTCCGCCAGTGCGAGGCCCGAGGGCGGGACCGCGAGGGTGAAGTCCCACCGCTCGGAGAACCCGCCGGTGCTGGCGCCCTGGAACACGCTCACGACCTGAGCGACGCCGCTCGAGACGACGACGTCCTGCCGCCCATCCCCATCCAGGTCCGTCAGCGCCAGCGCACGGGCGATGCTCCT
>NZ_JABBJJ010000152.1 GCF_012933655.1 Pyxidicoccus fallax | reverse complement strand
GCCACGGCCCCCTCGTCCGCCGCCCTTGTCGCCGCCCTTGCCTCCTCCGCCGGAGCCGCCGCCGGGACGCAAGGGTCCCTGGTCGGGGATGGCGAGCCCCGCGGGGACCGGCTCGAGGTCGAGCGCCCGGCGGATGAAGTCGCGCAGCGACACGACCAGCCGCGCGGTGCCGACCTTTCGCCCGGCGACCATGTCCGCCGCGGCCTCGGCGGCGAGCCGCACCTGCTCCTCGGTGCCGAGCAGCATCACGTCCGACAGCGCCGCCTCGACCGCGTCGCGAATGCGCCGACGGCGTTCGAACGCCGGGTGCTCGAGCGGCGACGCGAGCCCGAGGCCGTGGTCGGGTTCCTGCTCGAGCGGCTCGCCGGCCGCCAGCCGCCGGCGCATGTCTCGCAGGTGGGTCGGGTCCACGACGAGCTCGCCGGTGAACGAGCCGCCCAGCGTCTTGTACGCGGAGATGAGCGTTTTCAGTCGCTCGTTGATCTGACGGTTCTCGCGTTCGCGTCGGCGCTGCACGGTCTGCATCACGAGCAGGCGGATGCTGACGACGACCAGCGACACCAGCACGAGGCTGGCCAGCGTCGCCGCGAGGCCGCGCCAGGAAGTGAAGTCGAGGGAACTCATCATCGGCGCGACGATAGCGCGTCCGCCGCGCAGGGGATGGCGCCCCCGCGGCCTACCGCGGAGTGATGGGCAATCCGCGAGCCTCGCGGGAGCGGCGAGTCTGCTCCGCCACCTGGTTTCGGACCACCGGCTCTTCATTTATCTGCCTGGGCTCTAAATCAAGGAATTCATGGCAAATATGCAATCCAATAACTAAAGTATCTCCCTATCCCGAATTGGAGAGGAGTCGCCATGTCGACCTCGCAGCGCATCTTGTTGGGTTGGGTCCTGCTGTTCGCGCAGGGAGCGCTGGCCGCGCAGGGGCAGATCCTGGCGCGTCCCAGGACCACCGTACCGGGCATCAACTACGGTTACTGGGAGTACCTGCCGCAGGATTATGACGACAATGCCGAGGCGACCTATCCGCTGGTGATTTTCCTGGGAGGTCAAGGGCAGGAGGGCGATGGGACGGC
Organism: Pyxidicoccus fallax; assembly: GCF_012933655.1. Taxonomy (GTDB): domain Bacteria; phylum Myxococcota; class Myxococcia; order Myxococcales; family Myxococcaceae; genus Myxococcus; species Myxococcus fallax. The sequence goes on along the minus strand of NZ_JABBJJ010000152.1, from coordinate 28,144 downwards.
CGCCGGCCTCGAGAAATTGATGGGGGTCACCGCTCCGCCCCGCCTCATCCGGAATGGCCGCCACTTCCCGTTCATCCTCATTTCGCCCCAGCGGTTCAATGCCTGGTGGGGGAACAGTGAGATCGACGGCATCATCGAGTTCGCCAAGAGCCGCTATCGCGTCGACCCGAACCGTGTCTATCTGACGGGACTCTCGGCGGGGGCCGTGGTCACCTGGTCCTACGCGGTGGCTTTTCCCCAGAAGCTCGCGGCCATCGTTCCCATCGCCGGGAATGGCAATGGGATTGCCATCTGCAACATGTGGAATGTCCCGGTGTGGGCCTTCCATGGCACGGCGGATGGAACCGTGTCTCAATGGGGGTCCATCGACCCTGTCAACAAGCTCAACAACGTCTGCAATCCGGCGGCGAACCCACCGGCCCAGCTCACGCTGTATCAGGGCGTGGGGCATGATTCCTGGTCCCGGACCTACAGCGGTTCAGCAGGCCATGACATCTACACGTGGATGTTGAGCCATTCGCTCTGACGGCAGTTCATCCGCTGGGCTTCACGGCCCGCCGTGACTCCACCCGTGCCCCCAGCACCGCCGGCTCCGAGAAACACTGATGCCCCGCTACCCGGAGTTGTTCATCATCGACGCACAGCTCATCGGCGCCAGCCTCGAGGAAGTGGCCGCGCGGGTGCGACAGGCGTGGGAGGCTGCCGGCCTCCCACCGCTCGCCGCATGGGGAATGGACACGCGCAAGCGCCAGCCCTCCCCCGTGCCACCGCCCGACGCCTTCGGACCGGGCGGGCTCGCCTTCGAGGTGGCGGGAGGCGCCACGGGGAGCCTCGTCCCCGTGGGCCCGAGCGGCACGCGCTTCAGTCTCCGCCTCCCCGTGGACGTGCAGCGAGACCCCGTCCACCTCATCTCCGACACCGTGGCGGCGGCGCGCCGCTGGCCCGAGTTATTGGGTGTCGGCACTGGCATCGCGTCGATGAGCGTCCGCCGGGGAGTGGGCGCCAACTGCCTCCCCCTTCCGCCCCTGGTCGAGCCCGATGCCCTCCTCGTGCTCGTCAGGCGCTCCCGCGTCGAGGAGGCCTATACCTCCGTGGAGGGCTTCCTCGCGGCCTGGGAGCGCGTGCACGAGCGCGACGGCTTCCTCCTCGTGTCGCGCGGCGAGGCGGCGCTCGACACGGTGCAATGGCTGGAGGTCGCCGCGCCCTCCCAGTGGACCCTCGCGCGCGCCGCTCGGCCCGGCCGGACCACCTACCGTCCCGCGACGCCGCTGCCGGAAGAGGAGCCCATCTATCTCGCGGGCACGGAGACGCTGCGTCCCGCCGGCTACGACGACGCCACCGGCGTCCTCACGTTCGCTGCCTGGACGCCCCCGGGGACACATCCCCACGGCTGGGAGCTCTACAACCTGCTCGCGTTCCGGAGCGAGGGCGTGGTGCCCGACGGCCGCCCCCTCCGGGAGCTGCGAGTCATCTTTCCCGACGAGGCCGCGGCCCGCCGGGAAGCGACCCCGTTCTCGGACATCGGCGTCCGCGTGTACTTCACGGGCCCCGACGGAGAGTTCCACTCATTGGAAGAGCGCTGACCGGCGGGACGCGCGACGTCAGCGATAATGCGTGGCAATCCAGTCGCCATCGATGCGCTGGATGGAGATGTCCAGGTCATACACGGCCCGGAGGACGTCCGGCCGCATGATTTCCTCGGGGCGCCCCTGGAAGGCGACCTTGCCATCGCGCATCGCGATGAGGTGGTCCGAGTAGCAGGACGCGAAGTTCAAATCGTGCAGCACCATGACGATGCTCTTGTTGAGCGTGTCGGCCGCGGTGCGCAGCTGCTTCATCATCGCCACCGAGTGCTTCAGGTCCAGGCCATTGAGCGGCTCGTCCAGCAGGACGTAGTCCGTGTCCTGGCAGAGCACCATGGCCACGAAGGCGCGCTGGCGCTGGCCGCCGGACAGCTCGTCCAGGAAGCGCTCGGCGAGCGCGTCCAGGCCCATGTGGTGGATGGCCCGCTCCACGTGCTCGCGGTCCTGTACCGTGGGCCGTCCCTTGGAGTGCGGATAGCGACCGAACGTCACCAACTCCCTCACGGTGAGCCGCGACGTCAGATGGTTGTCCTGCCGAAGGATGGCCAGCCTGCGGGCGAGCACCTCCCCCGGCGTGGTGCGGACATCCAGCCCGTCCACCAGCACGGTGCCCGACGACATCGGCATCACCCGGCTGACCATTGACAGCAGCGTCGACTTGCCCGCGCCGTTCGGCCCGATGATGGAGGTGATTCCCCCGACGGGCAGCCGCAGGGTGACGTCGTCGACGACGAGCGCGTCGCCGTAGCGCTTGGTGACGTTCCTCGCCTCGATCATACCGGCGCCTTCCTCATGAGCATGGAGATGAACACCAGCCCGCCCACGAACTCGATGATGACGCGAGGGTTGGTGTTGAACGCGAAGACCTGCTCCAGGATGAACTGCCCGGCCACCAAGCACACCCCGGCCACGAGCGCGGCGGCGGGCAGGACGAGCGCGTGACGGTACGTGCGCACCAACGCATGGGCCAGGTTGGAGACCAGCAGGCCGAAGAAGGTCACCGGCCCCACCAACGCGCTGGACACCGAGACGAGGATGGCCACCAGCACCAGGATGATGGCCGCCGTGCGCTGGTGGTCCACGCCCAGGTTGATGGACATCTCCCGGCCCAGCACCAGGACATCGAAGGTCCGCAGCATCCGGAACCCCACGATGGACACGCCCAGCGTCAGGAGGAACGAGACGAGCAACAGCTCCTGGTCCGGGTTGTTGAAGCTCGCGAAGAACCGGTCCTGGAGGAAGATGAACTCGTTGGGGTCGATGAGGCGCTGGAGGAAGGACGCGAGGCTGCGGAAGAGCACGCCCAGCACCACGCCCGTCAGCAGCACCAGGTGCAGGCTGCGCCCTCCCCCACCGAAGAGCCCCCAGTACAGGACAGCCGAGAAGGCCACCATGATGAGGATTTCGACGCCGAACAGCAGCCGGGGGTCCAGGCTCGCCGCCTTGCCGGAGCCCAGGAAGTAGAGCAGGCACGTCTGGATGAGGACGTAGAGGTTGTCGAACCCCAGGATGGCGGGCGTCAGCACGCGGTTGCCCGACACCGTCTGGAACAGCACCGTGGAGACGGCGATGGCGTAGCCCACCAGCAGCGCCGTCGCCAGCTTCCGCCCCCGGAAGGGCAGGACGAAGTCCCACTGGCCGCCCGCGTTGACCAGCAGGAACAGCAGCGCGCAGCCAATCGTCACGCAGCCGAGGATGAACAGCGTGCGCTCGGGGCGCCGCGCCACCGCGACGCGCTCAGCCGACACGGGCGTCCCTCCTCAACAGGAGATAGAGAAAGAGCACGCTGCCGACGACGCCGGCGATGGTCGCCCCCGGGATTTCATAGGGAAAGCGCACCACACGGCCGAGGATGTCACACAGCAGCACGAAGCCCGCGCCGCCCACCGCGACCCACGGAATGGCCCGGCGCGCGTTGTCGCCCGTGAACAGGCTGACGAGGTTGGGGACCAGCAGCCCGAGGAAGGGAACCATTCCCACGGTGACGACCACCATGGCGGTGACCAGGGAGACGATGAGCAGCCCGAGCGCCATGATGCGCGAGTAGTGCATGCCCAGGTTGGTGGTGAAGGCCTCCCCCATGCCCGCCACGGTGAAGCGGTCCGCCGCGACATAGGCGCAGCACGTCAGCCCCAGCGTCACCCAGAGCAACTCGTAGCGCCCGCGCAGGACGTTGGAGAAGTCGCCCGTCTTCCAGGCGTTGACGGACTGAAGCAGGTCCATCCGGTAGGCGTAGAAGGTCGTGATGGAGTCGAAGACGCTGCCCAGCACCAGCCCCACCAGGGGGACGATGAGCACCGAGCGCAGGGGGATGCGGCGCAGGATGAGCAGGAACAAAGCGGTGCCCGCCAGGGCGAAGACCGCCGCCACGAGCATCTTCCCGAGCACGGGCAGCTGCGGGGCCAGCACGGTGGCGGCCATGAGGCCCAGGCTCGCGGACTCCGCGGACCCCGCCGTCGCCGGCTCCACGAAGCGGTTGCGCACGAGCATCTGCAGGATGAGCCCCGCCACGCCCAGCGACGTGCCCACCAGCATGACGGCCAGCATCCGGGGAATCCGGCTGATGACCAGGACCTGGAGGGCCTGCTCGTCGGGGCTCGGGGAGAAGAGCGAGTGCCACGACACGTTGCTGACGCCGATGAGCAGACTGCCCAGCGCCAGCAGGACGAGGACGATGACGGCGACGAGGAGGCGCATCGCTGCCCGGACCGGTCAGGGGGCCCGTGCGGAGTAGGCTTCCGCCACCTGGTCTCGCAGGCGGCTCACCGCCTGGATGCCACCGCCGATGAGGTAGGCGTTCAGCGGGTCCAGGTAGACGACCTGTCCCTTCGTCCACGCCGTCGTCTGGCGCACCAGCTCGTTGTCGAGCACCTGCTTCGCCCCACCCTGCTGGCCCATGCTCGCGTCGCGGTCGATGACGAACAGCCAGTCCGGGTTCTTCTCCCGGATGAACTCCGAGCCGATGGCCTCGCCGTGCAGCGACGCGCTGAGCCCCTCGGCGGCCACGGGCACGCCGAAGTCCTCGTGGAGGACGCCGAAGCGGGAGCCCGGGCCATAGGCGCTGACGCGGCCGCCCGTGACGAGCACCACCAGGCCCTTGCCGCGGCTGGCCGTCGTCTCCTTCAGCTTCGCGAGCGACTGGCGCAGCCCGTCCACGAGCTCGCGGGCCTTCTCTTCCTTGCCGAAGATCTGCGCCAGCATCTGCGTGTTGGCGACCACGGTGTCGATGTAGCGCGCCCCGCCCATGGGCACGTCCACCGTGGGGGCGATGCGCGAGAGGCTCGCGTACTTCGCGCTGGAGCGACCGCCGGTGATGATGAGGTCCGGGCGCGCGGCGTGGATGGCCTCGTAGTTGGGCTCGAAAAGCGTGCCCATGCGCGGGTACTTCGCGTCCGCGAACGGCGCCAGGTGGAGGGGGAACTGGTCCCCCGCGACGCCGGCCACCTCCACGCCCAGCGCCTGGAGGATGTCCAGGGCCGCCAGGTCGAAGACGATGACACGCTGGGGCTTGAGGGGAACGACGGTCGTCCCCTGCGCGTGCTTGACGGTGACGGTCGCCTGCTTCGCGGCGGCTTCGGGCGAGAGGGCCTCCGCCACCGGCGCGGCCCCCTCCTCCGAGGGCTGCCGGAGCTTCACGGCCACGCCGATGACGGCCACCACGGCGACGACGCCGAGAATCGCGATGAGGGGAAACGGACGCCTGTCTGATGTGCTCACGGTTTCATCCAGCCAGTGCTCGCGGGAACGGACGCGAGAGGTCGCTCGACAGCGCGGCCCCACATAGCAGCCCCTGGATGAACACGCACTACTTGATTTTGCGAATCAATATCGCTAAATAGACGCGGCGTGACGCGTCAATGGGCCCCGCCCCGGGCTTCAGGCACCGCGCCACGCGGTCGCGTACTTCTTGCGGTACTTGGGATCTTCTTCCAGCGGAATGAGGGCCAGGGCCGCCTCACGCACCTTGGCGTCAGCGGTCTCATCGAAGAGCGACCGGAGCGCGCACAAAATGTCGTAGCGCACCAGGGTGCCGTTCTTCTCCGAGGCGCAGGACTTGAAGCGGTCGGACAGGGCACGGACCAGCTGCTTCCTCACGGTGGTGTTGCCAACGCCGGTCCGCCATGACGCGAGGAGCACATGGCGCGCCGTGACGAACTTCTCGTCATGGGTCACCTCGAGGACCTTCTCGAGGTCCTTCTCGAGGCGGCCCTCGCTGTCGCTCTTCGCGAGATGGCACAGCAACTGGCCGGCAATGGCCCGGGCGCGGTTGTCCTTGTGGCGCAGGATGGAGAGGAGCTCGTCCCAGACGGCGTAGACCCACGGGACTGGCGCCTCGGCGGCGGCCTGGAGCGAGGTGAAGGCCGCCCCCTGGGCCTGTGCGTCCTTCCCCACGATGGCGCTCATCGCCGCGCGGACTTCCGGCGGCGCTTCCGCGGACTGCTTGCTGCGCATGATTCCTCCGGGTGTGCATCGGCGTCACGGTCTGCTGCGGGTGGGGGGCGTGGCGAAGCATCGGGATTCCCCCCAGGGTGCTGCGTCGCGGCGGTGCAGCTCAACATCCCACGCGCGGGATGCTCCTGACGAGGCGGGGCAACGTGGATCCGGTGAAGGCGCCACCCGCCTCCGTGCACGAGGGACGGTGAGCAAGCCGTGATTTCAGCCACGCGGCAAGGAAGGGCCGCGCCCTGCCCTGCCGCCGCTCACCGAGGCAGCGCGCTGCGAACGACGAAGTCGTCGAGCAGCCAGGTGCCGTTCTCCGGCTGGCTCCAGCGCAGCCGGAAGTCGGAGAGCGCGCTGGTGGCCCCCGCCGCCGCGGGCACGTTGTCGAACAGCGGCACTCCGTCCACCCACAGCGCCACGTGGTCCGCGTCCAGGGTGCGCGAGCTTCCGTCCAGCCCCAGATAGCTTCGGGACGCGCCCGAGCGGTTGAGCAGGTAGCTCACCACGTACACCGTGCCATCGGCGAGGAAGGACGCGGACTGCGTGCCATTGACGACGAAGGCGAAGCCGCCCGGCCCCTTGCCCTGAACCGACAGCGCCTGGAACAGGTCCGTGGCCGGAAGCGCGGTGTTGCCGTCCAGCACGCTGGAGATGCGGCCCACCTCGAGCACGCAGGCCGCGCTCTGGTACGTGCTGGCCGTCCAGCCGGACACCGCCAGCGAGAACCGCAGGTGGAGCACGGACGGAGGCCCCGCGAGGTCGGTGTGGCGGGTGAGGCTGGCGTCGTTGTCCGTGGCGCTGCTGCCGGTCCGGGCCAACTGGAGCCGCCCTCCGGGGGTGATGGACCAGGCGCCGCCCTGGGCCTCGGCGCCCACGTCGTTGAACTGGCCCTGGTCCGGCGCCGAGGCATTCACATGGTCCGCCACCGCGAAGGACGACTGGAAATCCTGGGCGAACACCACGTCCTGCTCGGCCGGGGCGGAATAGGTCACGACCAGCGTGTCCGAGGTTGTCTGTTCCGCACCGTCCCAGGCCGTCACCGTGAGGAGGTTGGTGCCGGGCTGCAGCGAGACGTTCGCGCTCCACGTCGTGGCGCCCGTGGCCGTGCCGCTCCCTCCGCGGTCGTTGGTCCAGGTCACCTTGCAGACGCCGGTGGCATCCGCCGCGCGGCCCGAGAGGGTCAGCGTCGGGGCGGTGGTCGTCCAGGTCGCCGCGGTGGTCGGCCCGGTGATGCTCACCGTGGGCGGAGCATCCACCCCCCGGGTGACGGTGAGCACATCGTTGAAGGTGGTGACGCCGCCGTACGCGTCCGAGCCGCTGGGGCTCTGGGCCTCCACGGCGAGGGAATGGGTCGCGCCGTTCTGGAGGCCCAGTGCGGCCGTGGACCACGCCGTGGTGCCCGCCGCCGTGCCCGTCAGGGTGCCTCCACACTTGCGCCCGTTCTTCCAGGTGACCTGGGTGACGGCGGAAGGCCCACCGTCCGCGACTCCGGCCAGGGCGACGGAGGCCGCCGTGGTGGTGAAGGTGGGCCCGTCCGTGGGGGCGGTGATGACGAGCCTCGGACCCACGGTGGATGGGACGCCGCGCCGCTGGGACAGCAGCCACTCGCGCAGCCCGGGCCGGGCATAGGCCACCGGCCAGATGCCGTGTTCGCCCTGCGCATAGCGCGTGAAGATGACGCTGCCGCCGGCCGCGCGCACCGCGTTGACGATGGCGTCCGAGCTGGCCACGCGCACCGTGGTGTCATTGGCGGCGTGGAAGACCCAGATGGGAAGGTGCGCCACCGTCGCGCCCCGGGTGGTGTCTCCGCCCCCCTGGCTCATGGGGATGGCGGCGGCGAAGGTATGCGGGGACGCGAAGAGGTAGTCCCAGGTCGCGGCTCCGCCCTGGGAGAGGCCGGTGATGTAGAGCCTGTCCACGTCGATGCCGGGGAACTCCTGCACGAGCTGGTCGAGGATGTCCTGCACCTGCTCACGCACCGCACCATCGCGGAAGCCCCCCCGGCTGGGCGCCTGCGGCGCGACCATGAAGACGGGCGCCGCGGCCTGCGCGGCGTCGGACACCAGCGCGAGCGCTCCGTTGGCGTTGTGGTCGAGCTGTTTCTGGTTGTCCGTCCCGAACTGATCCGCCCCGTGGAAGAAGAGGATGAGCGGGTACTTCTGCGTGGGGGCGTAGCCCGCGGGCACCAGCAGCCGGTAGGGCAACCCTCCGTCGGGTCCCGTCCGCGCCACGAAGTCCGAGGCGGTCGCGGCCCATGTCACCCCGGGAAGGGTGAGCGTCAGCAGCGCGAGCGAGGAAAGGAGGCGGAGGGACCAGGAACGGAGCTGTCTCGTCGGGGAAGTGGGGAGCGCCATGAACGTCGTGAGGATGCAACCGCTGGTCCGGCGGCGACCCGGTCCTCGGCCCCAGGGGTTTCATGCCCTTGGCGCCCCGCCCTGCTTCCGGAGCGTGAGGGCCTGGGGGCTGCACCCCGCATGCTGTGGAGTGCGCTCTCGCCGCCAGGCCCTCAGGCCAGGAGCCGGCTCTCGCGAAGCACGCCGTCGCCGAGCACGGTCAGGAAGCACCTCGCCGCCGGATGCCAGGCCGTGGGGAGCAGCTCCGGAGCCTGATGGAGCCGCTCCCCCGTCTCCAGGTCCCATACGGACGTGCCGTGGCCCTTGGCGCTCGCGAACAGGAAGCGTCCGTCGAACGCGAGTGCGCCGCGCGGTGGGCCAGCGAACCAGCGGAGCAGCTTTCCGCTTTCGACGTCGTAGAGCATGACGGCGTCGACCATCTGCTCTTCATCGACCCCGAAGCCCCAGGCGGCGAGGATGCGCTCGCCCACGAAGCAGCGCGGGGCGTCCCAGAAGTAGCCGCAGGCGCGGAGTTCCTTCAGCGAGGGCCCGTCCTCGGACTCCCACACGTTCTCGTGAAGCCACCGGCGCAGCGAGAAGCTGCGCAGCACGCCCACCGGCTGCCACACCCAGCCATCATCCACCAACCACGCGCCATCCGGAGAGACCGTCAGTCCGCAGTGGAAGTAATCGAGGTAGTGCGGCGGAGCCGGCTTGTCCCGCTCCCTTGGCGGAAGGTCGCGCGGCGTCAGCAGCTCGCCCGTGGCGGGGTCCGAGACGTCGAGCCGGTTCCAGGCCGTCGCGTGGACGACCCGTGTCCGGGACCCATCCCGGAAGAAGGCCACGGAGAACACGCAGTGCTCCTCGTGGTAGCCGCCCCGGTCGAGCCGCATCGTCACCGCGCCGGACGCCAGCGCCATGACGACGCCTCTCCGTCCGGTCACGTTCACCACGGCGGCGAAGCGCCCACAGGGCGAGACGTGCAGCGCGAGCGGCGCCGAGAGCTGGACATCCTCCGCGCTCAGCGTGCCCAGGCGGATGAGCGCGCCACCCTCGAGGTCGATGCGAAGCAGCCCGCCGCTCGCGTCCACCACGAGCCAGCTCGGGCGGGACTGTTGCACGAAGGGCGCGAGCGCGAGGAGCGAGGTGCCGGCGAGCGCCGGCAGGGTGTGTTCCCGATGCTCGAAGCGGAGCGCCGTCGGCCGGGAGAGGACCTCGGGTCCGCCAATGACGCCGAGCGAGTCGAAGACCCTGCCCAGCCGCTCTCGCATGCAGGTGGCACAGACGGTGCGAAGCGTCTCGGCGGACGCTCCGGCGTCGGCGCAGTCGGCGCAGAGCAGGTCGTGCTCGGTCCCCTGGCCGGTGAAGCGGACATGATGTTCCGCGTCGTCGTCCGCCATGAGGTGTGAACAGAAGCGCCCCGCGACGGGCTCGGCGTGGCCGCAGGCAGGTGTGCTCATCAGTGCGTCCCCCTCGTCGTTCGTGACTCTACCCGGATGGAGTGTCCACCACGAAGAAACGCGAGCCGCCCTGTCCCTGGGCAGCCCGCGGGTTTGCTTCGAGTCCTTCGAGTGGGACAAGCCGCCAGCCGGCGCGGCTCAGGAGCCGGGGTTGACGATGCGGCCCAGGAAGAGGACGGCCTGGGTGTCCACGTCCTCGATGAGGAAGAGGAAGGGGCGGTCCACGACGAGCTCCGGCGGCATCGACGCCGGACCGCTGACGACGGCCGTGGCGGCCGCGGCCTCCGTGCCCTTCTCGTCCACGGCCACGAACGCCTTGTGCTGGGCCGCCGTGATGAGCAGGGCCTCCTCCTTCGTCATCCCCGACAGGTCGGCGGCGTCGGTGAAGGCATCCACCAGCCCGAGCGCATTCAGCCGCTCCACCAGCGAAAACTCCGTCTCCACCCGGAACTTCGGCATCTGGAGGAAGAGGCGGTCCGTCTCCAGCTTCGAGCGGACCTCGGAGAGGAAGCTCGCCGAGAGCCGCGACTCCACCTCCGTGAACCGGCCGCTGTCGGGGATGACGAGCAGCATGCGGAACGACTGGCCCGCGTACGGCAGCGCGACAGCCTCATAGCCGTCACCCTTCCCGTACGGGAAGAACCCATCCGCGCCCGCCATCATCTGGACCTGCTGCTCGCTCCCGTCCAGGCGGCGGAACGGGGCGCCGTGCGTCCCACTGTCGTTGAACGGCACGGCCCACGCGCCCTTGAAGTAGAGCGCGTTGGCCATCACCAGTCGGGTGTCCGGCCGCACCGAGCCTTCCGGGAGCAGGCCCTGGATGCGGCCCTCCGTCCGTTCCTTCACCCAGTCGTTGATGCGGGAGCGGATGGACTCGGACTCGGTGGAGAAGTCCACCACGCGCATCCCCGCTCCGTAGTTGACGGCGAGCGTGTCGAGGAAGGCGGGTTCGAATGTGCGTCCCTTCTGTCCCCAGAGGGCGTTCACGACGCGCAGCGTGGGCGGCGCACCCTTCCCCTTCGGGTGCTCGGCGCGGTCCTGGAGCGCCAGGTCCAGCGCGTTCAGTGCCGGGTGGAAGCGGTCCTGCGACACGAAGCGCAGCGCCTGCGCCATCTGCGCCTCGGTGTTGCCCCGGGCGCCCGCGTACGTCATGGCGAAGGCCTGGGTGATGCTGTACGGCGAGAAGAAGAAGTTCTCCCCCGGACGCGTGCTCTGCCGGTACAGGGCCGCGCCGAAGTCGGTGTTGCCCGCGACGACGGCGGCCACGTCCTCGGCCGGGACGTTCGGGGAAGGCGCCCGCTGCTTGTCCGACGCGACGAGCTCTCCCGGCGGCTCGGGGAGCGACTGTTCGTCTTTGTCCTCGGAGGCACAACCCGCCAGCAGCAGCAAGGCGGCGGTGAGGATGCGAGGGCTCCAATTCCAGGAATGACGTGCGGTCATGACGTGCTCCGGTTGAGTGCGCGCGCCGTCAGAGCAAGCCGCATGCACAACCCGAGAGGCGAATGACTTCGCGGGGTTGGGCACGCCCTCGGACCGCGGAGGCCTCGAATTTCCGTGGGCCCCCGTCGGAGAACGGACATGACGGTGATTCAAAATAGCGTCTCTACAGTAACTGAATCGCCATTTTATTGAATCATGTTTTTCATGTTTAATGTGACTTACCTGCGCCCAGCCGTTGAACCACTCCGCAGGCAGGAGCACCACATGAAGACGAAGAGCCTGATGTACGCCCTGGGACTGATGGCCACCGTTTCCGCGCCGGTGGCCGCCGCGGTCGACTGCCCCTCCAACTACACGTCCCTCCAAGTGCGCGTGCAGCCCAATACGTCCACGGCCTGGACGACGAGCCTCACCGTGTTGAACGGCACGAATGTGCACATCGGCGTCTTCTACAACGGCTGGGGCACCACCGTTGCCAACGGGAGCGTGGACCTGTACGCCATCGAAGGTTCGCTCGCGATTCCCATCTCCACCGGCTGGGATATCTGGTGGAAGCCGAGCCGCGCGTCGCGCTGGAGCTTCCAGGCCTTCTGCCACGGCCGCGCGCTGTCGTCCGACATCGCGACCGTGACCTGGAACTGACGCACGCGCCCGCCATCAGGCACACATGGCCCCCGCCTTGCAGCTTCAAGCCGCAGGGGCCATGAGGTGGAGTTCTGATGCGTTTTCACCATTTCGTTGTCGTGGCGGGGCTGGCGCAGTCCGCCGCATTCCTGCTTCCCGTGCTCGGGGCTTCATCGGCGGAGGCCTGCTCTCCGCCAGCGAGTCCCCCGAAGTACTTCACCTTCCAGGACAGCCTGCCCGGTAACGGTGCGACGGATGTGCCCACGGATGGAGCCATCCTGCTCACGTCACGGGCCTGGACCCTCCCGGGCAGCCTCTCCGACACGGAGAGCCATTTCGAGGACGCGCTCTCCGTCACCGTGAAGGACGCGCGGACGGGCGAGGTGGTGCCAGGGCAGCTGCGGTACTGGATGGGGGAGCCGCATGGGCTGGCGTGGACGCCCGCGAGCCCGCTGTCACCGAGCCGGCGTTACGTCGTGGAGGGCACGCTGGACCAGGAGGTCCCGCGGCCCGGGGAGGCGGAGGGGCCCACGGAAATCCGTCATGAATTTTCGACGGGAGCGCGGGCGGCGCCACCACTGGAGGTGCTGGGCAGCCTGCAGGTCCGCTTCGAGTCCTTCGAGCGGGACAAGCGCGACTGCACTCCCGGCCTGTGTGAGTGCGCGGTCGTCGGGCGGGAGATGGCGACGCGGGCCCACGTCACCGTGCCCGCGGTCCAGGGCGGAGCGCCGGTGGGGGGCTATCGCGTGGAGCTCTGGGTCACCGACCGGACGCCCTACTTGTTCGACGCGTCGACCCAGCCGCGACACCAGGTGCAGTGGGGCGTGTGGGGCGTGAACTCCGCGGGCGCCTCCGTGGAGACGTCCTTCGCCATGCCGGAGAACCCCTACGGAGGTGCCTACCCGCCGTGCTTCGCCTGGCGCGTGGTCGACGCCGCGGGACACGCCACCGTGGGCGAGCCGGTGTGCCTTGCTTCGTTCGAATCCGCTTCGGAGGAGAGCCTCGTAGGGGGCCCCACCGTGAACGACCCGGCCGGGAAGGAAGAGGGCTGGGGGTGCTCGGCGGGACAGTCTCCGAGGGCAACCGTGGGCACGGCGCTCCTGGGCTTGCTGGCGCTGATGGCCGCCGCGCGGTGGCGCCGGCGCGAGGTTTGAGCCCGGCGCCCCTCGCGTCGAAACGTCAGACGGTCGGCTTCGCCTCGATGATGGCGAAGCCATTGACCAGGTCGATGGTCCGCGTCAGCTCGAGCCCGGCCTGCGCGTTCAGCCTGGACTGCCGCGACCGGGAAGCGATTGCCTTTCCCAGCCGCGGCCCCGCCGCCCACCTCGATTCAGTCGCGCAGCAGCCGCGCGGAGATCGGCAGGTGGTCGGAAGGCTCGGTCTCCGAAGGCAGCGGCGTCCGGTCGTCCAGCTCCGGCAACCGGTCCGGCTGCGCCCGCAACGCACGCGAGTGGAAGAGGAAGTCGATGGCCTTGGCCCGGTCGTTCGCGTTGCACGTCGGCTGGTGTCGCCCCTCGTAGGCATCGACCAGCCCGGCCGCCGCGAACGCCCGAACCAGCGGCTCGCCGGGCTCGGCATTGAAGTCGCCGCACACGACCCACAGGGCCTCCGGGTCTCCCTGCACCAGCTCCTGGAGCAGCTCGGTTGCCTCCTGCATCCCCTGGTGCTGCTCCACGGGCTTGTCCGGCCGGTCCCAGCGCAAGTGAGTGCACGCAACGCGCAGCCGCTCGCCTCCTCCAGCGTCGAAGTCCATGACCAGCGCCAGGTGCCCGGAGATGCGCCCGTTCTCCAGCCTGTCTCCGAAGTAATGGGCCCGGTGCCCCAGGTATCGCTGCCGCCGGTGGAACACCGCGCAGCCGTCGGGCTTGCCCTGCTGCTTCAGGGCCAGCACGCCCATGTACCCGTGCGGCTCCAGTGCCTCCTGAAGCGCGTCGAAGCTGTCGGGCTCCACCTCCTGCAGGCAGACGATGTCCGCGTCCAGCTCCACGATTCGGCGGGCCAGTGCCTCCCGACGCCTCCGCGGCACGAAGAGTTCCGAGGGCGTGCGCGGGAACCACTCGGGTTTGACGTAGGCGTCCGCCAGGACGTTGTACGAGGCAATTCGCAGATCCACCGCCATCCGCGAAGTATAGCGGGATGACAGGCGCACGGAGTGTCTCGCTTGACGCAGCGACCTACCAAAAGTAACTTACTTCAGGTAACCACATAGCACCTCTGACCCGCCATCCTCGGGAGTGTCCGTCATGCACGCGCTCATCGTTGTCGCGCATCCCAATCCCAGGTCGCTCACTCATGGCATCGCCGCTCGGGTTGGCGAGGGCGTGTCGCTGTCCGGTCCTGGCAACTCCTTCGAGATCGCGGACCTCGCGGCGGAAGCTTTCGACCCGCGGTTCAGCCTGGCGGATCTCGCGGTCCATCACCGGGAGGCGCCGCCCCCCGCCGATGTCGCCGCCGAGCAGGCGAGGATCGATCGCGCGGATGCCCTGGTCCTGGTCTACCCCGTCTACTGGTGGTCGATGCCGGGGCTCCTCAAGGGATGGATTGATCGCGTGTTCAGCAATGGCTGGGCTTTCGACTTCAGCCCCGATGCCAAGCTGGTGAAGAAGCTGCACGGCCTTCGAGTCCATCTCGTCGCCGTCGCGGGCGCCGACGCGCGAACCTATGCGCGGCACGGCTATTTCGGCGCCATGAAGACGCAGATCGACCACGGCATCTTCGATTACTGCGGCGCCACCGTCGTGACCTCCGAGCTGCTGCTCGACTCGGAGACGCAGGATCCGACAGCGCATCTGGACGCCGCGCGCGACATCGGCCGCAAGCTCTTCAATCCGTCCAAGCGCTGCGAGACGACCGAAGCAGCCTGAACGCGTCGCCCCACCCCATCACGGGCCGCCGGGCCCGAGCCGCTCCTGCTCCGCCTCGAACGCGGCGACCACGGCGTCGATGAGGGCGCGCACGCGCGGCACGTCCTTCAGGTCCCGGTGCACCACCAGCCACGCCTCGCGCACCGGCGGCGGAGCAGGTGGCGGCAGGGAGACGAGGCCGCCCTCCTCCTCCGCGAACCAGCGCGGCATCAGCGCCTTGCCGAAGCCCGCCCGTACCGCGGCGAGCTGCGCCGCCAGGCCATTGGCTCGCAGCACCACGCGTGCACCCGCCGCGTGCCGGGCCAGCCACTGCGCTTCGGGCAGATGGGCGTAGGAATCGTCGTAGCCGACCCAGGCCGACGTGTCGCCGCCCGGTGCCGCATAGACGCCATAGCCCATGGCGGCGAGCCGTCGGGTGAACAGCTCTCCCGCCTGTGGCCGGGCAAGCCGGACGGCCACGTCGGCCTCACGCTTCGCGAGGCTGAGCGAGCGCGGGTCGATCAACACCTCCAGGTCGATGCCGGGATGGCGGCGGTGGAACTCCGCGAGGCGCGGGATGAGAAAGCGCTCCGCCAGCGCCTCCGTGGCGGTCAGCCGCACCGTGCCCGTCAGCCCGGCCTCCCTGCCGGCGCGGCGCAGGATGGCCAGCGCGCGCTCGTCCATGCCCGAGGCCAGCTCCAACACCGCCGCCCCTTCGGCGGTCAGCGCGTAGCCGTCGGCTCGGCGGTCGAACAGGGCCCGGCCCAGCGTGCCCTCCAGCGCGGCGATGCGGCGGCCAACCGTGGCATGGCTGACCTTCAGCGCCCGCGCCGCCGCCGACAGGCTGCCCGCCCGCGCCAACGCCACGAAGACGCGCAGGTCCTCCCAGTCCAGCGGGCTTGAACGTTTTTGCACAGCCACTGCTCGAAGATAGCGAATGGCCGCGCGAAAACGAACGGGCTACCTAGGGGCGGACACCCCAACACGGGAGACCTTCATGACCGCCCCTCGCACCCTTTCCTCCATGGCCGGCGCGCCAACCCACCCCTCTCCGTTCGACCGCGCGGCGCTCGTCATCGTCGACGCCCAGGTCGAATACACGTCCGGCAACCTGCCGCTGGCCGGCGTCGGCGACGCGGTGGCGGAGATCGCTCGCCTGCTCGACCTCGCCCGCCGCCACGGCACGCCCATCTTCCACATCGTGCACCACGGTGCCGCCGGCGGCCCCATCTTCGATCCGAAGGGACCGGGCAGCGCCATCATCTCCGCCGTGGCGCCGAGGGACGGCGAGGCGGTGGTGACCAAGGGCCTGCCGAACTCCTTCGCCGGTACCGACCTGCACGCACGCATCTCGGCGACCGGCCGGAAGGAATTGATCGTCGCCGGCTTCATGACGCACATGTGCATCTCGGCCACCGTGCGCGCGGCCCTCGACCTCGGCTATCGCAACACGGTGGTGGCCTCGGCCACGGCAACGCGCGACCTGCCCGACCCGGCGGGCGGCGTGGTACCGGCCGCCGAGCTGCAGCGCGCCGAGCTGGCCGCGCTGTCCGACCTCTTCGCCGTGGTGGTGAAGGACCGCGGGGCGTGGGGGTAGTGCCTCGAAGCGAGCGAATGCAGCAGCGCCCGGGGGAACCAGCCCCCGGGCGCCGTGCACCGCTGTCTCAGGCCGCCACTTCCCGCGGCCCGTCGCTGATGAGCGCCTCCACGTCCTTGCGGCACAGGGCCTCGTAGAGCTGGATGCGCAGCTTGTTCTGCGACTCGGAGATGCGGCCCTGCGAGTACGCCCAGTCCAGCCGCGCCAGCAGTGCCGCCGCCCGGCCCAGCGGGCTCCGCGCGGCCTCGTCCCGGGCCGCCAGGATGGCGGGGATGTTCTCCGGCTGGAACGGCCCGTGGAAGCCCGTCTCCATGTCCATGTACCGGAGGATCTGCGCCCCGCCGATGCCCACCCCGTCCACGCCCGCGTACACCGCCGCGGAGATCTGCGGCAGCCGGAAGCCCGCGGAGAAGTAGGTCAGCAGCCCGCGCTCGTGGGCGCGGTGCACCAGCTCCACCGCCGTGGCGTGCGGAATCTGCTCCATCACCGGCACGCTCGGGTACGTGTCCGCCGAGCCATCCCACGTCACCTTGTCGAAGCCGCCCTCCTTCACCAGCTCGATGCCCAGCAGGCCGATCTCCCGCCGGTCCGTCACGCGGCGCTCGGTGCCGTTCCGGTCATCGATGATGGGCGTGTTCAGGTTGAACGCCGCCGACAGGTACTGCGTGCGCGGGTTGCGCAGCACGTTGCTGCGCAGGCAGCGCATGAACTCGATGATCTGCGAGGCCGTCATGCGCTCCATGGCGAATTTGCACTCGGCCACCCCCTGCTGGAACATGGCGCTGGCCGCCGCCGCCATCGTGTGCACCACCTTCCACAGGTCCAGATGGAACCGGCCGCTGTCGAACAGGGGCCGCCCGATGAAGCTCGTCACCGGCGCCCGGTTGCCCACGTGCATCCGCACCTTCGCCACGTTGAGCACCGAGGGAATCCGGTAGGACTCCAGCGAGCTGCGGTCCTGGTTCGCGCGCTCCAGGTGCTCCACGTGGACAATCACGCCGCGCATGAACTCCTCGCGCGTGGTGGTGCCGTGCACGTGGCCCTCGCCCGGGTCGGTGACGGACATGTGCGTCTGCGTCACGCCGTGCCCCGGCAACGGCATCGGCTGGTACGGCAGCGTCGTCCGCGCGCCCTGGGCCAGCGCCTCGTACGCCTGGTGCAGCGTGCGCTTCTCCTGCACGGTGGGCTTGCGGCGCTCACGCCTCAGCGAGTCGATGAGCAGACTGGCCGCGTCCACCCGCGCCGAGGGCTCCACCTCCAGCGCCCGGGTGTCCCCCGGCTCCGTCACCACGTCGTCCAGCCACTGCGCGCGGATCTCCTGGAGGTCCTCCTCCAGCGAGATGACGCTGGTGATCTCCAGCCGCCGCACCACCTCGTTCATCGCGCGGACGAACTCGGACAGCTCCACGTGCTCGGTGGCGAGCTTGCGCAGCTCCTCGCTGACGTAGGCCGCGCGCTCGGACACGCTCTGGGGCTTGAAGAGCGGGATGGCTTCCGCCTTGCGGAAGGGACCGGGCCGGCTCCGGATGGCATCGCCGCGGACGATATCGATCATCTCCATCATCTGCGCGAGCAGCAGCCGCTGGGCCTGGATCCGGTCGCTCATCTCGTTCACCACCGTCATTCATTTTCTCCGTTGCAATGTGAATTCGGAGGGAAAGACAGGGGTGGAGGGATTTGTGATGGCGGCTCACAAAGCGCGGCCTCCCTCTCCATCGGAGACGAGTTTCCAGGATGGAGCACATGTCACGGACCGCAACCGCACGCAGGATTGAATTCGCTTCCACCCCGACCCCGGCTCAGGCCGTCGCCGAGCCCTCTCTCTTCGTCCTCCTTGGAGCCTCGGGGGACCTGGCGCGCCGCAAGCTGCTGCCCGCCCTCTTCCAGCTCTTCCTGCAGGGACGGCTGTCCGAGCGCTTCGCGCTGGTCGGCGTCTCCCTCGCCCATATGGAGCCTGAGGCCTTCCAGGCGAGCGTCCGGGAGAGCCTGGAGCGCGCGGGCGAACGGGTGGACCCCGAGACCTGGCGGCGCTTCGCGCAGCGGCTGGAGCACGTCACCGTGGACCTGTCCCGCGCCGAGGACTACACGCGTCTGGCCGAGCGCCTGGGGCAGCTGGACCAGAAGTGGGGCACCCGGGGCAACCGCCTCTTCTACCTCGCGGTGGCGCCGTCGCTCTTCGGCCCGGTGGCCGACCACCTCGGGGCCGCGGGGCTGGCCCAGGCCCGGCCCGGGAGCTGGGTGCGCATCATCGTCGAGAAGCCCTTCGGCACGAACCTGCACACCGCCCGGAGCCTCAACGCGCGCCTGCGAAAGCACTTCGACGAGTCGGACATCTTCCGGATGGACCACTACCTTGGCAAGGAGATGGTCCAGAACCTGCTGGTGCTGCGCTTCGCCAATGGCCTGTTCGAGCCGCTGTGGAACCGGCAGCACATCGACCACGTGCAGATCACCAACGCGGAGACGCTGGGAATGGAGGGGCGCGGCCGCTACTACGAGCAGGCCGGCGTGGTGCGGGACATGCTCCAGGGGCACGTGTTCCAGGTGCTCTCGCTGCTGACCATGGAGCCGCCAGAGGACCTGTCCGCCGAGTCGGTGCAGCGCGCCAAGGTGGAAGCGCTCCAGACCGCGAGGGCCTTCTCGCCGGAGCGCATCCGCACCGAGTGCGTGCGTGGGCAGTACGTGGAGGGCCTGTCCGGCGGGCAGCCGGTGCCGGGCTACCGGCAGGAGCCCGGCGTGGCGGTGGACTCGGGTGTGGAGACGTTCGCGCTGCTGACGATGCGCTTCGACAGCATGCGCTGGGCGGGAGTGCCCTTCTACGTCCGCTCGGGCAAGCGGCTCCAGGAGCGGGTGACGGAGGTGATGGTGCAGTTCAAGCCGGGCCCCCTCCAGTTCCCGGGGCTGGAGGATGCGGGCCTGGAGACGGCCAACCGGCTCATCATCCGCATCCAGCCCGACGAGCACATCTCCCTGCGCATCAACACCAAGGTCCCCGGCCAGGGCCTGCGCACGAGGGAGGTCGACTTGAGCTTCCTGTATGCCCGGGGCTTCCCCGCCCGGCTGCCGGACGCCTACGAGCCGCTGCTGCTCGAGGGCCTGCTCGGCAACTCGACGCTCTACGCGTCCCGGGACATGGTGGAGCGCGGCTGGGAGCTGGTCATGCCCGTGCTGGAGGCCTGGAACGCCACCCCGGCCGAGCCCAACTACGCCGCGGGAACCTGGGGCCCTGTCGAGGCCGCCCGGCTGCTCGAGCGTGACGGGCGGGCCTGGAGCCGGGGGTAGGCCAGCGCCGGCAGACATCACAGCGACTCCGGGCGGACTCTGCTCTGGCGAGGGGCTGGTCATGACGGCCATGCCCTCGCGCGGGAGCAGAGACCATGGCCTTCCAGGAAATGACCGAGACGGACGTCGCCGAGCCGCGGCGGCGTGAGCGGCACGACGAGGAGACGCGGCGGCATGGGCCTGATCGCCGCGTCAACCGGGACCACTTCCTCGAGCTGGACCTGGCCTATGCCACGCATAAAATCCGCCGGGTGACGCCCGACGGGGCGCCCCCGGAGTACGACGTCGTCAAGCTGCGCTCGTACAACGGCAAGCTGGGAGGTCCCACCATCGAGGCCGAGCCCGGGGACACGCTCTACATCAAGCTGGACAACCAGCTCCCTCGCGAGCCCGAGGCGGACTCGGCGCATGACCCACATCCGGGCCCCGGACACGGCAATGCGCCCCACGGCTTCAACACGAGCAACCTCCACTTCCACGGGCTGCACGTGTCGCCCACGGGCAACTCGGACAACGTCCTCATCGAGCTGCCCCCGAAGCACTCGTTCCCGTACGAGGTGAAGATTCCCTACGACCATCCCGCGGGGACGTACTGGTACCACGCCCACAAGCACGGCTCGGCGACGCTGCACCTAGCCAGCGGCATGGCGGGCGCGCTCATCATCCGGGGAGACATCGACCGCGTGCCCGCCATCAAGGACGCGTGTGAGCGCATCATCCTCTTCCAGCAGATTCCCTATACGTTGACCGATGACCCGACGGCGCCGGGCCAGAAGGCCAACATGGTGGAGAGCTACTCGCTGTTCGGCCCTGGCGTGTGGCAGTCGCTGGGCCGGCGCTTCACCCTCAATGGCGAGGTCGAGCCCACCTACGAGCTGAACCCGGGCGAGGTGCAGCGCTGGCGCTTCATCCACGGCGGCATCCGCGAGGGGCTCAAGCTGCGTCTGGTCCGCCGCGAGGGCAACGTGGAGACGCCGCTGTCCCAGTTCCAGATTGCCCACGACGGCATCACCACCGGGCGCATCGACGAGGTGACGGAGACGGAGATGTTCCCCGGCTACCGCGTGGACGTGATGGTGCGCGCGACCGACGACGACGGGCGCCCGCTGAACCCCGGCACCTACTACCTGGTGGACGCCCTGGCCACGGGCCCGGCGCACACCCTGGCCCGGGTGTGCGTCAAGGGCAAGCCGGTGCGCATGGCCCTGCCCAAGGCCGAGCAGCTGGCGCCGCTGGCGCCGTTCAAGGGCATCGGCAACTCGGAGGTCACCGGGCAGCAGGAGGTCATCTTCTCCATCGACACCTCGGTGACGCCGCCGCGCTTCCTGGTGAATGGCAAACCGTTCGATCCGCACCACGTGCGACAGGTCCTGCTCGGCGACGTGGAGGAGTGGAAGGTGGGCTCGCTCAACTTCAACCACCCGTTCCACATCCACGTGAATCCCTTCCAGGTGAAGCTGCAGGACGGGAGGCTCATCTGGAAGGATACGCTGATGGTGATGGCCGGACAGACCTTCCGGCTGCGCACCCGCTACGAGCGGTACATCGGCAAGTTCATGATGCACTGCCACATCGCCGAGCACGGAGACCTCGGCATGGCGGAGCTCGTCGAGGTGCTGGCCCCCTACCCGGGCCACACCCACGGCCCTCACTAGCGGACGAAGCAACGTGGGGTGACGCGGAGGAGCACCTTCAACGACGGCTCACAGGCGTGAGCCGTCGCGCGCATACGCCTCGGTGCAGAGAACCTGGTTCGTCTCCTCCCTCCGGACGCGAGCGGTGAACGGCTGGGCCGCTTCTCCCACGGCCTTCACGTACACGGAGGCCACCTGCTCGCACGAGGGTTCGTCCATGCCGAGGCGGATGTTGCAGGTGATGCCGAGGTCTCCTCCGGGCCCCGCGTCGGCGATGCCGACGATGTCGTAAATACGCCGCATGTCCGTGATGTCGGCACGGTTGCAACCGAACGCCCGGAGCTCGGCCACTCCCGGCGCGTTCGCGGATTCACGGGCCTGGCGCTGCATCTCCCGGGTCATGCGCGCCATGCGGTCCATCGTCGCTCGCTGCTGGTACAGCCAGGTGCCAATCACGCCCAGGAACACGAGCCCGACAATGAGCTTCCACGGACGGCGTGGCCGCGCCCGCGGAGGAGAAGTGGGGTTCATCGGCTCAGTTGAGCACGACAGGCAATCCCTTCACCACGAAGCTCGTGAGTGACACATCGGGTGCCGCTACACCCAGCGCAGGCCCGCGCCGGGTGCCACCCTCACCTGCCCCGCCCTGCCTTGCTTGAGGCTGGCAGCCGGTTCGTTTGGCGAAACGTGCCGGGCTCGTGGACGGCGGCGAGACACGACGGGGGACTTCCAACCAAACGGGTGGAGACAGTCTTGGCCCTCGTGCCGGGTCGGGCGTATCGTGAGGTCCTTGCTGGCAAGGGGGCACCCATGCAAACGCAGCGAGAGTGGAGTCATGGCGAGCAGCGCATCTGGTTCGAGCCGCCGGACATGCTCTGGACGCGGTACCGGGGACAGCACACGGTCGGAATCACGCAGTGGTACTGCGGCGTGTATCAGGAGGTCGCGGCCTCGCAACGCTTCTACCTGGCGGCGGACATCTCCGGGACGCTGATAACCCCGGAAGCGCGCCGCTTCCTCCAGGGCGCCGTGAAGCCCGACTGGTTCCTCGGTCTCGTCTACATCGGCGCGGGGCTGGAGCAGGAGACGGCCACGAAGAGCCTGATGGTGGGGACGCTGCTCAGCGGCGGCGCGCGGCTGGACCTCCACTACGCGGCCCCCCCGAGCAGGCCCGCGCCTGGATTGAGCAGCACCGCGCGGCGAGGAAGAGACTCGCGGGCTGAGCCAGGGCGAGCGTGTACCTCAAGGGTGGCCACCTCTCGAACAGCTTGTCCGGCATGGCCCTTTCAGCTCAGGCTTAGCTCGGAGACAATCAGGTTGATCTTCTGCTCGCGGCTCGAAGCCTCCGGCTCCGGAAGAAGCCATCGCATGAGGATGTCCAGCTCACGATCCGACATTCCCTCCACCTCAGCTCGCGTGTAACGACCTTGCGCACCGCGCTCGTAGAGTGCCTTCAGGTTCGGGAGCGGAGCCTTCAAGCCGCGCACGTAGGTCCCTGAGAAATCGAGCTTCAGGCTTCGTTCGAAGACGACGCGTCCCGAGTCTAGATCCACCACGAGGACACGGTCTCCGTTGAACTGTGGTCCCATGGCAAGAAGTGCTCCATCCGGGCTGAACTCAAATTGCTCGAAGTGGGCAGGGGAGGAATAGACCCGGCTCCAATCGGCGGTCGAAAACACTTCAATGATATTGTCCCCAGTAACGGCTCCGAGATAGCGCTCATCCGGGCTGAACTGAGCATCATGAAAGTAATGCCCGCTGAGACTCTTGAGTTCCTTGAGGAGCTGCCCCGAAGCCACATCGAGAACATAGATCTTTGGGTGCACGTGAATCGCGAGACGGCCCTGCCCCGGGCTCAGGGTGAACCTTGCGCGGGGGCGCTTGAGGTACTCACTCCTGCTGGACGCCATCACTTTCTGGAAGCTCCGGGTCTTGAACTCCAGTGACCACAGGTTCCCGTTCACATCGAACGCCACGACGCGATCACCCTGATTTTCAAAATCGCCCTCGAGGCCCATGCCGGGTGGCCAGCCCAGTTGGAGCACCACCTGCCGGGAACTCACGTTCCAGACCATGACTCCAGGCTTCTTGGGTCCCAGCAGGGCGGGCGAGCAGTAGACGAGTTCCTGCCCACTGCTGCTCATCGAAAGCATGTAGGCGCTGAGGTGTGAGCCAGGCAGCCTCCCCATACGTTGGAGGGGCTCCCCTGGCTTCCAGAACACCGGATTGAAGTCATGGATGGCGAAAAGCGTACCTGTATCCAAGGATGCCAATGGCGGCATGAAGAGCCGGAACCAACGAGGCAGCTCGAAGTCCCGGTCCGAGGACGAGTCGAAGATATTCCAGAGGTACAGCCGCCTGAACCCCATGACGGCCAGCGTCCCCTTCCGATCCAGAAACGTGAGGCCGCCCACGTCGCTGAAGTCATTCCAGATCGGGTTCCCCCTTGCATGGTGGAACTCAGCCCCTTCCAGATTCGCCCCACGCATATCCCCAAGGTCCACGAAGACTTCATGCAGCTGGGCATCGCGAAGATCGGCCCCGCGAATGTCCCCCACATAGAAAGTCCTCTCCCCCGCCAGTTCGATCCCTCTGAGATTCCTCCCCGCCAACGAAGCGCCCATCCAGCGCAGCAGACACACGAGATTGGCGGCGACCTGCGTGATTCCCAAACGGCGAGCCTCGTCGTATTGTTCCCAGAGTAGCGCGAGGTTGCGAGCGCACATCTGGGGTAGCAAGTCGGCAACGCCGCTCATCCGGGAGTCTCTCAACGAGAACCGCCCCAAGGACTGCGAGAGCCTCTCGATCCCAACTGGCTCCCGGGTGAGCTGCAGTGGCTTTCCGTCGTGTGCCGCATAGGTCGCGAGAAACCTCGGCTCCAGCACGCCAAGTTCCGAAGCGAGCTTCAGGGCGACGAAGTATTCCACCAGGCTCTTGTGGGCAAATTCGTAGTACCCGGCTGCATTACGGTGAAGGAGTGTCTGGCTTCGAAGGTCGTAATCCCAGTTGTCTAGCTCGTGTGGTTCCTTGAGCTGGCCCTGGAAGTGCTTCTGGATGCGATCGGGGATGAGCCGGTAATGAATGCTCAGGCTTTCGCCGCTGAGCATTTCCCAGGCCAGCTCGCAGAGAAAGTAGAGCTTGTCAGACGTACTCGTGAAGGTCCGCTCGGTGGTGATGTTCCTGAGCAACAGCCGATTGGTGGCGTAGAGATAAACCTCGGCTTCGTTCCCCAGCACGTCCGGGCTTACTTCGTCGAGCGCTGCCAGCAACAGCTCGAGGACGATGGGCTTGCGTGCCAGACCAGCCAGATTGGAATGGGTCAGGACGCGCTGGGCCACGGAACTCCCATCCGCGCCTAGCCGGCGGACGATGATTTCCCGAATCTGCGCATCCGTGAGCGGGTTGAGGTACACCACCTCGAACTTCGGGGGCGTCAGGACCAGCATGTGCCGTCCAAGCTCCTGGCCCGCGAGCACGCGCTCTGACTCCTTCGCAAGCCGGAAGTACTCCGTCCGGCTGGTGAGGATGACCTTGCTTCCCTCCTCCACCAACTCCGCCAGCGCCCAGAAGTTGCCTACCACCGTCTCGTAGTCCACCTGCCGCGCCATCTCATCGAAGCCATCCAGGATGAGCAGGATCTTCCCGCGCCCGTTCATCTTCCGGAAGACCTCGAAGGCATCCCCGATGAAGGGCAGCTTGTATTGCACCATCAGCGCATGGTTGATGAGTTGCTGCGCCGTCATCGCCTTCGCGAAAGTTCGCAGGGTGATGAGCAGGGGCATCCGCTCCCGCGAGGGGTCCTGCAGGTATCGCTGGAGCTGCCGGTGCGCGTAGTGCCGGCAGAACCAAGTCTTTCCCGCCCCGAACTCTCCCAGCACGGACAAATGCATCTTGCTCCGCTCGGAGAGCCAGTCATCGATGTACTTCTCCAGGCTGGGGTAATTCTCACGTGGCGCGGCCGGGTTCTCCCCCTCTCCCTCGACGCGGTGGCACCCAATGTCCACGTATCTCACGTCGATCTGGTCTTGCGTCACCAGGGCATTCAGCGCGTTGAAGTAATTCCCCCAGACCTTCTGCTGAAGCAACTCTGCGAGGTTGAAGACTTGACACCCCTCGATGCTGGCTGCCCTGGTGCGAGCCGACATGCCCACGCGCTTGTCACTGACGAGCCAGCCTTGCGGCGTCCGGCGATCCAGGCACTCGTCCATTGCGTCCACATCCGAGGCGGAGATCTCACCTCCCACGCAGCGGACCAGGATGCGCTGCTTCACGGTGCCCTGGTTCAGGGTGGCCGTCATGTCGATGTATCGGTCACCGTTGGGGACGGGGGCGGTGACCTCGTAGCGAATCGCCTCCAGCCAGCCCCTGATTTCGTCAGCGAGGTCGTCCAGGGCCACTCGCTTCCGTGGAAAGAAGACCTCTCGAACGGACGATTGCTCGTTGAGCCGCCGGATGAGGTCGTCCACGTCCCAGAACTGTGCCCAGCGACCGGAGGTGTTCTGCTCGCCCTCCGTGAATCTCTTGAAGGCTTCACGAATGTTCGTGGTCACACGCGTGTCAGTGACCAGGAGATACCCCCGGGCGTGAGCGCGAATCATCGCGTTCATCCAATTCCCGAGGTCCGCATCTCGCACAGAGCCGCCACTCTGGGCGTAGTGCTTGCATTGGACGACGACCCTCTCGATGCGCTCGGACATTGCATCCTTGAGGCTGCACTCTACGAGGATGTCACGTCCGCCATCCGTGCCCACGGACGGCTTCTCCAGGATGCGGTATCCGAGTGCTTCCAGCAGCTGGCAGACGAGGGCCTCGAAGCGAGCCCCATCAACGGGAAGTTGCTTGAAGTCGTCAGGCCGGATGGTCATGTCCCCTCTACCTGTTCCGCTTGGTGGGTCGAGAGGATTCCTCATGACGCCACGGCAGAGCGAATGGAATGCTGCGCGGTGTCAGTCCCTGGACTGCACCGTTCCTCCGGCGGCCGGCGGCGGTACACCCATCCGAGGGCGCCGGGCACGCGTGTACACACCAGCCGCCCCCTCACGCCACCCGGATGCTGGCGCGCGCGGTGTCACACTCCTCGCAGTGCTCCTCGGGCGGGCAGAGGAACAGCACCGGGTTCGCGGCCAGCTGCTCGACGGCCACCGCGACGACATCCCGGGAGTCACACAGCCGCGCGTCAGCCTGCCCCACCTTCCCCTCGCGCTGCAGCGAGCGCGCGCGCAGCGGCTCATCCATCAGCCGGAAGCGGCGGCAGCAATGGTCGGTCTCGGCAATCATCACGGTCCGCACCTCGCCCCCCTCTTCGACGACGCAGGGGTGCTCCACGGAATAGGGAACGCCCGCGATGGCCTCCGCCAGGTGCAGCGTGGTGTTCTCGCTGTGGCCCACGCCGAGCAGCAACACCTGCCCTCCGAGGTCATGCACGTGGCCCACCGGACTGTCCGGACCGTGCGGAGGCGACAGCACCTGTGGCGCGCAGATGCGCTCCGCCATCGGCCCCTCGGCCGCGAACGAGCCCCCCGGATGCGTGCTGCGCCGCACTCCCGGCTGTCTCCAGAACAGCTCGGCGGTGATGCCCATGTCGCACGTCGGCGTCGACGCCGGGTCGAAGACCGTCTCGCCATCGGTCATCGTCGGCATGACCAGCGTGCCCTCCTCCCCGAGCGCGGAGCGCAGCGCGCGAATCAGCCCCAGCGGGCCGCCCTCCACCGGACGCACCGCCCGGAATGACGTGTGGACGAGCAGCACGCCGCCACGCCGCACGCCCAGTGCCCGAAGCTGGGCAGCCACCTGCTCGATGCGCATCTCCGTCATCACGTGCTCCCTTTCACGGTGTCAGTGGCCTCACTGGCTGTCTGGAAACAGCCGCTTGAGATAGCGGTTGAACTGAAGAGATTCGAGAGAAGCCAGCTCATTCACGGTCTCCTCCTGGCTCCAACGCAGGCTCGCGCAGGCGCGGCGCGCCTCCGCGAGCTTCGCGTCCACCGCGTCCAGACGCCGGTTCCGGAGTTTCAATTCCAGCTCGAGACGCATCGACTCGCGCCCGACCATTCCAGACAGCTCCGGCGACTCGCTCCAGAGCTTGTGGGTCAGCGCGTCCTCTTCGGCGCGCAGGGCCTCGCGCAGCTGGGCGAAGCCCGACGTCAGGGCCACCAACCTCGCCTCGAACGCCTCCCGCTCCTGGGTCAGCTCCGCTTCCCGTTCCTTCAGCCGCGTGCGCCAGTCCGCGCCGGCGAACCGCCCCGCGTCCGCGGGAATCCTCCACCGCGCCTTCGCCGCCAGCTGCGCACGCCACTCGAGCAGGATGTTCACCTGCGCCGCGCTCAGCTTCCGCGCGGCACGCAGACGCTCGCGGCTGATGTCCGCCGCCGTCCGGAGCCCTGCCTTCGCCAGGAGGTCCCTCGTCTTCGGTGACATGTCGAGCCCCGGGATGTTCGACTTGTCGATGATGGACTCCTCTAGCGCTTCCCGCACGTACTTCTCATGAATCCGCCGGAGCGCCTCCTCCTTGGCCTTCTCGGGGCTGGACACGGCCTCCACCCGCTGCGCCAGCTCCGCCAGGCGCGCCGTCTTCTCCTGCTCCAGCATCCGCCGGGCGTGAGCCTCCTGCTTCTCCAGCTCGCGCCGCTTGCTGTCCAGGCGCTCGAACTCCCGCGGAGACATGGAACGAATGAGCTGGAGCGTCTGGCTCGTCCGTTCCGCCAGCGCCACCTTCGCGCCCAGGAGCACCTCGCTCCCCGAACGCGCCTCCCACTCACACCGGGCTCGCTCCTCCTGGAGCTGCTGGAGGCGGGCCTCCGCCTCATCGAGCGCCCGCCGCGTCCGCTCCAGCGTCTCCAGGCATCGCAGGCGCCGCTGCACGGGCTCCTGTCGCAGATACGAGGACCGCGCCCAGCTGAACCCCAGCC